>CALDSI010000202.1 GCA_937911395.1 uncultured Labrenzia sp.
GAACGGCGTTCTGGATATTCTTGTCCATGAGGACCTCCTGAGCGTCGCTCTAAGGTATGACCATAGGTCCGGCTCAAGCGGCAATCTGCGTTTTATTCGCTAACGTCCAAACAAAAAAGCCGCAGACGGATCCGCGGCTGTTTTATTGGACTAGCGCACTGTGTTCAGTGCATGCCCGTCATTTGGCACAGGCCGCAGACCTTGTTGAGGTGGATTTTGTCTGAACGGTCCACACGGATGATCCCGCGGCGCTTCATATCCGAGACCACACGGCTGACAGTTTCAATGGTTAGTCCGAGATAATCTGCGATTTCTTGCCGCGTCATGTGGAGCTGGAGATCATAACCGTCGTCGCTCTCGTCAACCGGACCTACGCAGCCGAGGCCGCCGCGGTTCGGAACCAGATGCATCAGAAAGCTTGCAACACGCTCAACGGCGGATTTCCGGCCAAGCAGGACAGCATGTTCATGGAGAACACGCATTTGCTTGGTCAAGCATTTGGTCAGATGCCGCTGCAAATCATCCGATTTCTCAACATGGCGCAGATCGATCTCATTGACCTTCGCATCCGTCAGCGTTTCCGCGGTGCAATCGTTCTCTTCAGCTCCAGAAAGTCCAAACAGATCGCCCGGGCGCAAAACTTCAACAACCTGACGGCGTCCGTCCGGCAGCAGCTTGTAGAGCATCACCGTACCACTCGCCAACTCATAGAGCCGTTTCGCCGGATCCCCCTCGTAGTAGATCACCGCGTGAGTATCGTAGCGGGCCTGTTTGGCCCCAAAATGTTCAAAAGAAGTCCCTTTGGATGCACACATCTCGGCAACCGGACGACCGGTTCCAACCGCATGCCCGAAAGTATCTGCTTCATAGTAAGCCATTTCAATCCCTCCTGCGCACAGACCTGTGCGGCGTAGTCCGGTCATGGCAACTGTTGAACTGGCGACCCCTCTTATGAAAGGTCCGTGGTTCGACTGTTGCTGCCAAACGTCCCGTCCGACGTTCTGCCAACCGCAGGAGAAACTGTATCTATCAGATGTTGCAGGAGAAATTAGGGTGTCTGCGTAAGAAAAACTACATATGAGATATTCGGACGCAGGCGGTTATGCCACAGCCTCAGCCAAAGCTTCCATCGACAATGGCTTTCTTAACAGCGGCATATCGGGCAAATCCCTGAGATGCCTGTTCAAGCCGGCACGGGTCTTGCCGGAGATCGCAATAATGCGAGGAGCGCTCGCCCGGGAATTAAGTTGATGGGCAACATCCACACCGCTCATTCCCGGAAGTCCAAGGTCAAGCAAGACAATATCATTGGCCGAAACGGTCGCTTCGGCCAGAAAAGTTTCACCATCACTGTAAACGGCCGCAAGATAACCTAGCTCGCCAAGCACTATATAAAGTGCGTCGGCAACCGCCCGATCGTCTTCGACAATGTGAACAATCACTTGGCAATGTCCTCACGGTTTGGTCGAGATTGCCAAACCTTCGGAGAAATTACGCCAAAAACACTCGATCAGATGTACGCAATACTACGTTTTCGCGTGATTACGTATCCGATGAGGCCTTCAAGCGTTTCCAGTTATCCTGACGCACCGTGGCCGAGAACAATTCGGACCAACTCGGCCGCATTGCGGGCCCCGAGCTTTTCCATGATTCGAGCGCGGTGAACTTCGACCGTGCGCGGGCTGATGCCGAGTGTCCTGCCAGCTTCCTTGTTGGAGGCGCCATCCGTGATTTCTTTCAGCACTTCGAGCTCCCGGCGGGTCAAAAGGTCTACACCCTCAAACTGCATCCCGCCATCGGAGGATTGGCGCTGCTTCATGGCGTTTATGCCTTCGCGGACGCGCTCCAGAACCGACTCGGCTGAGAAAGGCTTTTCAATGAAGTCGTGCGCGCCGTTGCGAATGGCTTCCACCGCCAAGGGAATATCCCCCTGGCCGGAGATGATAAAGATCGGCGCGGGATAGTTTTCCGCGTTAAGCGCCTTCAAAACTTCGATACCGGAACGCCCCGGCATATGAACATCCAGCATGATACAGGCAGGCACGGCTTTGCTGGCAGACTGTACGAACGCGTCCCCATCGGTGAAGGTTTCAACGATAAAGCCCTCCATGTTGAACAATACGGATAGGGCGTCACGCACAGCGGCATCATCGTCTACGATATAGATGGCGTCAGCGTTCGCTTTCATCGATTTACTTCCTTGTCCTGAGTCGGGGCCGTCCGCGTTTATTCCGTCCCGGTTTCTTCGATTGTGACGGGCAGCGTCAGAAGAAACGACGCTCCTGCACCCGGTGCTGATTGTTCGAGACGCAAGTCACCGCCGTGATTTTGCGCGATTGATCTGGAAATTGCCAACCCCAAGCCGACGCCCTTGTGCTTTGCGCCGCTGAATGCCCTGAAAAGACTGTCTGCAACTTGGTCAGAAACACCCGGTCCGTTGTCTTTGATGCGAAACTCGAGCGCATTCTCACCAAGGCATACCGCCAAGGTCACTTTTCTTTCCGCTTGGCCGGCGACGGCTTCTCGAGCGTTGCGAAGTAGGTTGATAAGTATTTGCCGGATTTGCACCGGATCGGCCATCAAGGTCGGGAGGTTCTTATCGACTTTGGCGACCATGATAGACGGTTCGTCGATCGCACCCAAATCTGCCATCTCCAGACAAGTGGTCACCAGCTCATCGACATCGACTTCTTTGCGCTCCGGATCCTTCCGCTCCACCAGTTGGCGCATGCGTTGAATAATTTCGCTGGCGCGCTCAGCTTCCTTCACCGCCTTTGAGATCACATCCAACATAACCGGTGTCAGACGTTCGTCCGCGGAGGCCTTGCGGGAAACGGACTGCAGATAGAGCAGAATGGCTGTGAGCGGCTGATTTAATTCATGAGCAATGGCAGCACCCATCTCGTCGAGCGCACTTAACCGCGTCATGTGCAACAATTGAGCCTGCGCTTTGCTCAAACGCTCTTCGATCTGCTTGCGCGGCCTTAAGTCCCGCAATATGCCTATGAACTGGCGGCCTTCAGGTGTGACTGCCTCGCCAACCGATAACTCCAACGGAAAAACTGTCCCATCCTTATGCTGGCCTTTGACCTCCCGGCCGATGCCGATGATCTTCTTGTGGCCCGTATCCAGATAGTTTTGAACGTAGGAGTCGTGATGATGCGCATAGTCGGAAGGCATGATCCGATTGACATTCTCGCCAAGCAGATCTGTTGCGGAATAACCGAATAGTTTTTCGCAGGCCTTGTTGAATGCCAGGATTTGGCATTTCGCGTTGATGACGATTATGCCGTCAACAGCAGTGTTAAAGACACTGTCCAAACGGGCGTCAGAGATCGTCGCGGCAACTTCTCCGCTATCAATCACGCTGTCATCCGCCATGCCGCACCCCGATGGAACTCACCCCTCCACCAAGACTTACGGATTTTCACGTACGCCAGCAACCCGTCTTTGTTCTAAATCTCTGGCAACCAAACGCTAATTCTTTGGATAGCTTCTTCCAAATGGGCGCGCTGGCGCGCAAAGCACAAGCGAATGTAGTTTTCTCCGCCGTTTCCGAACGCTGTTCCAGGTGCAAGACCCACACCGGTCTCGCGGACACAATCCATCGCAAACTTCCTTGTGTCTTCAACACCGTCGATGGAAAAGAACAAATAAAACGCACCTTGAGGGGCCGCGATCCTGCCGCGATTCAAAGCTCCAAGCCCCAGCACCACGCACTTACGCCCCTCATTGGCAAGGGCAACTTGCCGCTCGAGAAAGGCATGGCCGTCATTCAAAGCCGAGACTGCCGCTCGCTGGTTGAACATTGGGACGCCGGACGTTGAATATTGGATGAGGTTTTCCACGACCTGGCCGAGCGCTTCTGGTGCCGAAATCCAACCAATACGCCATCCCGTCATTGCCCAGTTCTTGGACATG
>CALDSI010000203.1 GCA_937911395.1 uncultured Labrenzia sp.
GCTCTGAGCGAGATGCCATGGCTGAGGCTTTGGGGGGCGAGGAGGCCCGCCGGGGCATTGCGGCCATTTTGAACAACACCCGTCCGGTGTTTCGCGACTGAGGGGCGGACAATAAACGGCTGACAAACGCTGCCTGAAGAGCGGCGATTGGGAGGAAACGCAATGCACAATCGCATTCATGATTTTCTGGATGATGCGGCCGCAAACCGGGGCGATACCGTTGCCATTCACGACTATGCAGACCGGGCATTTACCTGGACCGATCTGAAGGCAGCGGCAGGCGAGGCGGAAGAGTTTTTGCGCTCATACGGTCTGAAGGCCGGTGACCGTCTGGTGATGGTTTTTGAAAACTGCGTTTCGGTTCCAGCGTTCTTTTATGCAGCCAGCCGGATGGACGCTATCATAGTGCCGATCAACGCGCGCCTGACCGATGCAGAGCTGGAGCGGATTTTTGCGCACAGTGATCCAAGCGTTGTCATGTTCAGCACGGATGTGTCTGAGGCAGCCAATGCCCATGCCCATCACTTCGGCGCAAAGACCGTGACCGGCAGTTTCGGAGAAGCAGCCTTGATGCGCCGCGAGGGGGCTGAAGCGGAACCGGTCTTTGCTGACGGCCGGGAACAGGTGGCCCTGATGCTTTACACATCAGGCACGACCGGAACACCGAAGGCGGCCATGCTCACCCACGGCAATTTGAACAGTGCTGCTCTTGCTTCGGTGAAACTCCGGAGCCGGCGTGATGACGATGTCACTTACCTGGCGCTGCCTCTGTCACACATTTATGGCTTTGTTGCCCTTTTATCGGTCGCAGTCGCCCAGACAACATTGCGTCTTGAGCCAAGGTTCGATGTCTCGCGGCTCTATGAGGCCTTGCAAACGGATGTCACGCTGTTGCCTGGTGTGCCGCAAATGCATGCCCACCTGTTTCACTACGCGCGGGCCCACAACAAGGCGAAATACGATGCTGGCCACCTGAGATTTGTGTCGTCCGGTGGCGCCCCGCTCGATCCGGCCTGGAAACGGGAAGCCGAGGCGTTTTACGGGTTGCCCCTCCAGAACGGCTACGGCCTGACGGAAGGCGCCGCTGGTGTCTGTGCAACCCTCAACGAGATCGGCGACCCGGATATCAGTGTGGGTCGGGCGATGGGCGAGTGTGTTCTGCGGCTGGATCTGGAGGCTCTGGGAGCAGAGCCGGACAAGGGGATTGGCGAGATCCTTCTTGGGGGCCCGCAAGTCATGAAGGGGTATTTCCGGGATCCGGAGCGAACCGCGGAGGTCATGACGGCCGACGGTTTCTTCAAAACAGGTGATCTTGGCCGGTTCGATGCAGAAGGCCGCCTGCACATCGCGGGCCGGTCCAAGGAACTGATCATTCGTTCCGGCTTCAATGTCTATCCGGTGGAGGTCGAGGGGATCCTGACCGACCATCCGGAGGTGATTGTCGCCGGTGTCGTCGGGCGCCCGGTGGAAGGCAACGAAGAGGTTCTTGCCTTTGTGAAGGTCGCGAAAGGCAGCCCTGTGACAGAGGATGACTTGAAAGCGTTCCTGCAAGACCGGCTCGCGCCGTACAAGCGGCCGAGCAGGATTGTGATCGCCAATGAGTTGCCGGCCGCGCCTACCGGAAAAATCCTGAAATCCAAACTGATCGAGACCTTCGCGGAAAACCTGGCTGAGCCTGCATAAAACGCAGCCTTCGCAAAGGGGTGACCGAATAAGGTTGTCACAGAAACCAGCCTGTTTGCCGGGTTTTCCCGGTCCGGCGGACGGCAAGTTTGAGGGAATGCACTTTATTCTTTCAAATGAAAAATAATTCCATATAGTGGAATAATCTAAGGTCGATGGAGGATGAGACCCTATGAAAGTTTTGAAGTCTTTGCTCGCAGGAGCGGTTCTTGCCACAGGACTGAGTGCGTCCGCAGCCGTTGCGGAAACCACGATATTTTATGGGCACGCAGGACCGGCCCGCGGCACCATTCCAACGGCACTGGAGTGGTTCAACAACCGGATCGGCGAGCTGTCCGGCGGTGACATGAAACTGGACATTCAGTTTGGCGGCGCCCTGTTCAAGGCAAATGCATCGGCCAATGCCATTGGTTTTGGTGTTGCGGATGCCGGGTCGATCATCTCGGCCTATTTCCAGAAAGAAATGGCAGCCTACTCCATCGCTGATCTGCCGATCAGCGGCCCGAATGTCTGGGTTGGCCTGAAGGCCACAGACAAACTGATGCGCAACACGCCGGAAATCACAAAACATCTGGCCGATAAAAACCTGGTCTACATCGGGACCTTTACCGCATCAGACGTCAACGTGGCCTGTACGGGCGGTGAAATCAGCTCTGTGAAGGATATCGCGGACAAGAGGATCCGCGGCGCTGGTGTATACGGCAAGGTGTTCGGCCAAATGGGTGCCACCATGGTCAATCTCAGTGTCTATGAGGCTTATCAGGCGCTGAACAATGGTCTGATCGACTGCAGCCAAGGCTACACCTACATCATCCCGGCTCTGAAGTGGCACGAAGTGATCGACAGCTTCACTGTCCTGAACTGGGGTCAGATTGGCGGCTTCGGCATGTTTATGAACAAGCAGTCGTTCGATGCACTGAGTGAAGAGCAGCAATCGATCATGCTGCAGACCGGTGAAGAACTGGCGGATGAGTTCGCCCAGATCGTCATGAGCCGTAATGCCAAGGCGCTTGAAGCCATGAAAGCTGGCGAATTCGAGAGGGACATCAAGGTGCTCGAGCTGAGCGTTGAGGACCGTGCCGCGATGAACGCTGCGACGCAGCCGTTCATTGAGGAGTGGAAAGAAAACGCAAACAGCGTTGGGTTCGATGCTGACAAATTGATGGCGGCTTACACCGAAGCCGTTGCCGACTACACCAAGGAGTTCGAAGAGAAGGGATATCCTT
>CALDSI010000204.1 GCA_937911395.1 uncultured Labrenzia sp.
CCTCTGGCATATCTTCGACAATGGGTGGGAGGACTAAGAATTCATCAGGACCCGTGTCTGGGGCATGGACCAGATCAAGGAAGAAGTTGCCAAGTGGACGCCGGATGAAGTTGAACGGGTCACCGGCACTCCGGGCAGCCAGCTTAAACGCGTTGCGCGGACGCTTGCAAACAACCGTCCGGGCACCGTGATCTGGTGCATGGGTGGTACGCAGCACACGAACGGTAATAATAACACCCGTGCTTACTGCGTGCTGCAGTTGGCACTTGGGAATATGGGTGCAACCGGCGGCGGCACCAACATCTTCCGCGGCCACGACAACGTTCAGGGCGCGACAGATCTTGGCGTTCTGTCCCACACCCTGCCGGGCTATTACGGTTTGAGCGCAGGAGCATGGGGGCACTGGTCCCGTGTCTGGGGTGAGGATCTTGATTGGCTGAAAGGGCAGTTCGCTAAGACGACCGGCGCTGACGGCAAAGAAAAGAACCTCATGAACCTCACCGGTATCCCGGTCAGTCGCTGGATCGACGGGGTTCTGGAAGATCCGGCGAATACCGATCAGCCGGCTGAAGTTCGGGCCATGGTGCTTTGGGGCCACGCTCCAAACTCTCAGACCCGGATGACGGAAATGAAAACCGCGATGGAGAAGCTGGACACGCTGGTCGTCATTGACCCGTTCCCGACAGTCTCTGCCGTGCTTCATGACCGGACGGATGGTGTCTACCTACTCCCGGCAACGACACAGTTCGAAACCTATGGATCTGTCACCGCCTCAAACCGCTCCATTCAGTGGCGCGATCAGGTGATCGAGCCGTTGTTCGAATCCAAGACCGACCACGAAATCATTGGTCTGTTTGCCAAGAAATTCGGTTTCCATGACCGGATCTTCCGCAACATCGCTCTTGAGGATGACGGCATCACGCCGAACATCGAGGACACAACCCGCGAGTTCAACCGCGGCATGTGGACGGTCGGCTACACTGGTCAGTCACCGGAACGGATCAAGCTGCACATGGCCAACCAGCACACGTTCGACAGAACGACGCTGCAGGCAAATGGCGGTCCCGCGGATGGCGACTACTACGGTATGCCATGGCCGTGCTGGGGCACTGCGGATATGAAGCACCCGGGCACGCCGAACCTCTACGACATGTCCAAGCCGGTCGCCGAAGGGGGCTTGAGTTTCCGGGCACGTTTTGGTGTCGAGCGCGATGGTCAGAACCTCCTGGCCGAAGGTGTCTCAAATCCGGGCGCGGAAATTCAGGACGGCTATCCGGAATTCACCATGCAGATGCTGATGGATCTTGGATGGGACGGCGACCTGACCGATGAAGAGCGTACAGCGATTGATGCTGTCGCTGGACCGAAAACCAATTGGAAAACCGACCTTTCCGGCGGTATCCAGCGGGTGGCCATCAAGCACGGCTGCTCACCGTTCGGCAACGCGAAGGCTCGTGCTGTTGTATGGACCTTCCCGGATCCGGTTCCGCTTCACCGCGAGCCGCTCTACACCAATCGCCGGGATCTCGTGGCGGACTACCCGACCTACGAAGACCGCAAGTTCTACCGTCTGCCGACGCTTTACGCCTCGATCCAGAAGCAGGACTTCTCCCGTGATTACCCGATCATCCTGACCTCCGGTCGTCTGGTCGAGTATGAAGGCGGTGGTGACGAGACACGGTCGAACCCTTGGCTTGCCGAACTTCAGCAGGACATGTTCGTCGAAGTTAATCCGCGTGATGCCAACAACATTGGCATTCGGGACGGCGCTCAGGTTTGGGTTGAAGGTCCTGAAGGCGGCAAGGTCAAGGTCATGGCGATGGTGACCGAACGGGTCGGTGAGGGTGTTGCCTTCATGCCGTTCCACTTCGGCGGCCATTACCAGGGCGAGGCCAAGCGGTCGAAATATCCGAAAGGGGCCGACCCGTATGTTCTCGGCGAGAGCACGAACACGGCTCAAACCTACGGCTACGACTCCGTTACCCAGATGCAGGAGACCAAAGCCACTCTCTGCAAGATCTCGGCAGCGTAAGGAGGACACGTAATGGCACTTAGTGGACAAGCGAGGGCAAAGTTCCTCTGTGACGCTGAGCGTTGCATCGAATGCAATGCCTGCGTGACCGCCTGTAAGAACGAGCATGAGGTGCCGTGGGGCATCAACCGCCGCCGGGTTGTGACCATCAATGATGGAAAGCCGGGGGAACGGTCGATCTCCGTCGCCTGCATGCACTGTTCGGACGCACCTTGTATGGCGGTGTGCCCGGTCGACTGCTTCTACCAGAATGAAGAAGGTGTGGTCCTTCACTCGAAAGACCTGTGCATTGGCTGCGGCTATTGCTTCTATGCCTGTCCGTTCGGCGCACCGCAGTTCCCGCAAGCGGGTAACTTCGGATCACGCGGCAAGATGGACAAGTGTACCTTCTGTGCTGGTGGCCCCGAAGAGAACCATTCCACTGCGGAATTCGCAAAATACGGCCGCAATCGTATTGCGGAAGGCAAGCTGCCGATCTGCGCGGAAATGTGTTCAACCAAAGCCCTGCTCGCAGGTGATGGCGACGTTGTCGCCAACATCTACCGTGAGCGTGTGGTTGCTCGCGGCTTCGGCTCCGGCGCCTGGGGCTGGGGCTCTGCATACGGCCAAAACGGCGGCTAAGGATATGTTGATCATCGCCGGCTCAGAGGTGCTCTGGGCCGGCCGATCAAACGCCCTTCTGACAAAGGAAAAATGAGTGGGGCGGCTGTTTGCCGCCTCACCTGTCTCTACGGGAACAATCGGGTGAGGAACCAGAGATGAATCGTTTCGTGCTGGCATTTGCCGTTCTGTTTGCTTTCATGATGCAAGCCTTTGCGCAGGACACTGCGGCACCAAGCGCTGACGTCGATCGCTCCGCGACAGGCGGCGCACAAACTCTGGATGACATTCTGAAGCGCCAGCGTGGTGAGAAGATCGATAATGACTTCCGCAGGAACGCGACCGGCGATCCGGACTCAGCTGCAAGCATGAGTTCTCAACTCGGCACACTCGGCGGAGCATCCGACCCGGAGCTTTGGCGTGCGCTTCGGTTTGGGTCTGCCGATGTAACCGTTTCATCTGGGGGGCAGGTGGCATCCGTTCTCATACAGGACGGTGGCATGCGGTGGCTGTTGTTCCGACAGGGGCCGCTCGCCACCTATGGCGGCTATCTTCTGCTTGGAACTCTCGGTTTCCTGGCTCTGTTCTATCTGCTTCGCGGCCGCATCCGCATCGATGGTGAGAAAACCGGCCGGACAATTACCCGTTTCAAAGCGGTCGAGCGGTTTGGTCATTGGCTGCTGGCCGGCTCTTTCATCCTGCTCGGCATCACCGGTCTGATCACCTTATTCGGCCGGATGGCCATTATCCCGCTGATCGGGCACGAAGCTTTTGCCCCTATCGCGCAGGCCTCAAAATGGATCCATAACAATGTATCCTGGGCATTCATGATCGCACTGGTGATGGTATTCGTGATGTGGGTGGTCCACAACATCCCCAACAAGACTGATTTGAAATGGATTGCTGTTGGTGGCGGGCTCCTCAAAAAAGGTGTGCACCCTCCTGCGAAGAAATTCAATTTCGGTCAGAAGATGATCTTCTGGAGCGTGATTGTTCTCGGCGCGTCTATTTCCGCGTCCGGTATTTCACTGCTCTTCCCGTTTGAATATCCAATGTTTGCGGCGACATTCAATGTGCTGAACTCGACGGGATTGCCTCAACTGATTGGATTTGGAGAGTTGCCGACCCAGCTCGCGCCACATGAGGAAATGCAGTATGCCCAACTTTGGCACTCCATTGTTGCATTCCTGATGATGGCGATCATTCTGGCCCACATCTACATCGGATCAGTTGGTATGGAAGGCGCTTACGACGCCATGGGGTCCGGAGAGGTCGAGTTGCAGTGGGCGAAGGAACACCACGGGCTTTGGGTTGCGGAAGTTGAAGCCGCCGAAAAAGACCGGGAAGCCAAAAACGCTGTTCCCGCTGAATAGCCGTTCAGGTGATCAGTTCGATGCGCGTGTCTCTCATCCAAAGGGCATTAGCGGCGGTTGGACGAAACACCGTCGTGGCAATTGCAATTTACGTGTGCTGGTCCGTTTGGGCAGTAACACCGGCTCTGGCGACCGAATTCCAAACCCTCAAAGGGCATGGCGGTCCAGTTATGGATATTGCGGTGGAACCCGAGACCGGTGTTGTGGCAACAGCGAGTTTCGACAATTCCGTCGGTCTTTGGACGGATCGAGACCCGGCATGGCTGGATGGTCATGAAGCTGCAGTGAAAGTGGTCGAGTGTATCGATACCCACCGTCTTGTCTCAGCGGGAGACGACAATGATCTGATCCTCTGGGACCGTGTCGCAGGAACGCAACAGAGGCTGGAAGGCCATACGGCCAAAGTTCAGGGTTTGGCTGTTTCGCCGGACAAAACCTTGATCGCCAGCGCGAGCTGGGATGCTCGGATCGGCCTGTGGCCTGTTGACGGGGGCGAGCCGATGTTCCTCACCGGGCACGGCGCAGGCGTTAATGATATCGCTTTCACAAAGGACGGGAAGTGGCTCTATTCGGCCTCTATGGATGGCTCGATCATCCTCTGGAGTGTTGAAGAGCGCACGGAAAAGCGGGTTGTCGATCGCAGCGGGTTTAGCATCAATGTCCTGAAGCTTGGCGGTCCGGCAGACGGACCTGAGACATGGCTTGCCTACGGGGCACAAGATGGTGTTACCCGGATAGTTGATCTTGAAACCGGTGACCGGCTTTATGAGTTTTCCCTCGAGCACCGTCCGATTTTAGGGCTCGATGTCAGCCCCGACAATACACGGCTCGCGACAGGGGATGGTCAAGGTTACATCACGGTGTTCGAGACGGGGTCTTGGGGGATTGAGACCGACTTCCGCGCCGCGCTCAAAGGTCCAATCTGGGCGTTGGCTTTCTCAAATGACGGATCGGTTCTTCATGCCGCCGGTATTGAGAATATCGTTTATTCCTGGCCGGTTACTGACCTATCGAGTTTTGATCCGATGGCAACCGAAACCCCTGAGTTTCTGCGCAAACCAGAAGAGATGTCCAACGGCGAGCGCCAGTTCGCGCGCAAGTGCTCGATCTGCCACTCCTTGACCGATGACGGGGTCCGGCGGGCCGGGCCTACCCTTTTCAAGGTGTTTGGGCGAAAGGCTGGCGCTCTGCCGGATTACAGCTACTCTGCAACCTTGGACGGATCTGATATCATCTGGTCTGAAGAGACGATCGACCAATTGTTTCTGGATGGTCCGGACCATTACATTCCTGGCTCCAAAATGCCGATGCAGGTCATTGCCTTGCCGGAAGACCGGAAAGATCTAGTTGACTATCTAAAGGTGGTAACCGCGCCAAAAGAAGCGGAGGGAGGACAACAATGAAAGCCATGCTGACGGCCTTTGCGGCCCTGATTGTATTGACCATCGGCGCAAGCCAGGTTTTGGATCGGGCCGGGTTCTCAAGCGCTGAGCAGGGCAGCAGCTCGTCAGTCCGTCTTGGCGACTGAGGCCAGGGTACGTAAAGGCCGGTTTCAGACGCCTGACTTCCGGTCGAAAACCGCGTGGTCGCCAAGGGATGGAGTTTCTTCTCCGTTCGCAAGTTTTTTGTAAAACCCGAAAAGCGTGTCTTTTCCGAACGAAGGCGTAGCATCGGCGTCATACAGTCCGGTTTTCGGATTGAGAACCAGCATGGATTCAGTCGCATAATAGCGGCCGATGCGGGCGAGCTCCGCCTTGTCACGGTATTTCGGCCCGAACCGGCCCGCAAACTCGAGTGCTCTGATAATCCAGTCCATCAGTGCGACCGGCACCTTCCGGAACCGCGGCTCCAGCCCCAGGCTTTGAAACAAGTACGTTCCTTGTGCCCGGGGCGTTATCGCCTCACCCGGGCCGCCAATCGGCAAGACCTTGTTTTTCATCGCCGGGTTCTCCAGGCATTCGGCAATGAAGGCTGCGACATCATGATCGCTGATTGGCTTGCAGGACGTTAGCGTTCCATCACCGAAGATGAGGAAGGGCTTTCCGGCTTTCACGCGTTCCACTTGGCCGGACAGTGACTTGAAGAAAGCGGTAGGCCGAATGATCGAATAGGGTAGGCCTGACGCTTGGAGCTCCGCTTCGAATGCAAGTTTGGCGTGCTGAAATGCAAGTCTCGGTCTTTGGACGCATATTGCCGACAGTAAAATGAAATGCGGCTTTCCGGTTTCTCCCGCTATTTGAAGGATATCGCTGTTCGCCTGATGATCGATTTTCCAGGCGTCGTCGGGAACACCCGTTCGGGAGGACAGGCAGGAAATCACAGCGTCGAACTGATCGCCCCGGAATGCATCCTGGCGGATCGACTTTGTATTGGAAACATAACCAGTTCGAACAACTGTCTCTGGTGCGACACGCTGTAAATTTGCAGCTGTTTGTGGCCTGACGAAACAAACGACGTGATGACCTTGGCTCAGCAACTCGGTCAGCGTGGCGCGTCCGATAGTTCCGGTCGCGCCGAACAACAGTATTCGTTTCGCTCTTACGCCCCCGTTTGGCTCAATGGGGTTCGTAGAGCCTTGCGTCCCTGTACCCCGGGCCTCCACGATTTGTCTCCTATCCAGTGTTTCTACAGCGATGCTGCCCGTAAGTGGGTGACCATGTCAATTCTGCGTAGGGACTATGGTTTCGGATCTCTTCAGGGCCGCAATGCAATTTTGCGCATCTTTGCGGTTTAGCTTGGACCGGATCCGGCATTGGGGAAGAACAGTTGCTGCCCGTCCAACTGATAGTCTGCGATCGCTGTCTGGCCTTCTGGAGAGAGGAGCCAGTCGATAAACCTTTGTGCCATGTCGGCCTTGACGTGCGGATGTGCGTCAGGGTTCACCAGGATGACACCATATTGGTTGAACATGTTGGGATCTCCCTCAACAACGATTTCATGCGTGCCTTTGTTGCCGAAGGCTGTCCAGGTTGCCCGGTCGGTCATCACATAAGCACCCATTCCGGTTCCAGTATTAAGGGTTGCTCCCATACCGGAGCCTGTTTCGCGATACCAGGTTCCGGAAGCTTCAGACGGATCGATCCCTGCGGACTTCCAAAGGCGGAGTTCTGCCTTGTGGGTGCCGCTGTCATCCCCGCGAGACGCGAAGATCGATTTGCTCGAGGCGATTTTGGTGAAAGCTTCTGTAACGTTCTTGGTTCCGGCAACGCCGGCCGGATCGCTAGCTGGACCAACAATCACAAAATCGTTGTACATGACATCAGCACGGGAGACGCCTAACCCGTCTGAAACGAATTTTTCTTCCGATGGTTTGGAGTGCACAAATAGAACATCGCCATCGCCATTTGATGCGTTGCGGATGGCTTGTCCGGTCCCGACTGCAACCACACGGACGTCAATGCCTGTCTTGGCGGTGAACTTCGGTAGCAAGTCGTCAAATAGGCCGGAGTTTTGAGTCGAGGTGGTTGATTGAACGATGATAAACGGGTTTTCCGCCTGGGCAGAATGAATAACGCCGGTTGACAGCAACGTGGCGGCAATGAATATTAAAATTGTTCGTCTGATCATGTTTCCCTCTAAAAGTACTTTTGTTTTAATTCTTTACGAAAAGCTGTCCGTCTCGAAGAGCACGTGCGGGCGCGCTCTGTGGGATCTTCAACACCCCATGCGCAGGGCCGATTTCGGCGATTTCTCCATCTTGCAGGAAAATCAGTTCCTGCCCCAGGCGGCTCGCCTGTCCTGTATCGTGGGTCACAAGTATTATGGTGATACCGTTCGCATTGGCCTCCAGGATGAGCTGCTCAATGGCGGCAGTGGAGGCCGGATCAAGGCTTGCGGTCGGCTCATCCAGAAACAGAATATCCGGCTGGCAAGCGAGCGCGCGAACGGTTGCAAGGCGCTGCTGTTCGCCGCCTGACAGGACACGGGCAGGACGGTTCGCAAGATGGCTGAGCCCGGCTGCCGTTAAGGCTTTCTGGATCAAGCCATTGCGTTTTCCACCCTTTTCTCCACGAACCCCAAGCGCGAATTTCAGGTTCGCCCTTGCAGACCGCCGAAGCAGCACAGGCCGTTGGAAGACCATGGCCTGGTCCTTCCGGGCAGTTTTGTTCAGCGCGTGGCCCCGCCACAGGACGTCACCGTGTGTCGGCGAAATCAGGCCGTGCATCAGCCGCAGAAGCAGGCTTTTGCCGGCGCCGTTCGGCCCCATGATCACTGTGCGGGAACCGCGCCGTATCTGAAGGTCAATATCAGTCAGCAGGTGGTGTCCATTGGTTTCAAATCCGAGTCCGCGGGTCTCAAGAAGGACCTCTCGCGTATCGGGCAATGCAGAAATGGACGGAGTGGACGCGGTGTCTTGCACAAGGTTACGCATAAGCAGCCCTCACAGCGGAGGCGCGCAGCGTCATAACCAGAGCATTGACCGCAAACGCAATTGCCAGAAGGATCACGCCGAGCGCCAAAGCAAGCTCAAGATTGCCTTTGGAAGTCTCCAGAGCAATCGTTGTGGTCATGACCCGAGTGACATGGTTGATGTTGCCGCCGACAATGATCACTGCGCCAACTTCAGCGACAGCACGGCCAAACCCGGCTAACGCAACGGTGAGCAGGCTGTAACGGGCATCCCAAAGGAGTGCCATGACGCGGTCGAGTGGTCCGACGCCGAGCGAAGTAAACTGCTCGCCATATTCCTGGTAGAGGTCCTCCACCACCTGCTTGGTCAATGCCGCAACGATTGGGGTTACCAGAACCGTCTGGGCGATGATCATGGCAGTTGGGGTGTAGAGCAGTCCCAATGGTCCGAGCGGGCCAGAGGCCGACAGCATGAGGTATACCAAGAGCCCGACGACGACAGGTGGTAGTCCCATCAAGGCATTGAGGACAATCGACAATAAGGTTCGGCCGGGGAACCGAAAGGCGCCTGCGATTGCACCGAGTGGAAAGCCGATCAAGCATGCGATTGCGACAGCACTCAAGGTGACCTGCATTGACAGGCCAACAATCTCCATGAGGTCTGGATCAAACGCGAAAACAAGGCCAACGGCACTTGCCAGCACGTTCCAGAAACTGTCCATATGCGCTTTTCCTCCCATATTTTCGGAGAAAATAACACAAAAAACATAAAAGCGCATAGTTTGGATTTGTTGCCGGTCGGAAGGCGACGGCCATTCAATTCCGCGTTTGGCAAAAAAGAGCCCTGCTTTGGATAAAGCAGGGCTCTAAGGTTGGCCGGATTAGGTAAAGCGGTCCGGCCAAAGGGATGCTTTTCAGTCGGAGCCGGTACCTTCGTCGTAGGTCCAGCGGTAATGCGGTGGGGTCGGACCTTTGTTGCGTCCGCCCTGTTCAGTCTGTTCCCACGCGTGCGCCAAAATCCCGACAGATCGGGACAATCCAAAGAACCCACGGGCTAGGGGAGCCGGACAGCCAAGCTCGGCATAAATCACTGCGGTCGCGCCATCGATGTTCATCGGCACCGGTTTGCCGCGTTCAGTGGCCAGATGCGCCTCTATGGCCTGACCGATCTGAGCGTATGCCCCGGAGACCTCGTCAGCGGCTGCGGCTTCATCGACCAGCCTGAGCAGGCGCGGTGCCCGAGGGTCGACGGGTTTGTGGAAGCGATGTCCAAACCCTGGAATGAAACGCCCGTTTTTTGCGCGCCAACTGTCGAGTGTAGTAGTTAAGTTTTCAAGTCCGGCGGTCTCTATCTCACGATAGAGCTCCACCGCTTGTTCGCCGGCACCGCCATGAACATCGCCAAGCATATTGAGACCGGTCGCCATGGCCGATTGCAAACCGATGCCACAAGTTGTCGCCATCCGTGCTGCCGCGATGGACGGGGCCTGAGGTCCATGATCAACGGCGGCAACGAGGGCCGCTTCAAAAAGACGAGCCCGTTGACCGGATATCTCCTTGCCAGTGACCATCAGCCAGATCATCTGGGCAAAGCCCCGGTTGCCGATCAGGTCTTCGACCGGGTGTCCACGAAGAGCGATGCGACCGGGTTCCATATCGATGATCGACGTGCGCCACCAATCGGCGACATCCGTGTTCTCGCTCACACCACGTTCTCCTTGCGCAAGGTTTTAATGTCTTCTGCAGCGTATCCAAGGGCCGTCAAAATACGGTCGGTGTCCGCACCAAGGGCTGGCGGCGGGGTGTCCACAGACGGGCGCGTGCCGTCAATCATGGCACCAATCCGCAAGAGATCGATGGGTTTACCGACACCCGGCGTTTCATCGAAGCGCGCCAGAAAATCGCGGTCTCTGATCTGGGGATGGTCAAGAACTTCAGGCACGCTCAAGACCGCGCCGGCAGGCACGCCCAATTTGTTGAGCTCGCGTGCCCATTCCCGTGCAGGTCTTGTGGTGAGAACGGTTTCCAATTCTGCCTTCAACCGCAGCCTGTTGTGTTTCCGGTCTTCCCGAGAGGCAAAATCAGCGTGTCCGACAAGGTCTTCCCGGCCAAGGTGTTTCGCCAGAAGTTCCCATTGCTCGTCCTTGTTGGCCGCAATGTTGATCAACCCATCCGAGCATTGGAACGCACCGGATGGCGCAGATGTTGGGTTTTCATTGCCGTTGGGCTTTGGGGCAACGCCGCCGATCAGATGATTTGAGACGACCCAGCCCATGGTGGCAAGAACCGACTCCAGCATGGATACGTCAATGAAGGCGCCGCGTTCACTTGCGTTAAGGGACGCGCAAATCGCCATCGCAGCTGTCAGACCACCGACAGTATCTGCCAGCGGATACCCGACGCGCAGAGGCGCACTTTCAGCATCGCCGGTGATCGACATGACACCCGAAGCCCCTTGGACAATCTGATCATAGGCGGGGCGGTGAGCCCAGGGCCCATCTTGCCCAAACCCAGAGATCGCACAGTAGATAAGATGTGGAGCCTCCGCTTTCAGAACTTCATAACCGAGCCCCAGACGATCCATGACCCCTGGGCGAAAGTTCTCAACGAGCACATCCGCTCCGGCAACAAGACGCTTCAAAACGTCTTTACCGCGCGGGTCCTTGAGATTGAGAGTGAGGGATTTCTTACCGGCATTCTGGGCGAGGAAGCTGATGCCCATACCCTTTGCCGAGAGGTCCGGGTCTGCGCCCAGATTGCGGGCAAGATCGCCCCGCCCAACGGCTTCAACCTTGATGACTTCGGCGCCGAGATGGGCCAGCTGGTGGCAGGCGAAAGGTCCAGCAAGCACATTCGTCAGGTCGAGAACCCGGACTCCATCAAGGGGTTTTGTCATATCCGGGTCCTCGTTTCGTTCCGTCTCAATCGCCGTCGGCCACGCCTTCTGCCCGCGCACGCGCCCGGCGGGCACGATAGCTCGGCAGGACAACGAGGATGACGGCCAGGATCAAGAGGCCCATCGTCATTGGCCGCTCAAGGATGAAGCCGATCCCGTCATAAAGCTGCATGGAGCGGGAGAAGTTGTCTTCCAGCATCCGGCCCAAGATGAAGCCGATCAGCAGCGGCGCCAGCGGGTAGTCGGCGAAGCGGAGGACGGTCGCGCAAATCCCGAAGCCCACCAGGATCAGAAGTTCGGTCGAATTGTTCTGCCCGATGTAGGCGCCCATCAAGGTGAAGAACAAAATGAAGGGGATCAGGAAGTTGCGCGGGACCGCGAGTATCTTCGCAATGTACGGGATCAACGGCAGGTTCAGGATCAGCAGGATCACGTTGCCGAGATACATGGAGATAATCACCGCCCAGAAGATCTCCGGCTGATCGACCATCAAACGTGGGCCTGGAGATACGTTGAGGGCTATCAGTGCACCAAGCAAAATGGCCGTTGTGCCGGATCCCGGAATACCAAGTGTGAGGAGTGGCACGAAGGAGCCTGTGCAGGCGGCGTTGTTGGCACTTTCCGGCGCTGCCAGGCCTTTGACGGAGCCTTTGCCGAACTGCTCTTGTTCTTCCTTCGTTGCGATGTTGCGCTCCACCGCGTAGCCGAGGAAAGACGCAATCGTTGCTCCTGCACCCGGCAGGACGCCGATCAGGAACCCCTGGATGGACTGACGTCCAATAACCGGAGTAATGGCCTTGGCTTCTTCTTTGGTGATCCTGAGATCCTTGATCTCGTTGTTGCCGCTCTCGGTTTT
>CALDSI010000205.1 GCA_937911395.1 uncultured Labrenzia sp.
CGCTGGCGGCGGTCATGCGGGCCCTCACGCTGCTCGATGATGTCTGCGTCGACCAACTGTTTCAGCACCCGCCCGAGGCTTTGTTTGGTGATCCTCAAAATCCCAAGCAGGTCGGTGACCATGATCCCGGGATTGCGCTCAACAAAATGTAGAACGCGGTGATGGGCACGGCCGAAATCATACTCCGCCAGAACATCATCCGGATCGCCGGTAAAATCGCGATAGGCAAAAAACAAAAGTTCGATCAGATCGTCAGGAACTGCGTTTGCGGTTCCGTCATTGCCACCTCCCGGTTCGGACAGGCTCACAGGCTTGGATTCGGTGGGCAGGGACGATTTGAAATTTATGTCAGTCATATTGACTTATTTAGGACCGATTGTTACTTGTTGACCACGGTGTGCGAAATGATTGGTCGTTTTGTTGCTTTTTTCAGCATTTAACGACAAACGAATCCAATCAGAAACGGCGCGCTTCTCAAGATACCGATAGTTGGCGTGCTGTGCAAAAGATACAGCCATTCAATGGGCCGTTGTACGCCTGAGCCGATTGAAAACGCGACTGAAAAATGAAAACACGCTCAGGAGAGCGGGCGGGAGTTTAAGACATGGCTGCACAGCCCTTTGATCAGCTTACGGGTGATATTTGGTATGATGGGACTTTTGTGCCCTGGTCCGATGCCAAGCTGCATGTGTTGAGCCACGGTTTGCATTACGGAAGCAGCGTGTTTGAAGGCGAACGCGCCTATGGCGGACGTATTTTCAAATCCGAAGAGCATACCGAGCGCCTGCTGGCATCTGCGCGGGAGCTCGGGTTTGAAATTCCGTGGACGGCGGAGCAGATCAATGCTGCCAAGGAAGAAACCCTTGCGCGCATGAACCTGACGGATGCCTATATTCGCCCGGTCGCTTGGCGCGGGAGTGAGATGATGGGCATCTCCGCCCAGAAGAACACCATTCACCTTGCGATCGCTGCGTGGGAATGGCCGAGCTATTTTGCGCCGGAAGAGCGTCTAAAAGGTATTCGGCTTGATATGGCGGACTATCGCCGTCCGGACCCGAGAACGGCTCCGTTCAAGGCCAAGGCCGCCGGTCTTTACATGATCTGCACGATCTCCAAACATGCCGCCGAAGCGAAGGGCTATACGGATGCTCTTATGCTCGACTGGCGCGGCCAGGTTGCCGAGGCGACTGGCGCGAACGTGTTTTTCGTTAAAGACGGCAAGATCCATACACCGACGCCGGACTGTTTCCTTAACGGAATTACCCGCCAGACGGTGATCGGTCTTGCCAGGGACCGCGGCATTGAGGTGGTTGAACGGGTCATCATGCCGGAAGAGCTTGCCAGCTTTGAGCAGTGCTTTGTCACCGGGACAGCTGCCGAAGTGACGCCGGTGTCTGAAATCGCCGGAAACAGCTATGTCGTTGGTGACATCATCAAGACGTTAATGGAAGACTATGACGCGGCCGTCCGCCCACAAGTTGGCGAGATGAAAACAGCAGCGACTGGCTGATTGCTTCCAAAAAGATAAAGTTCGGCGAGTTCAGCCGCTGAACGTGCGATAAAGAAAACCCGGCGTGCTTTCGCCGGGTTTTCTTTTTGAGTTTGCCTGAATTTCAGGCTTAGAACTTGTAGGCAATACCGGCCCGGACCTGGTGGTCATTGAACTCGGTGCTGACACCGGTTCCACCAAGGTTAAAGTCCTGATCGCCAAAATCCTGGTAGCTGTAGTCGAAGCGGGCAACAACATTGGACGTAATCGCGGCTTCAGCACCAGCGCCCAATGTCCAGCCGAGAGCAGTTTTGCTGTCGGAGACACCATTGGCTGTTGCTTCCAGGTCGGCGATAGCCAAACCACCCGCACCATAGATCATGTAGCGGTCAAACGCGTAGCCGAGACGGCCGCGAAAGTTTGCGTTCCAGTCAGAGCTGGATTTGAGGGAAAGACCGTTGACGGTCCCACTCTTCTCCAGATCGGTCAGGCTGAAATCGGATTCCAGACCGACGACAACATTCGGGGTGACCTGAAAATTGTATCCGGCATAAGCCCCGCCAGCGACACCATTGTCATTGAAACCACGGCTTGCGCCACCGGTGCTGTTGTCGAAGTTGCCAAAGGCCCAGCCAAGCTGCGTCCCGATGTAAAAGCCGGTCCAGTCGATGCTTTGCTGACCTGCCGGGACCGCATCATATGCTGGCGCCGGTGCAGGTGACTGCGGCAGGTCGGCAGCGAGCGCTCCTGCAGCGCTGGCAGTGAGGGCAAAACCTGCAAGTGCAAGACGGTTCATTGAAAATACTCCAGATCCACACTAACTCATTCAATTCAAGACGCGCTCGAAGTCGCGTCCACACCTTCCCCCTGATTGAAGATATGGAGATCGTTTGTGGCGGATCGGGTCAGAGATTATGGAGTTTTGATGACTAATGGCGGCAAATTTCTGTCAGTGTGAACCAGAGATTAAGACCGTTGCGATTTGCAGTGACTGGACAAGAAAGATCCTTGTTCCCCGCTTTCCCCGCACCAATCTATTGCGTATAACGCGCCCAGTCGAAAGAACGGCGATCCCAAATCTGCCGTATTTCAACCCTCAGACCCGAACCGGAACTCAGAATGCTGTTTGACTATTTAAGCCTGGCAGGTGGATTGGTTGCACTCATCATTGCCGGCGATGTCTTGGTCAGAGGCTCTGTCGGGGTCGCTCAGAGGCTTGGCATTCCGAACCTCGTCATCGGTTTGACGATCGTTGCGTTCGGCACATCAGCGCCAGAACTTGTCATCTCGCTCAAGGCAGCGCTGGATAATGCCAGCGGGATTGCAATCGGTAATGTTGTTGGGTCCAACATTGCGAATGTGTTGCTCGTGCTCGGTATGCCGGCGTTGATCGCTGCTACACCTTGCGGCGAACAGGGCGCCACCCGGACCGCGCTCTTCATGGTTGGCGTCACTCTTGTTTTCATTGCGCTCTGTTTCTTCTCGCCGATCGGTCTGTGGTCGGGCATTCTTCTTTTGGCGTTGTTGGCCGTGTTTCTTGGTGGTTCCACAATTGCCGCGCGGCGCCATCGGAAGGATCTAAAAGCCGCTGCAGCCGGTGCGGATGTCTCCGCGGAGGCCATGGATAACGATGATGAACTGGAAGACGTCGATGACGTTCCTGATTCCATTTGGGTCGCGCTCATCTACATCGGCCTGGGTCTCGTCGGTCTTCCGCTTGGCGCGCATTTCACCATCAGCGGTGCAACGACCATCGCAACGGCCTGGGGTGTGAGCGATGCAGTGATTGGTTTGACGGTGATCGCGCTTGGAACCTCCCTTCCGGAACTTGCAACGACTGTTATGGCCGCAATCCGGCAGCATGGCGCCGTGGCGATCGGCAACGTCATCGGATCGAATATCTTCAACCTTCTTGCAATCATCGGCATCACGGCCGTCGTTGTTCCAATCGATGTCCCGCAAGAGGTTCTGAAGCTCGACATCTGGGTGATGCTCGCCTGTGCGGTGCTGCTGACGGCGCTGGCGGGGTTCAAGGTCTGTCTTGGCCGGATTTCAGGGTTTGTCATGACAGCCGCCTACGGCCTTTACATCGCCAGCGTTTACGTGCTGGGCTATGCGGGCTGAGTGAGGCGAACCACGCCTTTCAGACGACTTCAGACGAATACTCCACGATCCTTACAAAAGGACCAGCATGGGCGACGTGTCCGAAACCGAAACTTCAACAGAAAACACGAAAGGCGCTGAGGATGCGCCGGTTCTGAAGGGGGTTGAAGTCATCGCCCGCGAGGTCAAGCGTCTGCCCAACGGGCCAGGTGTTTACCGCATGCTTGATGAGAACGGAGAGGTTCTCTACGTCGGCAAGGCGCGAAGTTTGAAGAAACGGGTGACCAGCTACACCCGCCTGCAGGGGCAATCGAACCGGATCATGCGCATGATCCTTGCGACGGCCGCAATGGAATTTGTCGTCACCAACACCGAACCGGAAGCCCTGCTGCTTGAAGCCAATCTGATCAAGCGGTTCAGGCCGCGCTTCAATGTGCTGTTGCGGGACGACAAATCATTTCCCTATATTCTGGTCACCGGTGATCATGAATCTGCTGCCATCGTCAAACACCGGGGAGCCCGGAAGCGCAAGGGCGACTATTTTGGCCCGTTCGCGTCGGCTGGGGCCGTCGACCGGACGATCAATGCGCTGCAAAAGGCCTTTTTGATCCGGACCTGTTCGGACAGCTATTATGAAAACCGGACACGGCCTTGCCTCCAATACCAGATCAAGCGGTGTGCTGGACCGTGTACGGGGGAAATCGCTCCGGAAGACTATGAGGGTCTTGTTTCTGAAGCCAAAGCGTTTTTGTCAGGGCGCAGCCAACTGATCAAGGAACAGTTGGCTGCACAGATGGAAACCGCTTCTATGGACCTCGAATTCGAGCGGGCGGCGATCTATCGGGATCGTTTGGCAGCACTTTCCCATGTTCAGGCGCATCAGGGCATCAATCCTCAGACGGTGGATGAGGCAGACGTCTTTGCAATCCATCAGGAGGGCGGGCAATCCTGTGTTCAGGTGTTCTTTTTCCGAACGGGACAGAACTGGGGCAACCGCGCCTATTTTCCGAAGGCCGACAAGTCCTGGGACGAGGCTGACATTCTGGAGAGCTTTCTGGCCCAGTTCTACGACGACAAGCCGGCGCCCAAACAGATCCTGTTGTCCCATCCGCTCGGTGAGCAAGAGCTTTTGGGAGAAGCCTTGAGTGAGCGTATGAGCCGCAAGGTTGAGGTGACGGTTCCCAAGCGCGGCGAGAAAAAAGAACTTGTCCTGCACGCCATGACGAATGCGCGCGAAGCATTGGGGCGGCGTCTTGCGGAAACCTCAAGTCAGGCAAGGTTGCTCAAAGGCGTGGCGGAAGCTTTTGACCTGGTGACCCCTCCGCGCCGCATCGAAGTGTACGACAACTCGCACATCATGGGCACAAATGCTGTCGGCGGCATGATCGTCGCAGGCCCTGAAGGATATGCAAAGGCGCACTACCGGAAGTTCAACATCAAGTCGGAAGACCTGGTGCCTGGAGACGACTACGGCAAGAAGCGGGAAGTCATGACGCGCACGTTCTCACGGCATATGAAAGAGCACGCCCTGACGGAGGGCGGTGAAACATCCAACCCTAAAGCCACCCAGGAATCAGAAGAGGCCGATGCACCGGTCAACACGGATGTGCCAGCGTGGCCGGACCTGGTCTTGATAGATGGCGGGCAGGGACAGCTCACGGCTGCGCGCGAGACACTGGAAGAGCTTGGCCTGACCGATGTGCCGCTGGTCGGTATCGCAAAGGGGCCGGACCGGGACGCGGGCAGGGAGAAGTTCTTCATCACCGGCAAACCGTCGTTTATGCTGCCGGAGCGGGATCCGGTCCTTTATTTCGTTCAGCGCCTCCGGGATGAAGCGCACCGGTTCGCGATCGGCTCTCACAGAGCCCGCCGGAAAAAGGACATCGCCAAGAATCCGTTGGACGAGATTGCTGGTGTTGGACCCACCCGAAAGAAGGCGTTGCTCTCTCATTTCGGGACCGCAAAAGCGGTCTCCAAAGCCGGGGTCGATGATCTTGCTGCCGTGCCAGGGATCTCCGAAGCCATTGCCCGTCTGGTCTACGACCACTTTCATGAGTAAATTATCCGCCACATGGCATAAAAGTCCCGGCACAGTGGTTCGGCAAAACGGTTGAAATGGCTGGTGCTTTCAAACTGAGGTTCATAAATGGCGACGATTGATCGCGCTCTAGAGTTGTTGGATCAGGGCAATTTTTCCGGTGCTCACGATATGCTTCTGGATGTTCACGAGGCACATCCTACCGATGCGCGTGCCAACTTTGCACTCGGGGTGATCTATAGCCAATTTGGCCGCAAGCGCCACGCCTTGAAGCATCTCGAGGCCGCCGCCAAGGCTGCCAAAAAAAAATCTGTCGTGTTCAGCAAGCTCGCGGAGGTTCTTATGGAGAGCTTTCGCAATGAGGACGCGCTCGAAGCTGCCCGTAAGGGTGTGTCACTCGATCCGAAATCCGCCATTGCCCACGTTATATTGGGGAAATGTTATGGTGCATTGAAACGGCCCGTGATGGCGAAAACGAACTTCGAGGCAGCACTTCGCCTGGACCCAAAAGCGCAGGATGCGTATCTCGAACTTGCCCGTCTTGAGGCCACTTTGGGCGATTTTGAGCATGCCCGCGAGATCCTCGCCAATGCGCGAAACGCTGGCGTAACGAGTGTCGAACTTCTCACACTGGAGCTTGAATATTCCGCTGGCGCTGTTGATGCTGAGCGCCTGGAACTTTCGAAACAGATCCTTGATAATCCGCAAAGCAATCCGGCGGACAAGTCGTTGGCTGAACTGTCGTTCGAGGTCGCAAAACATCTTGAAAAGGCTGATATGACCGAAGCCTTCCGCTACTATGAAAGCAGGCGGCGGGCGCTTTATGCTGGGTATGACTTGGAAAGCCGGAAACAACAGATTGATCTTTACAAGAGCTTCTTCACCGAGCAGTTCTTTTCGCAGTTTCAATCGCTCGGGCTTGCCAGTGAAAAACCTGTTTTCATTTTTGGAATGCCGCGGTCCGGCACAACGCTGGTGGAGCAGATCGTTGCAGCACATGGCGATGCTGCAACGATTGGTGAGTGTCCTTATTTTGTCTTCTGGCAGGAAGCGCTTTCTGGGGATGAACGCTTCTCACCGCGTTTCTTCAATGCACTTGGGAGTGTGAAGGAGAAAGACTTTAAGAGACTCGGCAAGGACTACTTGAAGCTACTCTCTAAAGAGGACCAAAACGCGCTCCGGGTGGTCGATAAGATGCCGCATAACTTTGACATGTTGTGGCTTTTAACTTTGTTGTTCCCGAAAGCTAGTTTCATCCACGTAAAGCGCGACCCGGCTGACACCTGCAGCTCGATATATACAAATCCTTTTAACAGCTGGCACAGTTACAATGTCGACCAGAAGACACTTGGTCAGTATTACAGCTTCTATGAAGATTTGATGAGCCATTGGCAGTCGGTTTTGCCGATCGAGATTTATCAACTTGAATACGAGAAGCTGGTCACGGACCAGGAGGCTGAAAGCCGAAAGCTGATCGAGTACATCGGCCTGGATTGGGATCCTGCATGTTTGACCTTTTTCGAAAGCGAAGAACAGGTAACGACGGCGAGCAAGATGCAGGTGCGCCAACCTGTTAACATGTCTTCACTTGGGCGCTGGAAACGGTATGAAAACCACATCCGACCGCTGTTAGAGGCGTTGGGGAAGGCATAACCTCCTGCTTTTCCTTATGACGAACACAACACTTAAAAGGTTTGCTGGTCATGTTTGAAAGGGTGGTGAAATTTGGCCGCCCATTCCTCGTTCTGGCGGCTTGGTGCTGCGGTCTGGGCGCGGTGGTCGCCGCGTCTCTTGGCTTGTCGTCATTTCTTGCGCCGGACTACTGGTTGTCCGACAACATGAGTTTTTTCCTCTGGCAGTTTCTGTATGGAGGGATTGGCGGTACGCTCTTTGCAATTGTCGGATTCTGGTTTGTCCGGAGTTTGCGTGGGGCCTGTCGGTTGCTGGTCGTGATTGCGGTCACGGCCGTGATCGCGCTGGCTGTGCTGACAGGTCTGCGGACCATAGAAAACACGGTGCCGCCGGTCGCTTCTTCCACAGATGCAAGGGAAATCAAGATTGTCTCCATCAACTTGGAGGCCTTGTTTCTTGGGGACCCGGTGCTCACCAGTTATCTGAAGGAAGTCGATCCCGACATCATCGTGTTTCAGGAAACGCTCTGGAATCTGCAAAAGTGGCGGTGGCATCAGCGTGGTTTGCCGGTTGGCGGACCGGATACCAGTGTTTACCCAGAAAACTTGCTTGTCGGTGACCTTGGCGAACTGGTGATCTTTTCCCGCTTTCCAATTGAAGCGACCTCTTCGCTAATCATTCCGGGTGTGACGCCACCAGGCGCGAGCGTCCATTACAACGCCGATCGAGAAATCCTGTCATTCTCGATAAACGTTGAAGGTCAAACTGTGGATCTGGTTTCTGTTCATTCGGACAGTCCCCGTACGGCCCGTCGCTGGCAAAACAAGCGCGCTTACTTTGACAAGATGGACATGGTGATTGCCGAACTGCGCAAAGAATATGCCTCGCCGCTGATCGCCATCGGTGATTGGAACAGTGCTCCGTGGTCGGCGAGGTTCCAAAGGTCACTGGAAGCCAATGACCTTTTCACGGCCTATCCAGACGGTATCCCGCAGGTGACGCGGTACTTCTTTGACTATCGCCTACGCTGGATCCTGGGCTCTCCGGTTGATCAGGTGGCTGTCTCAAAAGACATCGGCATCGTCGATGTGTCCCTAGGTCCGCACATTGGATCGGATCACCGGCCGCTTCTGGTGACGCTTCAACTCCCTGAGCGGGCTAAAAACTAATCCACGCACAACAGGGCGGGGATAGCCTGCGCGGCGGGCCAGAAAACAATTGAGCTCTCGCATCGGATTGGAAAGACTGCGGCAACCTTTCGACCGATTCCTGAAGAAAGCCCGATGGCCAAACTCTATTTCAACTATTCGTCCATGAACGCGGGCAAATCCACGTCCTTGCTGCAAGCTGCTTACAACTATGAAGAACGCGGCATGAACACGCTGTTGCTGATCGCGGCCTTGGATGACAGGGCAGGCAAGGGGCGGATCGCATCCAGGATCGGCTTGGCCGCCGACGCGGACATTTTTTCGTCTGCCGATGATGTCTACGCGCATGTGGATGCTGTTCGGAAAGAGCGCGAAATCCACGCGGTACTGGTCGATGAAGCCCAGTTCTTGACCGAGGAGCAGGTTTGGCAACTGGCACGCGTTGCAGATGGCCTGCGCATACCGGTGATGTGTTTCGGTTTGCGGACTGATTTTCAGGGCAAACTGTTTCCGGGAAGTGCTGCTTTGCTGGCGATCTCCGACAATCTCAAGGAGATCAAGACGATCTGCTGGTGTGGCCGCAAGGCGACGATGGTTGCCCGGCTGGACGGTGACGGCAAAATCGTTGAGGAAGGGGATCAGGTTGTCATTGGCGGAAATGATAAATACATCTCCCTTTGCCGCCGTCATTGGTCGGGCCGTGACCTTGGAAACAAGCAATAGGTTTCACATTCCTGAGCGAACTCTACCTATCCGCACCTTGAAGGTCCCGCGTGACCGGCCTAAAAGAACGGCATCTACTTCTTGAGAAGGATGGCCAAATGTTTGGCAAGGTGTTGAAGTCATTGTTCGGCGGGTCAGATGCTCCGCAAAAGCCCGGCAACAGCGTGTCGGTCGAGTATGACAGCTACACAATCATCGCTGAGCCTCAGCAAAATGGGGGCCAGTGGCAGGTCCGCGGGCGGATCGAAAAACAGGACGGTGACGAGCTGAAAAGCCATGTGTTCATCCGGGCGGACACCTTGCCAGGAGAAACAGAAGCCGCGAATGAAATGCTCCGGAAAGCCAAGATGATGATCGACCAGCAGGGCGACAGCATTTTCAGCTGATCCTTCCATTTGACCGCTTGACGGGATAGGGCCTTGTAGACCAGCGTTGGATCAACATCCTCGTGGGCTTCAGGCGTTCAGAGGTCTGGGCCATGCGCCGCATCTGCCGGATACAGACGGTGATTTAGAAAGCCAATATGAAAAACAACGTCGCCTTCAGTCTGCCGAATATCTTGACCTACGGCCGGATCCTGGCCGTACCTGCTGTTGCGTTTTGTTTTTATTTCGAGGGAACGACGCCTCGATGGATTGCGGTGGGACTGTTTGTCCTCGCAGCGATCACCGATTTCTTTGATGGGTATCTGGCGCGTGCCTGGCAGCAGCAGTCTGCTCTTGGCCGCATGCTTGACCCGATTGCCGATAAGCTGCTGGTTTCCGTATGTCTTTTGATGCTTGCCGCGGATGGGACGATCGGCGGCTGGTCTATCATTGCTGCGATCATCATCTTGTGCCGCGAAATCCTGGTGTCAGGTTTGCGCGAGTTTCTCGCAGAGCTGCAGGTCAGTGTGCCGGTGACACAACTGGCGAAATGGAAAACCACGGTCCAGATGGTGGCAATTGGCCTTCTTCTCGCTGGGCCGGCCGGTGATCTGATCTTCCCGTACACGTCTTTGCTTGGTTTGACCGCGCTCTGGGTGGCGGCCACTTTGACCCTATATACAGGGTACGATTATTTCCGTGCAGGGATCGGGCACCTCATCACGGAATAATGGTATGAACCGGTAAACGGTCGAGGGAAAAATGAACATTCGTTACTTTGCTTGGGTGCGCGAGCGTGTTGGGGTTGAAGAAGAGGCGATTGAATTGCCGTCAAGTGTCGTGACCGTTGCGGACCTGATCGGTCATCTCAAGACAATTGATGACAATCACGCTTTTGCATTTGAAGACGAGGAGACCATCCGCGTGGCCCTGGATCAGATGCATGTGGAAGCTGACGCGGAGCTCGGTGATGCCAAGGAAGCGGCTTTTTTTCCGCCGATGACAGGGGGGTAAGCCGTGGTGGTGGAGGCAACGGTCCGGGTTCAGGCCGAGGATTTCAGTGCGCAATCCGAAATGGACACCCTGACAGCTGGGCGCCGGGATGTCGGCGCCCTTGTTTCCTTCACAGGGTTATGCCGCGATGAGGCCGGAACGCTTGCGGCGCTGGAACTCGAGCATTATCCTGGCATGGCCGAAGCCGAATTGGACCGGATCGCCAGCGACGCCCTGAAACGGTGGCCGCTGACCGGCCTGACAGTCGTGCATCGGTATGGGAAGATACGACCGGGCGAGCAGATTGTATTGGTCGTTGCTGCGTCTGCCCACCGCCGTGCCGCCTTTGAGGCGGCTGACTTTTTGATGGATTTTCTAAAGACCCGCGCACCGTTCTGGAAAAAAGAACACTTCGTGTCCGGGAAAGCTGAAACTTGGGTGGCGGCTAAAGCCGATGACGATGCGGATGCCGAGAGGTGGATCGCATCCTAACGGTTTGCTACCTCTGAGGTGGCCCGCCAGATTATTATGCTCTTCCGGTCAATAGGTCGGGAGAGCCCTTTGCGTTTGATCGGAATACCTAGTGAAAGAAAACGACACGTCCGCTGATTACGGCTCTCCGGCCGGCAGAGCGCAGCCTTCAGCCCAAGCTGCAAGAGCCGAGATCCTTCGGGACCCGGGCATTCCATTTGCCGAGTTTGTAACAATCATTGCTCTGCTTATGGCGTTAAATGCGCTTGCAATTGACGTCATGCTGCCCGCTCTACCGGCAATTGGCGAGGCGCTTGATATTCAGGAAGAGAACAACCGGCAGACCGTCTTGCTTCTCTATCTGGTGGGCTTTGGCGGAGGCCAGTTGTTCTTTGGCCCGATTGCAGATTCCCTTGGCCGGCGCAAGGTTCTGATCGGCGGTTTGGTGCTTTACAGCCTTGCCAGCATTGCGGCGATAATCACGAATGACCTTACGCAGTTTCTGGCGGCACGTGTGCTGCAGGGGATTGGCTGCGCTGCCGCGCGGGTGACGGCCCTTTCAATCGTCCGGGATTGCTTTACCGGTCGGCGTATGGCGAAGGTCATGTCTCTTGTCATGATGGTGTTCATGGCGGTGCCGATCATCGCGCCCTCCGTCGGGCAGGCAATCCTGTTCGTCGCCGGCTGGCACTGGATCTTCACCATGCTGTTGGCCGCTGGTGTCGGGATGCTGGTCTGGACCTGGATGCGCTTGCCGGAAACCCTGGCTCCGGAACGCCGCCGGCCAATGGTCATGTCAAACATCGCAGGAGCCTATTGGAAGGCGCTCACGACCCGTGTAACGCTCGGCTATACGATCGGGCTGTCCTTCATTTTCGGCGGACTGTTCGCGTTTCTTGCCATGTCGCAGCAGATTTTTGTCGATGTCTTTGGGCTTGGTGCTTACTTCCCTGTGGTTTTTGCCGGGATTGCGATAGCGATGGCCATCTCGTCCTTCATGAATTCACGTCTGGTGGAAGCCATCGGTATGCGGCGCCTGTCTCATACCGCTGCCCTGATCTTCACGGGGTTGGGAGTGCTTTTGGCGGCCGTTGCTGCGTTGGGATTTGAAAGCCTGTGGCTCTTCCTCATCCTGACAACCCTGATCA
>CALDSI010000206.1 GCA_937911395.1 uncultured Labrenzia sp.
CCTTTTGGACGTTCTAGGTCTTGAGCCCAAACACAAACCTGACGGAAACAGCCTTAACCAGTTTCTTAGAGGCCAAACACCGACCAGTTGGCGGGATGCTGCGCTATATGAGTTTGATTTCCGGCGTTTGTTACAGTTTTTCCCGGAAGACGTCCGCAAGAGCTGCCAGGCGGGCGGAGCCTCGACTCTGATACGCCTTGGAACCGATTGGCAATATGTTCACTTCAGCGGATTGCCCAATCTGCTACTCGCTACGAGCGATGAAGTCGGCAAGATCGAGAACAAGGCCGAAAGCGATCCGGGAGCTCTAATCCAAAACATGAATGCCCTGCTTTCCAGTCGCATGCGCCACAATGACGAGACACTCGCCCGGACCATGGTGTGGGAGTATTATTCCAACTAGCAGAGCTTTCAGCGATTGACTTTAGGCCGCGTTAAACCCGTTCAGCGACACTGCACGTAGGAAAACAGTCAGCTCAGGGTCGTCGGAGGTTTCAAAAGGTGGCTGTCCCCAACGGGATTACATCAAGCAACGGAACAATGTGGCGGACGTTAGCGGCCTCTTATACCGCCGTGTTCGCGCTATCTTGCCTGGCCCTTTCAGACGCTGCTGTAGCATTAGAACCAGCACTTAAGGTCATCGACAGCACGGACGCGCCCTGGCCTTCCATTGGCCGGGTGAATGTGGCTGGCTACCGCACCACATCTATGTGTACCGGCACTCTGATTGCGCCAAATATCGTTTTGACCGCAGCGCACTGCCTTTACAACAAGACGACTCTGAAGAAGTTCCCTGAAAACGACATGTTCTTCATCGCCGGTGTCCGCCGAGACGAATTTTCTGCGCGTCTGGAGGTGGCTTGCGCCTTGTCCGCAAAGGGCTATGCTCCGAAGAAGCAACCGAAACTGGCTGATGTGCATACCGATGTCGGGATCTTGATTTTGAAAGAAAACACCAGCCTGCCCACGGTCCCCGCCCTGTCACCTGAGGATGCTGGCGTGTTGACGCGGGATACCCGGTTCGATTCAGCCGGCTATCGCCGCAGCCGCCGTTTTCTGCCAACCGTCGTCTCAGCCTGCCAGGTGATCGGCACTGTAGAAGACAGCTGGGTTACAAACTGCTCTTCTGAAAGCGGCGCATCGGGTGGTCCCTTGCTTGTAAAAACACCGGATGGGCTCAGAGTGGCCGGTGTAATGTCCGCAAAAATTGACGATATCCGATCTGCAATTGTGCCCTTTTTCGAATGGCAGGAACTTCTGGCCTCACCGGTTTGTCCGACAATCGACGATGCAGCCCAAACGGCACTGCGTCCCTCAATTGACTGATAGCTTCGTCTCACCTTCGACTGCGAACCTGTTTCCCACCACCGGCACTTGCTAATTTTTTTAGGGCATGGCCTAGTCCTTAGACAGCTGGCGCCACAGCGCCGTGGCGGCACAAAATCCGTAAGACCACTCTCGTCCAGGCCCTTGTTTATCAATGAACCGTATTGTTTCTTCCCCGCAGCCGGACGATGCCAGCCAAATCACTGATAAGAAGCTCGGCTTTGTCTCCAGTGACACGGATGAGGCGAAGCATGCGCGGGAAACACTGGCGGCGCAGTATGGTGAAGTTCCGATCGCTGAGGCCGATATCATCGTGGCACTTGGCGGTGATGGCCTGATGCTGGAAACCCTCTATGCACAGATGGGAACAAACAAGCCGATTTACGGTATGAACCGTGGCTCAGTCGGCTTCCTCATGAACGAGTACCGGGAAGATGGCCTGCGGGAACGTCTTGCCAAAGCGGACACCACGGCAATTTACCCGCTGGAAATGACCGCCACCGATGACAACGGCGTTGAGCATTCAGCGCTCGCCATCAACGAAGTTTCACTGCTCCGCCAAACTTCCCAGGCTGCACGTCTGAAGATTTCGGTCGATGGCCGTGTCCGGCTGGAAGAACTGATTTGCGATGGGATCATTGTGGCAACGCCCGCCGGCAGCACCGCCTATAACCTCTCGGCGCACGGTCCAATTCTTCCGATCACCGCGCAGTTGCTTGCCTTGACCCCAATCAGCGCCTTCCGCCCGCGCCGTTGGCGCGGTGCATTGCTTCCCGATTGGGCCGCGGTCGATATCGAAATCCTGGACCCGGAAAAACGGCCGGTCAGCGCGTCCGCGGATCACCGCGAGATCCGCAGGGTTACAAAAGTGTCGGTTCGGGAGTCCACGGAAAAGGAAGGCCGGATCATGTTTGATGACGATCACGGCTGGGATGAGCGGATCCTGACGGAAATGTTCAGATACTAGCGGTCCTGACCGGCCATCTGCGAAAGACTTGGCGGCGGGAAAGGCCCTGTTAAAGTTGTTTCCGCATACTGGCAACGTAAGTGACCGCTCACTGCAACGATGAGGACCCTGCCGCAATGGCTGAAACCGCTCCGGATCAAGACTACGAAGTTCTGCAGCCGCCGACAGATTTGCGGAAGAAGGTCCGTGAACTGACACCCCGCGAGGCGCGCAAGTTCGACCCGGTGAAAGCTGCAGAAGCTGCGCTGCAAAGGATCGCTCCGCATTTCGGCAACTGGATGGAAAACGAAGCCAAAACCCTCGTGGGTGCTTGGGACTCAGTCAAAACAGACGGCATATCCTCCGAAACAATTGAAGTCCTTTATCAGTCGGCTCACAACATCAAAGGCCAGGCACTTACACTGGGCTTTCCGCTCGTTGGCGACGTTGCCTCAAGTTTCTGTCACCTCTTGGAAAACATTCCAACACCCAACGATCTGCCAGTAGGGCTCGCAGAAGGATTTGTGGAAGCAATCCGGGCGATGGTGATTGAAGGCGCTAAGGACACCGCCAACAAGACCGGTGTCGAGCTTTTGGAAACGCTGCGCACGGCGACCGACACCTATCTTGCCCAGTTCCCAGCCAAAGAAACAGACGAGAGCTAAGCGGACGCGATCAGCCGCAAACCTGACCGATTAACCATCTATTTTGGATTGGTCTCGCGCTCCGCGCACCAATGCTGCCCGGCGTTGACAATCACGCAGCATTGACCGAGCGAAGATCTCCGGCGCTCTTTTTCAGAACCGAGCGTGCCTCAAGGCGGGCAACATCAATCGCAAACCGACGGAGGAATGCATTGATATCCTCATCCGCACCAAAGGCACCGTCTTGCATTTCAGACAGCAACGCTTCAGTCAAAGCCCGCGCTTCTTCAAGGGCAAGGTCATAGCTGAAGTCCGCCTCAGCCTTGCGGGCAATGTCGATCGCAAGCAGGAACGCCTGGTGTGACCGGATTGGCAACCCAGCCTTTCTCAAAACCGCTTGAAGTGCCGCGCGGCGGACAGTGAGCAAAACCTTGCACAGGCGTGGCAGCGGCATATTACCAAGGTTTGCCAAAGCAGCCGCAAAAAACCGTAGACGGCCACAACAAACAGCCCGCAATAGGAGACGCGTGTTCAGGCGCCCGCTTGCCCGCAAATGCTCGACAAATTCGGGAAGATCGTCATCTTTTGCCTCGAGCGCGAGGCGGAGGACGACTTTGTCGATTGCATCCGACAGGAACACATCGCGCTGATGCTCTGGAACACGTTCCAAAACAACGGGATGGTTTTCAAGGTTCTGTGCTAGACCCATCAACAGCTCGTAGCGCACAGGAATTGGCAGATCGCCTAGTTTCAGCAATTGATCGCAGAGATCGGGGTGTTGCTCAAAGCGTTCAGCAAGCCGCACCAAGGACGACTTCAAAACTGTTGCCCCTGGATTCTTGAGCAAGGCTATACAGGCCGCTTCGTCAGCAACCTCGCACATGGCTGCGCTGACACCAGCCGGAACAATTTCACGCTCTGCGATGGCACTCTGAACTGCTGGGCTGCCCTCGGCCAGAAGATCCACCAGCTCGGTTTCGTTCAAGAGCGGGGAAGATTTCAGAACAAGGACCGCGATCTCGTCAACGTCCTGCGCGAGAAAACGGATTACGTGTCCGGGTGCATGCGCGCTCGCAGCCAATACCTTAGCGACGGTCTTGCGAACCGGCCGGCTCGGATCATCCAGAAGAACTGTCAGTGCTGCCGCCATGGTTTTCCGTTCCAGGCTGCCCTCTTCGGCAGCCAAATAACGCTCTGCATAGGTTCGCGCTGCCTCAATATCGAGGCCGCCTTGTTCAGTGTTGGTGAGGTGCAGAATGTCGTGAACGGTCATGCTCTTAACGTCAGTCCTGAATAGTCTTTACACTATCCTGACATCAAAGACTTAACGATCCGTTCACCATAATTTTGACATGCCCCCGCCTGTCTTCAACCTCCGAAACTTAAGCCGGAGGCAGTAAGTCTTTCTGTTCTTCCTGAGCCTTCAAACGAAGAAACCGTGTGAGATCTAGCGGACCACCTTGATTGACCAGGGCCAATTCCTGGGCAGCCACCTGAGTAGACGCTCCGGACACAGCGCTGTAGAGCGCAGCCTCTTCTACGGCCGCGAAGGCGGATGCAAACCTTGGATTGACGCCTGCCTGATCGGAACCGGGATCATTGCGGAACAAAGCTTCAAACGGATTCGCGGTCTGGGCTGCCTGGAACGCCGACAACACACGGCTCGCGGTTTGATCCGGGGCCTGGTTGATGCCGGCATCGCGTGGATCATCCGGATCAGGCTGCGCCGCGATTGCAACTTGTTGTGCCTGTACTTGAGTTTGCGCCGGATCGCTCGCACCCGGATCGGCTACCGCGACCGTCTGCGGACGTCCCTCCGGAACAGGCGCATTTGCAACCACTTCAGGTAGGTCCAGCGGCAGTTCCGGCTGGACGGGCACTGTCGCCGCCGCCATTTGCACCGGTGCATCCGGCTTGGACCGCATCGCGAATTGCGCGGCCGGGTCACCTGCCAAATGATCGAAGTTTTTGGGCTTTGCCTCTGCCATCATGCTCGGCGGCTGTGGTTTGGACCGCATCGCAAAAGCTGCAGCCGGATCACCTGCAAGATCATCAAACGGGACCGGTGCCGTTACTGGCGTTCCAGACCCCGGCTTTGCATTGGGGAGGGCCGCAACGTTCAAAAGCTCACCAGAAGTCCTAAGGTTTTTACGTCCGCTGGCTTCAGCAATCATGTTGACTGCATCATGCTTGGACACGATCACCTGATAGACTTCTTCCATGGACCGGGCCTGGCCATTGCGGTGGTAGAAGATCGGCTTGTTGGCCCGCGCTTGTGCGGAAAAAACCTGATCAGCGCGCATATCGGGGTTGGCAGCCGTTTTTTCGATCAAGCGGCTCGCACCATTAGCACCAAGAAAATGCGCCATGTAGAGCTCGCCGTCCGTCGGTTCACGGCCAATCCGGCGCTCAAGATACTGCGCATTCTTCTGGGTTAAAGCCCCCGCCATCACTGACGAGATTTCAGGATCCTTGCGAAGATCAAGGATCTCCCGGCGCATCTGGGGATCGCTGACATAATACTTGCCGCTTTTGGACCGCTGAATATGATCCGCGTAGTTGTCCAACCCGTGCTTGGGACCGGCCTGTTTCATTGTTTCGAGCCAGGTGGACTCTATGAATTGGAATAAGCCTGTAGCACTCGATGTTTTTGCTTTTGCCGACGGATTAAACGAAGATTCCCGTGCGGCTGTTTTCACAAGATAGTCAAACGACGTTCCTGTGGATGTACTCGCAGACTGAAACGCAAGCTCGATCCTAGACGCGACCGAGGTAGTGTCAGCAACCCGCATGACTGGCCTCCTCGACGAAACTAATTATTACTTCGTTAACTTTCGCGCCAAAAAGGTTAACAAAATCTTAATAAGCCACAGGCAGGACCGATTCATTTATTAGAGAAACGAAAACCTAACGGCTCCTACGTAACTATGCCAATGCAATCTCAGGCATTTGTGGACTTTGGCTGTTTCCTGCGATTTTTCTTGGGAAAAAATTGCCGGGCTGATCCGGATTTATTTGGGACAAATCTGTTGCCGGACGGAAAATTCATTGTTTCATAATGAGACAAGACGCTGACCGCTGCAGCGCCTTATCGATTCTCGGTCAGATACTCAGACTTTGGGGCGGCCCATCTGAAATACTTCCGTCACCACGGCGTAATCCATGTAGCCGAGGCGGGAGAGCGGCTTGTACCGGGTCACGTCCACCATGCCGTTGACGATCACATCATCGGAAATGTGCACCCCGATCACCTGACCGAAGATAACCCAGCTGTTCGTGTCGGTTCCGTCGAGACCTTTCATACGGATGGTCTGAAGATGCTTGCACTCCAGGGCAGTTGCTGCTTTTGCAACCCGCGGCACGCCAACGAGATTGGATTGAGCCATTTCCAATCCCGTCAACTCAAATTCGGATTTCTCGTGCGGCACGGCAGCCGAGGACAGGTTCATCTCGTCTTTAAGGTCGTAGCTTGCCATGTTGCAGACGAATTCACCGGTCGCATCAATGTTGGCAGCGCTGTCTTTATAGTTGGAAGACGAAAACATCACGATCGGCGGTGTGTCACAGACACAGTTGAAGAAACTGTAGGGAGCCAGATTGGTCTTCCCATCCTTGTCGACGCTGGAAATCCAACCGATCGGCCGCGGTGCGATGATCGCCTTAAATGGATTATGCGGTAGTCCGTGATCGTTTTTTTCTGTTTCGTAGAACATGTTCAGTCCGTTTCCGTCCATTTGGAAGTTATTTCGGAAAGATCCGGCCGCGGACGTTCAACGGGCGGCTGCGTGGCTGTTCCGATATGAATAAAACCTGCAAACCGCTCACCGTCTTGAAGACCGAGATAACGTCCCGCTTCTTCGTCAAAGGCATACCACTCCGTCAGCCATTGGGAGGCAAAACCCGCAGCTGCTGCTGCAGAAACAAGGGTCATGCAAACGGCGCCAGCAGAGAGCTGCTGTTCCCAGATAGGTATTTTGGGGTGCTCTGCGGCCTGGCTGACGACACCGACAACCACCGGTGCGCGCGTAAACCGCGTACGTTCCTTGTCGGTCTGGGCTTCATCAAGCGGTCCGTTCTTTCTGGCATAAAGCTCTGAAAGGAAGGCTCCGATCTTCTCGCCCTGCGGTGCCCGGTAAGTGATGAAGCGCCAAGGTGCCAGTTTTCCGTGGTCAGGTACGCGTGCGGCAATGGTCAACAGATCTGTGAGCTGAGCATCATCCGGGCCGGGCTCCGACATGGTGACAGATGGATGTGACCTGCGGGTCCGCAAAAACTCCAAGGTTTGAGGTGATCCCCTGCCAAAATCGGACATTCGGTCTGCCTTTCCGCAGATAGTTTCATTTGCAACTATCTACCTAATTGATTGTTGGGATTTGTCAACTGCGCTCTTCAGGTCTTGAATTCGCCAAATTTTAAGGTCCATTACAAGAAACAGGCTGGAAGGCACCGCTGACCAGATGACATCGCTTGGCCAAAACGATAATAAGTGGGCATGCAGAATCCAACGACTTTGTTGAACCGGATCAAAGACACACGCGTCAAGGTACAGCGGTTTGTCATGACTGCGCTCTGCGCGGTGCTGATTTCAGCGCTTCCTGGCACAGCACAGGCCCAGACCAGTGCGCCGATGCCGCCTGCCATGAAGCCGGATCCGAACGCACCGTCCGCGACGTCTCAAGAACCCATTCAGAATCTTCTCGACCGCGAACCGGAGCCCTTGTTCTCGGACAACACGCTTGTTCCTTACGCGCCCGCATCCGGCGGCATCCAAGGGACGGCCGATGGGCTGGAAGGCGGGGCACTTTATCTGATGGCGAAGCTGACGCGGGACAGCCAACCGCTCAACGACAATCTGATTTGGCGCATCTACTCCGAAACGACCAACGCGGATGGCCGGCTTCAGTTGATTGCCACGTCGAAAGGCGGGGACGCCGAGTTCCGTTTGGATCCAGGTGCCTATATGATCCACACATCCTACGGCTACGCTCAGGCTACCAACCGGATCGTGATCGGCAAGGAAGTCCTGTCGAAGATGGTGACGTTAAATGCAGGCGGCATCAAATTCGACGCCACGCTGCCGGACGGCGCGCCGTTGGAGAGCGGCCCGGTCACATTCGACATTTACAGCCGGGAATTCGATCAGCGCGGCGAACGGGATCTGATCGCCAGCAGCGTAAAGCCTGGTTCCATCATCCGGCTGAACGCAGACACCTATCACATTGTCAGCCGATACGGGGATGCGAACGCCGAGATCCGAGCCGACATCCAGGTCCTTCCGGGCAAGCTCACCGAAGCCACGATTTTCCATAAAGCGGCCGACATCACACTGAAGCTGGTCAATGAGCGCGGCGGTGAAGCCATCGCCAACACCACCTGGTCGGTTCTCTCTCCAGGCGGTGACGTGGTCGTCGAAGCAACCGGTGCGTTTCCGGACTTTGTTCTTGCTGCCGGTGAATATGAGGCAGTGGCCCGCAACAACGGCAGGACTTATCTTCATACATTCACGGTGGAGCCAGGCGCAGACCGGGAAGTGGAAGTGGTCTCTTCGATCAGCGAATTGGTCAGTAGATCTTCAAGGGCGAACTGATCGCCCTTGGCAAAACTGTTTCAGAACACTCCAGAAACAAAATGACCGATGATCAATGCCGGCTGAGCAGCCGTTCTTTTTGCTCGGCCGGTGCCATTTCCATTACTTTAGACTGCAGGAAGTCCATGACTTCCTTTTGGTCCTTGAAACCGGAAATGGTTTCATAGGGGATTGGTGCCCCTGCTCTGGCCCGGATTGCCTGTCCGAGTGTCCGGCGGAACTCGCGGACATAAAGCGAAAGACGAAGGGTCAGCGAGAACCGGCTGACCAGATGGAACAACCAGGAATTCTGGCCTTCAAAGTGGATCGGCAACACAGTCGCTTTGGATGAGCGGATCATTTTCGCCGTAAAGGTTTTCCATGGAAGTTCTTCGGCTCGTCCGAATGGCTTTTGTGCCGTTGCTACGCCCCCACCTGGAAACACGATAATCGTCGTTCCTTCTTCCAGGAGTTTCAGCGCCTCCTTGCGGGTCGCCATATTTGTCTTGAGCGCTTCTTTGGTTTCCTCAAAATCGACTGGCAAGGAGAATGGCCGGATCTCGGGAAGCTTGAGCAGCTCGTTGTTGATCATGATTTTGAACGGGCGGCCGAGTTGTTCGGCAAGGGAAAGAATTGCGAGACCATCGCCAATGCCATAAGGGTGGTTGGCAATCAGAACCAACGGCCCATCCGGCACGTCCTTGGGTGGCCACTCTCCACTATCCACCGATACGCGAATGTTGATAAGACGCAGGAGTTCGCTCCACATGTAATCTGTGGTCACGATGGACTGTTTCCAGATCTCGTAAAGATCAAGAAGTTTCTGGCGCCCCGACAGGCGTTCAATCGACCGGATCACCATGCGTTTCAGCGGATGGTGATCTGGGTTGGCGTAGCTGAATTCTGCGTAATCCACGATAAGCCGACTTCGTTTGTTACATTGTTTGTACCCGCTGCCCGCGTCCGGACCGGCGGAATTGAAACGCTCTAACAGACTCTCTGTTGCAGCCTTATGACAGCACACTGCCCTTAAGTAATGGCAGTGTGCAAGCTGGCATTTTTTCCGTTAACAAAACGGAAGTTCGATCATTTCAGATCCGGCGGCGTCGCTTCTTCGACAAATGCGGCCACCGCCTCGTCCAATCCCATCGGCGTCTGGTTTTTGGAACCAAGACGGCGGATGTTGACCGTACGCTCTTCAGCTTCCCGCATGCCGCAGACCAGGATGACCGGAACCTTGGCAAGCGAATGTTCGCGGACCTTATAATTGATCTTTTCGTTGCGGAAGTCGGTTTCAACCTTCAGCCCTTTGGACTTCAGAAGATCGGCCACCTCCTGACCATATGAATCCGCTTCAGACGTAATGGTCGCAACAACGATCTGCAAGGGTGCGAACCACAAGGGGAAGTGCCCGGCATAGTTCTCGATCAAGATCCCGAGGAAACGCTCCATGGAGCCACAGATGGCCCGGTGAATCATCACCGGTGCTTTCTTCTCGCCGTTGTTATCGACATAGAAAGCGCCAAAGCGTTCCGGCAGGTTGAAGTCGACCTGGGTCGTGCCGCATTGCCAATCCCGGCCGATGGCATCCTTCAAAGTATATTCAAACTTCGGACCATAAAAAGCGCCCTCGCCCGGCAAGATGTCGGTCTTGATCCGACCCTCGGATTGCTCCTCGATCGTTTTCAAGACATCGGTCATCACCGCTTCGGCATGATCCCAAACCTCATCTGAGCCCACACGTTTTTCAGGACGCGTCGAAAGCTTCACAACTATCTCTTTGAACCCAAAGTCTTCGTAGACCGACAAAATCAGGTCATTGATCTTCAGGCACTCTTCCGCCATCTGCTCTTCAGTACAGAAGACGTGTGCATCATCCTGAGTAAAGCCGCGCACGCGCATCAAGCCATGCATCGCACCAGACGGTTCATATCGGTGTACCACTCCGAATTCTGCCATCCGGTAAGGCAAGTCACGGTAGGATTTCAAGCCATGCTTGAAGATCTCAACGTGTCCGGGACAATTCATCGGCTTTAATGCGTAGATACGATCGTCTTCGCTTTCTGGGTCAGCACACTGAACAGAGAACATGTTCTCTTTGTACCAAGCCCAGTGACCCGACGTCTCCCAAAGCGATGTTTGCAACACCTGAGGCGCATTAACCTCCTTGTAGTCGTCTTTTATACGCCGACGCTTGTAGGAAATGAGGGTTTGGAACATTTCCCAACCCTTCGGATGCCAGAATACAACGCCAGGACCTTCCTCCTGAAAATGGAACAGGTTCATTTCACGACCAAGTTTGCGGTGATCGCGTTTTTCGGCCTCTTCCAGCATTCGAAGGTGCTCCTTGAGCTCCTTCTCACTATGCCATGCGGTCGCATAGATGCGGGTCAGCATTTCATTGTTGCTGTCGCCGCGCCAATAGGCTCCAGCCACCTTCATCAGCTTGAAGGCGTCGCCAATCTGCTTGGTCGAAACCATGTGCGGACCACGGCACAGGTCCAGCCACTGGCCCTGCTTATAGATCTTGACGTCCTGATCTTCCGGGATCGCGTCGATCAGTTCGACCTTGTAGTCCTCGCCTTTTGCCGCGAAATACGTCTTGGCGTCGTCCCGGCTCCAGACTTCCTTGGTGAACTGTGCGCCGCGCGCAATGATCTCGCGCATCTTCTTTTCGATGACCGGCAAGTCGTCCTGCGTGAACGGCCAGTTGTCCTTCGTATCAGGGTGAACGCGCTTGAAATCGTAGTAGAATCCGTTTTCGATCACCGGGCCAATGGTCACTTGTGTATCCGGCCATATCTCCTGCACGGCTTCTGCCATCACGTGGGCAGCATCATGCCGGATAAGCTCGAGCGCGCGCGGGTCATCCCGGGTCACGATCTCGATATTGGCGTCGGTATCAATCGGATCGGAAAGGTCTTTCAGTTCCCCGTCAAGGGTCATCGCGACGGCCTTTTTGGCCAGCGATTTGGAAATACCGGTCGCCACGTCGAGACCGGAAGTCCCAGCTTCATATGCGCGCACGGAATTGTCGGGGAAGGTCAGTTCAATCATGTCAGTCTCCTGCTCACTCCTGCACACACTGCAGGTAAGCGATATCTTTGGTATTGAGATGTGTGCTGATACGGGATTAAGCCTAAAACGGCAACCTTTTCCGAAACCGGAGAGATGATCTTCTTGAACAATCCATGGCAACGGGCTGACTGGCACCTATCCGTTCGGCGGATCAGCCTTTTTGATTGCAGCCCACTCTCCGTCGTTAATCATGGCCCGGAAAGCGGAGTTGATCTTCTCGGCTTGAAGCGCCCCGCACTCCGTTTTGGCGAACAGGATCCATACGCTGAGTTCATTGATTGGGCTGGTCTCATCGTAAACAACGTTGTCGACACCAGATTCCGCGATTGCCCTCAGGCCGGATTGCTCCTCGATGATCGATCTGTCCAGACGGCCAGCGGACAACATTCTGATATTGTCCAGATCTGAGTTTGGCTCACGGCTGAAGTCGATTTCATCGTTGGCCGTCAGCGATTTCGGATAGGCGTATTGGGCCGTCAAGCCGATCCGGAGGCCTTCAAGATCAGAAACACTCGACGGCACCGAGCCCCCCTCTCGAACAAACGCAAAGTCGCGCTTCGTGAGAATTGGCAGAGATTTGAAAGACGCGACATCCGCACCCGCACTGGAATGGGGCATCAACGCATCGACCACCCCCATTTGAAACAATCCAAGGGCCCGTTTTTTGGGATAAAGCCTGATGTCCAAAGCCAAGTCCGCACGCTTTGCCGCGGACTGCAACAAAACGACAAACTCCCCTTCGCTCTCACTCTCAACGAAATGCGGAATCTCGGCGGCTGCAACGGTCATCTTGTTGCAGCTATCTGCAGCAAGAGAGACCGGCGCCAGCAGGAACGTGAGGCTCAACACTCCCGAGATTGTGCAAAACGATTTGAACCTATCAAGCAAAACACTGTGCCTTTGAGCGGCAAGCCAGCCTGGACTTGCCAGAGAGTTCCCTAATTGCGCGAATTCATAAACATATTAAGGCGGCTGGCGCTCTAAAGCGTTAACGGCTCCGGTTTGGAAAACGTCACGCAGAATAAGGCACCGTTGACCGCTAAAACTCTAAGGGCACCCGCCGGGGCACCGGTTGGGATTTGACGATCGAAGTGCTCGTCTCAGCCTTGTCTGTGATCCGTTCAAGGATGCTGTCCAGTTCCTCGATTTCCCGGATCACCAGCCGCACAACAAAACAATCGTCACCTGTGACTTTGTCGCACTCAACGACCTCTGGAATTTCCTGCAGCAACTCGCGGACGATATGGAGTTTTCCCGGCAACGGCCTAACTCGGGTAATCGCCTGAAGCGAATATCCGAGAGCCCGGGGGTCGATATCGACCGTAAAACTGCGGATGACCCCGGAATCTTGTAAGCGCCTGAGCCGGTCCGAAACACTTGGCGACGACAAACCGACCTTGACGGCAATGTCCTTGATCGAACATCGGCCATCCTCGATCAGAATTTTCAATATTTCACGATCTTGGGCGTCCATATCTTTCACATTAAACTCCAGCGGGTATTTTTCCTAATATTATTAGGTCTATTACGCCATCTACCTTCAATATCATATGGAGTGACTCATCCAAACAGCAGATCCTTGAAAGCGTATTGATAGGAGTTGCTCAAATGTCAGAAAGAACCACCGGCATTTTGGAAATGACCTTCGCGATGACCTTGATTGGCACCTTGGGCATTTTTGTCGTCTTCAGCGGAGAAAACCCGGTCACTGTCGCCTTCTGGCGCTGCCTGTTCGGCGCAGTTGGCCTGGCACTCATATGTTCACTCAAAGGCGCTTTTGCATATAAAATCTCACTGAAGCAGTTTCTGCTGGCGGTTTTGGGCGGCATCGCGCTGACCACCAATTGGGTCATGCTGTTTCATGCGATCGGCCATGCGTCCATTTCACTTACGACGGCCATCTACAACACGCAGCCTTTCATGCTGGTATGTTTTGGCGTGCTCTTTTTCGGAGAACACCTGACGCTCAGAAAGCTGTGCTGGCTGGCCCTCGCCTTTTGTGGTGTTGTGGTGATCGCCCAATCAAAACCCGAACTGGCTTATGCGGACGGCAACTTTACGGTCGGTGTCGCCCTGTCCATTGGCGCTGCGTTTCTCTGGGCCGTCGCAGTTGTTGTCACCAAAAAGCTGAGCGGTATCCCCTCCCATATGATCGCGCTGATACAGGTCTCAACAGGAGCCATTCTACTTGCCCCATTCGCGAGTGTGGCGGACCTTCCATCGCAAAGCTCTGCTTGGGCCTCCCTGCTCACCCTCGGTTTTGTGCACACTGCAATGATGTACACGATCCTGTACTCAGCGGTGCAGAAACTGCCGACAGACCTCCAGGGCGCGCTGACGTTCCTCTATCCATCTGTCGCCTACGTCACCGACTATTTTGTCTTGGGACAGAAACTTGGAGCCGTGCAGATGCTCGGCGTTGCGGTGATCATGCTGGCGGCAGCGGGCATGACACTCGGATGGCGTTTGCCGTTCTTTCGGAAAGAGAAAAGCTACCACCAGGCTTAACTCATTTGCCTAAATAGACAGCGCACGTTTCTTCGCGGCCTTCACAATGGACGCGTCCCGGGCGGATTTGGTAACAGCGTCTTTTCCGCCCCGCGTTTCCGTGATCATCGCCAGATCCTCTTCCATATCCGCGCTCAACGGTGCGATCGCTACATCGGAGTATTCGCGCCGGCCAGGCGCCGCTTTCACGCTCCGGTAGATCCGGTGCACCCGCCAGACCGCAGACACATAAGCCCAGTGTTTGGAGATCACCTCCCAGACATAGCGTGGATAGAAGACAAGCGGATTTTCAATTGGCAG
>CALDSI010000207.1 GCA_937911395.1 uncultured Labrenzia sp.
ACTTTTTGTTTGGTCCATATCGCAAGGCGTCTAGGCGTAAGAGGGCCAAGGCCTCTACTCCTAAGGCTTGAAGGGTGCGAATTTTCTCCCGTCACTCCGCCGCTTGGGGCGCCGTTTTCCGGCCGTAGGTGCCGCCGAGATAGGCCCATTCCGGCCGTTTGAACAGAAACCAGCCAATGCCGGTCTTCTGGATGACCCACAACAGGATCACCGGTGCGATGACGGCAACGATGTTCACGATCAAAGACACGGTGCCGATGTCAAGAATATCGAGTTTCAGCAGGATCACCCGCGTGAGGCCCATCGGAAAGAAGAACGCCAGATATATCACGATGGAGTTCGCGCCGAAATGGCGCAGGAAATCCATGCTGCCTGCCTTCACGATCAGCGCACTGGTGAGAATGATCGCCCCGGCCCCGGCCGCCCCAAGGGCCAGCGACACGAACGGCAATTCAGACCAGCCGATAAAGACCAGACCCCCGTTAATGACGCCCCAAACGAGTAGCAGTACGAGGCTCAGGCTGACCCGGTCTCGCGCCCACACGGCAAGCTCAAAGATTCTTGGCGCGAAAATGTAGCCGGCATAAAAATAAACGAAACGCGATGCGAACTCATCGACCAAAAGCCAGCCGGTATGGATCGGTGCGATCTGCAAAAGCGCCGCAATCCCGAGCATCACTTGCCAGGGCACGCCTTTGTCATGCGCCAACTTGCACACGACAAAGAAGATCGGCAGCATGTAGATGAACCATAGCGTCCCGAACGGTTGGAAAAAGCTGACCAGATAGAACTGAAACGCCCCGGCCCAGCCCATCTCACCGGCAAAGACCGGCGCCTTCACGGCAAACTGAATGGTCATCCAAAGCACATAAAAGTAAGCGAAATGAACTACTTTCCGGTCGAGATAGAGCTTCCAGTCCCGCGTGATGACATTTGACAGGAAGAGACCGGAAATCAGAAAGAAGTCCGGCATCCGGAAGGGCGCGGCAAAGGCGATCACCGCATGCATCCAGCCGGTTTCCCCAGCCGCTGCCTCAACGCCCAAAACGGCATGCATCATGACGACAAAGACAATGCAGATGCCTTTTGCCGTATCTACCCAATCAACGCGCGGAGCCTGTACCATGACCGTTTACCTGCTGCGGAAATCTCCAATTCGGGCAGGTCTAGCGCGCAACTGGTAAAAATTACGCATACAGCAAAGTCACGTTTCGGTGACTTTCTGCGGACATGGCAAACAATCTATGAGTTCGGTTTTTCCGACCCATCGTTCCAGGGACTGATGCGCGGCTGACCGGACGTTTGACTTCCCGCATCCGGGCCATGGTTGGTTTCTTTCCAGTCTTCCTCATCGAGATCCACAACACCATCCTCGTTCCGCGGACGCATGGTTCCACCCTCCATGATCACAACATTGGAGCGCGCGATGATGAACTTCGCAAGACTTTCGCGGACCGGCGGAATAAACAGCAGCAAACCGATGGCGTCCGTGACAAACCCCGGGATCAAAAGCAGGATACTCGCCAGCACAATCATAGCGCCTTGCATGACCTCGTTGCCCGGAGCCCGTCCTCCATCGAGTTCCTTCTGCATCCGCATCAAAAGCGACAGCCCCTGCTGGCGCAGCATGAGTGTGCCGGCCATGGCCGTCAGCACGGTCAAAAGGATCGTCGGCAGAACCCCAAGAAGCTCGCCAACCCAAATGAAAACCGAGATTTCGATCAGAGGCAGGAGTATAATGCCTGCTATGATATAAAGTCCCACGGAGGCTCCATCGTCTGGTAGGGTGGAAATCTGTACTATCTGACCCAGAGATGTAGACACTCTGTCACAAAAATGCGAGCGGCCGGTCGCAAGGAATGTGCACTTCGATCAAATTCAGTCTTGCTCTTGGGTCTGGATGCTGGTTGAAGAACCCACTAAATAGAACATATCTGACCTAAACGTGCGTCGCACGGGCCTTGCAAAACAAGTCAGGGGCAGCCTACCAGCCTCTGAAAGGGTAGCCGGAATAGAAGATGAATGAAATTTTTGATCCCCTAAATCTGCTGCTTCTTGGACTGGCGGTGTTCATTTTGTTCCGGTTGCGCTCTGTTCTCGGCAAACGCACCGGCGAGGAACGCCCACCGTTTGATCCCTATTCAAAACCAGAGCAGCAAAATGGTCAGGCCAACGGCCAGGACAATGTCATTCCGCTGCCGCATCAGGGGCAACAATCACCGGACGGTTACGACGACATGGCTCCGGCGCGGCAGGAAGAAGATGGTGAAGTGGTCATCGACAAGGTCGCACCGGCTGGCTCTGCACTGAACAATGCGCTGAAGCAAATCCTGTCCGTTGACCGGAGCTTCGAGCCGGAACCTTTCCTGCAAGGTGCAAAAGCCGCGTACGAAATGATCGTCATGGCGTTTGCCGATGGCGATAAGAAGGCTCTCAAAAATCTTCTGTCCCGTGACGTGTTTGAAGGCTTTAGCGCGGCGATTGATGATCGTGAAAAACGCGGTGAGACAATCGAGTCCACGTTCGTTGGCATCGACAAGGCCGAAATCGTGGAAGCGGCCCTCAAGGACACCACCGCACAAGTTACTGTCCGGATCCACAGCCAGCTAATCTCAGCGACACGCGACAAAGGTGGCGAAGTTGTTGATGGTGACCCCGCCAAAGTGACGGAAGTCATTGATATCTGGACCTTCGCACGTGACACCGCGACGCGGGATCCGAACTGGAAGCTGGTCGCGACCGAATCCGCCGAGTAAATTCGTGAGTGCCCCGGCAGGCATGCGCGGATCAACACGGTCGTCTGTTTTGGCAATGTTTTTTAAGGGCGCGGCTATTGCCGCGTCTCTTTTTGTTGCAGGACCTTTGACTGCCATGGCGCAAGGCCCGATCCGATTTGCCGATCTGATACCAGTCCAATTTGCCGATCTGAGCGGTTGGGCAACAGATCAGCACAGCGATGCACTTGTTGCGTTCCAGCGGTTCTGTGGGTCTGGCGCTCCATCAGGTGCAAACCGGAAACCGTTCCAGCTTTCCGAAGATCATCGCAACGCGCTATGCAAGGCGGCACAATCGTCAAAGGATGCGCGTTCGTTTTTTGAAACCCATTTCGAGCCGTTTCAGGTAATAGAGCCGGGGTTCGTGACCGGGTATTTCGAACCTGAAGTGGCCGCATCCCGGGAAAAAACGGCCGAATTCAACGTCCCGCTTCTGAAAAAACCTGATGGGCTGGTTCACGTGCCAGCAAAGGCCCGTCCGCCTGGTTGGCCAACACACCTGACACATGGCCGCAGGATCAACGGCCAGGTGACCGAAATGCCCGATCGTGATGCCATCATGAATTGCGCCCTGGAGGGAGAGGGTCTGGAACTGGTCTGGCTTCGCAACCCGATCGACGCCTACTTCATCCATATCCAGGGCTCCGCGCGCTTGAAACTCACTGACCGCACGACGCTGCGGGTCGGGTATGCGGGAAAAACCGGACACCCCTACACCGGAATCGCCAGGCTTTTGGTTCAGCGCGGTGAAGGCACTCCGGAAGATTTCACGATGTCCGGCTTGCGCCGCTGGCTGGAACAAAACCCGGATGACCGGGATCCGCTTTTCAAGGAAAACCGGTCTTATATCTTCTTCCGGGAAGTCACTGAAGCTGCACCAGACGAAGGGCCGATCGGCGCAGCCGGGCTACCTCTCGTGCCCGGTCGAAGTCTGGCAATCGACGACAGCGCCATGCCTTATGGCGTGCCTGTGTTTGTTTCTGCAGAGTTTGAGGACCCGCAACGACCCGGTCAGCATTACCGCCGCCTGATGGTGGCCGACGACACAGGTTCTGCCATCAAGGGTCAATCCCGAGGCGACATCTTTGTCGGCTCCGGAGACGCTGCCGGACGGATTGCCGGTGAGATCCGGCATGGAGCCACTTTTACTGTGTTGCTGCCCAGGCACTCAACTGGCCCCGGGAATTGACGGCATGAGCAAGCGCGGCAGAAAGGGCATGCTGTCTCCCGAAGACCGGGAGCTCTGGGGCAAAGTCGCCAAAACAGCGACACCGCTTGATACAGAGCGCGCCAAAGCTCAAATGGCAGAGCTGGAACAGTTCATAGATGCAACACCCAAGGCGGCTGCAAAA
>CALDSI010000208.1 GCA_937911395.1 uncultured Labrenzia sp.
GACCGTAGGGGCACATCATGCACAGCGCGTTTACCAGAACTTCCGTCTCAGCTTCCTTCACGCTGTCCCAATCCGCTTCCAGATTGTTGGCATCCAGATAAGCCCGCAAGGTTGTTAGCAATCCATTGCGATCAACGTCGTCTTCGCCTTGACCACATCTGAGATCGGCGGCGAACGGAGCAAAATCGACTTCCGCCTGCCGGAAACGCGTCAACGCGGTCAGTTCCTGCGCTACCCGGAAGCGTGTCACACCTTGGAGTGTGATGAGGTAGCGGCCGTCACCAGTTTCTTGGAAACCGGTCAAGCGACCCGCACAGCCAACTCCTTCCAGCAAGGGTTGATCCGGGTCTTTCGTGTTCTGCCGTCCCGACGGTTGCACCATCCCAATGAGACGGTTGCCTGCTAAGGCGCTATCAATCATGTCGATGTAGCGCGGCTCAAAAATGTTCAGCGGAAGCTGCGTTCTGGGTAGCAGCAACGCGCCGGACAAGGGGAACACAGGCAAGACCGGAGGAAGATCAGCAATCGTCTCGTAAATGGCGTTACCAGCCTGCATGAGTGGGCCTTTGTGTTGTTGTTCTCGACCAACCGCTTTGTGCGGTTGTACCGCATAACTGGGTATGTGTGGCGCGAGTGGCCTATCGTCAAGAAAACAACACGGCAGACAGTTTGCGCCGGCCATAGGCACTTGCTTCATCCTTGAAACCCCAGGCTTCAAAGAACTGCAGCAATTGTTTGCGGGCGCCATCTTCGTTCCATTCGCGGTCTCGGCGGACGATCTCAATGAGCTGGTCCACGGCCGCTGTTTTGGCACCTTTTGAATTCAGTCCGAGCGCAAGATCAAAGCGGGCTTGATGATCGTCCGGGTTCTGGGCAATGCGCTCCTCAAAACCAGCCAAGTCTCCCAGGGGTGCTGCTTGTTAGGCAAGGTCCACGGCAGCTTTGGCTGCCAAATAGGCTTCATCTGTGCGTTTTTCTTCCGGTGCGAGCTCCAGTGCCTGTTTGGCCCGTTCTAGGTCATCAGCGCCGAGGTAGCACTGGGTCAGTCCCGCAATGGCCTGAACGTTTTCAGGTTCTGCCTGCATCAACGCCCCGAACAGCTGTGCCGCCTGCCCGTAATCCTTATCTGCCAGCAACGCGTTTGCTTGTTCCAGGTAGGCTTCGGCTGGATTGGCAGGAGCCGGCCCGCCAAGCTTTTCGATAAACGCCTTGATCTGGCTTTCCGGCTGAGCGCCCATGAAGCCGTCGACAGGCTGACCGTCCTTAAAGGCAATCACGGCCGGGATGGATTGAATGCCCATCTGACCGGCAATTTCCGGATGGTCGTCAATGTTCATTTTGGCGAGCTTTACCGTTCCGCCAGCCGCTTTCACAGCGGCCTCGATCAGCGGTGTCAGCTGCTTGCAGGGGCCGCACCACGGCGCCCAGAAGTCCACAAGCACCGGCTGCTGGCGGGAGGCCTCCATCACATCAGCCATAAATGTCTGTGTGGTAACGTCGAAAATCAGGTCGCCATCCGGCGCGCCGCCAGAGCCGTTGCCACCACCGCCGCCGAAACCGCCGCCCTGGCCACCATATCCGCCACCCATGCTGGCGCCGAAACCGCCACCGACTTGACCGCCAATGCTGTAGTCGCCGTTGCTCATTAATCTGCCTCTTGCTGTTCGGCCGCTGGGAACTTTGGCCTTGCTGGCCGTCTCGCTGGAAAAACCGCACCTAACATGGCGCGGCTACAATCGCATTACAATTCTCAACCTTGCACTTCGGTTGCCTGTGCCTGAGCACTTACTGCCAGCACTTGCGGGTCATGACCGCAGGCCTTCGCGAACTTGAGCAAATCGCTGGAAGAAATCGCCGTCGTCGCGTCATTCTTCAGCGGGTGATAGTTCAGGACGTCATGTGCCATCATTTCTGCATCAAAAACGGGCGTGACACGTTGCGCTTCCCGGTCATTGATCAGGGAAAACGGGGTGACAGACCCAGGCTCCACGCCAAGCACTTCCATTAGAAGGTCAGCATTGCCAAACGAAACCCGTCCCTGAGCGCCAATCACCTGGTGCAATTTTTTCAGATCAATTTCGGCATCGTGCAGGGTGGTGATCAGAAACAACCGGCCCTTCTTGTCTTTGACGAACAGGTTCTTGGTGTGGCCACCTGGAATGCGGTCGTGCAGGTCGCCGGATTCGGCGACCGTGAACACCGGATCATGATCCACAGTGGTGACAGAGATCCCCAGATCCTGAAAGAAGCCCATGAGCTCGTCGCGGCTGGCTGGCATGACTTTTCCTGAAAAAATTTGTCTGTTTGCAGCTCTCTAGCGTGTTTTGATGCTGATCCGCAAGGCACGTGCGGCCTATGGAGCGGCTATTTTCGGCCGTTTTTGCGGGTTTTGAAGCTGTGAAATCCACAAAAAGACAGCTAAAAAATTTCTGCATTTTCGGTGTTGCATTCTGTTTCGGCTTAGTTCATATACTGCGCCACCAACGACGAGGCAGCTGCCACTGAGTTGGAACACTATGCGGGTGTAGCTCAGGGGTAGAGCACAACCTTGCCAAGGTTGGGGTCGTGGGTTCGAATCCCATCGCCCGCTCCAATTTCGTCGAATGGCGCTGAAAGCCAGTTGCAGATATGCAGCTGGCTTTTTTATTGTGCTGATCGTTTGTGACAATTTTCCCTGTGATTGAAATAAATCAGCCTTGCAACTTTATATTAGCGTTATCGCCCGGTGGCTAATCTACCTGTGCAAACTGCGGATGGCGAAAATGTCAGTATTTCGTCCCAAGACGCGATTGCGACTGCTTCAGTGACTTTTCCAGCGGGACCACCAGGTTCCGCTGTTTTTTTGTGACTTCGGGATCCTTTGAAAGGCACAGCAGTTGTCACTTGCTATTTCAGTTGTCAGTACATACCATGTGGTATGGTATGTATTTTCGGAGATTGAAATGAACGTCTATTTTGCGAGTGCTGGAGGACTGGCCGCCATTGTGTGCCTGATCCATACCTTCTTGGGAGGTAGGGCGATTGCCGAACCGCTTTTGAACGCGCCCGGGCTGCATCCCGTACCCAAGCTTACGACCTACTATTGTTGGCATATCGTCACCATCACACTTGCAGTCATTGCCGGAATGTTCGGCTATGCGGCGCTCTATACCGGCGGAACGGATCTCGGGTGGGTTGCGACGATCTTGACGTTTGGCTACTGCGTGCTCGGCCTAGCCGTCCCGGTCTTCAAGAACCAGACATTTAAGGATATGCCGCAAGGGTGGTTGTTCCTGCCGATCGTCATCCTCGGCGTGTTGGGCGGGAGCCTATGAGCGAGAAGAAACGGTTCGGTAAAGAGGACTGGATCACACTCGGGTTTGGGCAACTGGTCAAAAAGGGCATCAGTGGTCTAGCCTTGGATGCCCTGTGCCAGACGGCGTCACGGACTAAAGGCGCTTTTTATCATCACTTCAAGGACCATGAAGCCTTCCTCGCGGCTTTGGCTCATGCCTGGAAAAAACAAAACACACTTGATGTTGCCGAACAAACACTTGCGAGTGCGCCCGAAGACCAGGCGCGGACGCTGGCGCTGAAGGCGGCTCAAATCGATCATGACCTGGACCGTGCCATGCGCCAGTTTGCGCAACTCAACCAGACGGTCCGGCAAACCGTACGCGCGGTCGATGATCTTCGAACCCAGTTCATAGTAGAGCTGTATCTTGCGCAAGGGCTGGACGATGCCACTGCAAACAGCATAGCGAAAATTGAATATGCTGCCTTTGTCGGCGCTCAGATCATCTGGCCGGAGATGACCGCCGAAGAGCGTCTCAAACTGGATCAGCAATTTGCAGACCTTGTCTCGCGCGGCGCAAAACAACCTCAGAAATAGAGCTGCTTGTCTTCAGCTTTCTCTAATAAGTGGATTTACGGACACGTTTTGCGCGTTGAGTGTAACCAGTTTTCAAGGACTTGCCCTGTATGAATTGACGATAGCTCCGACATTCAAGACAGAAGATAGATATGGCTATTTTGCGCCAACCCGTTACCGCCGTCGTGATCGCTTTCTGGTTTTGCTTTTGGCTTCTGAACGGCCTCGATAAATTTTTTGCCCGTCAGGACATCGGGTTTGTCCATTGGTGGGGAAATCACCGCGTCGAAAAGTTCACCATGTATTTTGATCGCCTGGACATAGATCCAGGTTTCGTAACGGCGACGCTCGTATTCGCAGGCATTGTCGAGTTTTTAGCGGCCGCATTGTTTTTGGTGGCCGGAATTCGGCTTGTCAAAAACCAGCCGGGTGTTGCCTACCGGACCGACCTTGCGATTGCAGTGTCGATCGCCGTTTTTCTCGGATTTGCAATCTTCGATGTGGTCGTTGGCGACAGGGCTGAGTTGTTGGAGCACTCGACTTATGTTGGCGTCCTGCTGGTTTCTTTCCTTGCGGTCGCAGCTGAAAGTTTCTTCCAGCACCTCAAGGATCTGGACGCCGACAGTACGATCAACCGCCGCTATCCGCCAGAGCCGAACTAAGTCTGGAGAAGCAGCTTGGACCGGAGCAATGAGACCGATGAAATGTCATCGGTCTCCCTCACCCCTGTTTCAGTGGCCAGCTGTCAGTGCGCCTTGCCGGCGTGGATCGGAAGCACCGGCCAGAAGACCGCCCACTTTCATGATTGATTGGGTTGAGCCCATCACGTTCTTGACCTCGACCTTGTGGCCACGCGCTTCCAAAAGCCGGATCGTGTCCGGGGACAAACCTTCTTCAATTCGAATTTCATCCGGAAACCATTGATGGTGGACGCGCGGTGCGGCTGTTGCCTCGGCGATGTTCATCTGGTGGTCGATCACATTCAAGATGACCTGCAGCGTTGTCGTGATGATCCGGCTGCCGCCCGGCGAGCCAGTGACGAGGAACAAGTCGCCGTCCTTGAACACAAGTGTCGGGCTCATGGATGACAGGGGCCGTTTGCCACCTTCGACCGCGTTCGCTGTTCCCCCAATCAACCCATAGGCATTCGGTGCGCCGGGTTTTGCGGAGAAATCGTCCAACTCGTTGTTCAAAAGAACGCCGGTGCCGTCGGCGGTGAGACCAACGCCATAGGAAAAGTTCAGCGTGTAGGTGTTCGAAACTGCATTGCCGTCCTTGTCGACAACGGAATAATGGGTCGTTTCATTGCTTTCGTAGGGAATGGGGTTGCCGGGAGCAACGTCCTTTGAATCGGTGGCTGTCTCCATGTTGATGGTCTCTGCCAGGCTTGCTGCATAGGCTGGATCGGTCAGGCCTTTTACCGGAACTTCAGCAAAATCCGGATCTCCGAGATATTTTGACCGGTCGGCGTAGGCGCGGCGTTTGGCTTCGGCCATTACATGAATCGCATCGGCGGAGTTGGAGCCGAAATCGGCCACCGGATAGGCCTCCAGCATGTTTAGGATTTGCACGATGTGAATGCCGCCGGACGAGGGGGGCGGCATGGAGGCGATCTCATATCCCCGGTAGCTCCCGGTAACCGGGTCCCGCCAGACGGGTTTGTAGTCGGCAAGGTCGGTGGTTGTCATGCTGCCGCCTGCCTCTTGAACTTTGGCTGCGATTTTTTCGGCAACATCGCCCAGATAAAAACCCGCAGCGCCCTTGCCGGCGATCAGACGGAGCGTTGCTGCCAGATCCGTCTGTTTCAGTGTTTCGCCGGGCACATAAGGGATCAGACCGGCCTTGTAGAAGATAGCTGCCGTTGCCGGGTCTTTGCTCAGCCGGGTGATCCGGGCGGCCAAAGATGCGGACAGGTCCGGTGTCACTACTATGCCGTCTTCTGCGAGTGCAATTGCGGGTGCAACCAGATCTTCCCATGTCACTTTCCCGCTGCCGTGTTTTTCAAATGCAGCCGCAAAGCCTGCCACCGTACCTGGAACCCCAATGGCCAAACCCGAAAAACGGGACTTGTCATTGTCCGGTTCGCCGTCTGGTCCCAAGAACATGTCGCGGGTTGCGCCGGATGGTGCTTTTTCCCGGTAATCCAGCGCTTCGGTTTCGCCAGTGTCAGCCTTGATGATCATCATAAATCCGCCGCCGCCAATGTTGCCGGCAGGGGGCAATGTCTC
>CALDSI010000209.1 GCA_937911395.1 uncultured Labrenzia sp.
AGTCCCTAGTTAAGTGATTTTCTCCGGATCGATCTCATCCAGTGCCACCAAGATTTCCGTCAAATAGGCATCGATCCGCATTACGGGGACATCGAGGTGTTCAGCGATCTCCTGACGCGTCATAACCTTGGCATATCGCAGCCACAGAACATGCAGCAGGGTTATCCGATCCGTTCCCGATTTGCCTGGCCAATCGCCGACAGATGTGCCGTCCTCAAATAAACATGGGGGCACCAGAGCGGTTCGTGGGGTGGGGTAAACGATCGACAGCGTTTTCATATCAGGTTCAATCCTTTGAATGACACCGCCATGCCGCGCGCCACGATGATGTGGTCATGGATCTCGATGTTCAGCGGCTTGGCAATATCTATGAGCTGCCGGGTCATTTGAATGTCGGGGCGGGAGGGGCTGGGGTCGCCGGATGGGTGATTGTGCACCAGGATGACGGCCGACGCCTGAAGGATAAGCGCACGGCGCATCACTTCCCGCGGATAAACGGGCGTGTGGTCGACGGTTCCTTCCTGCATAACCTCATCAGCGATGAGAGAGTTCTTCTTGTTGAGAAACAGGCACCGGAATTGTTCGATCTCCAAATAGCCCATAGTGACTTGAACGTAGTCGATCAGTTCCGACCAGCTGTCTAGGATGCGGCGCTCGGAGCTGTCCGCGCGGGCACTGCGCACGATACACTGCTGGATAGCCGACACGGTGTCGGCCAAAACCGGGCCGCCCCCTGGCAACTCCATGAGCCGGTGGCGAGGGGCGTTCAGGAGCTCCGGCAAGGATTGAAACTCCGAAAGCAGGCGCCTTGCCGTAGTCTGCGCATGATCCCATCGATAGAGTGGAACAAGCAAAAGTGTAAGTATTTCCAGATCGTTCAAGGCGCCTGGTCCAGCCTCTCGGCACCTGAACCGCAACTGCTCCTTGGCGTTGCTGAGACCGGTGACTGGTTGTAAGGCCAAGCTATTTGAGCCGGGCTCGTTCCCCCCATTGGACACGTGACAAACTCCACTCCGATTGCGACCTATGGTGGTGCTAATGCACTTTTTATTCAATTTATCAGTGTATATTGCCTCAAATTTTCAGATTAACAACCCCAAATTGTTTGCGTGGTTGCAAAGCGATGCGTCATGTTAGAGCCAACCTACTGGGGTTGTTTGTGTTCACATATCTCCCGTAGGCGGGTCGAATGGAAAAGGTTTCTCCACGCGGTACCATGCAATGACTGATCACAAAGACGTCCGCTTGGAAAACTTCATTGTGGCCCTCAAGCGTCTTCACCTGGCGCAGGTGCAGCTGGCAAACTTCCAGGACCGCTCGAACACCGACATCCGAAAAGAGCGTCACACAGCCGCGGAATACAGCATTTCGTGGCTTGAAAAGCTTGAACAGGACCTTCCTACGCTGCAGAAAGAATTGGCTGCCGCTTTTGGTGAACTGCATCCCCGGCTCCAGGCAGATCTGGAGAAAATCATTTGCGATGACGCTGGAGTACCCCACGTCCAGCACTAATGACACTGGGTCGCCATTCAGGATTGCATAATCTATTTAGTTGTTGACAATAGGTTGTGGTTGCGCGCCAAAGAAGCCCGCGCATTAGATGATTGTTTTTGGTGAGGTACCATGCCCAACAAGCTCGAGCCTGGTTACATGGTTTTCCAGATTTTTGCGCTGGAAATCTATCGGTCGGATCCGGCGCTCTTTTCCAAATCGTTGGAGATGGCCCGGAAAAACGTGATTTTCGCTCTCAAGCATTGCGAGTGGGAAGAGCGCGCCGGCTTGGAGGCGCAGCTTCAAGCGGCCGACAGTCTCCATGGGCTCGCCGGCCTTATGGAGCTCTTGAAAAAGGACAGGCCGGAGGATCTACCGGATCTCGGGTTTGACAACATTCGGCTGTAGGGGAGGCGTATTTTATCATGAAAACTCCTTCAGATGATTCCTTACGTGTTCATCTTCAAACACTCCAAAGCCGGATAACAACACACGGGAATAGGATCTGGCAGCTACCGATCACATATCTAACTGGAGCTTCGGTGGCCGTTGCGTTGATCATACGCGAAGGTGCGGGATCGGAAATTGCCATAGGGATATGCTTGTCATTGGCCGCCATTGGTTTGCTGGTCATGTTCGCCATCTATGACGCCCATGCATCTTACCGCCGAACTGCAAAGCTGATGAGGGAGGTAGAGAGTAAGTTGGGTTTGGGTGAACATACCTCGGGGAGTTATCGCCATGCACTTCCCCATTACCTCATTTGCCTCGGCACAATAGGCATGGTGCTGTTCTGCGCCAAAACAATCAATTGATTTAGTCAGAGCCTCGAAATGACCAATCTAGTTTCGTTAGCTTCAAGAACGCTATCGGTATCTCTTGTTTTAGTGTCACTTATCGTACCTGCGTGGTCTAATCCCTGGACACTCAAATTTTCCGAAGTTGACCCGAGTACAGCGATCAGAGTCGACTTGTCATTTCGCGGAACCCACTCTGAACTAGTTGTTCTTCCTTACCTTAATGTGATTACCAGTAGCCAAGTGTATCTAATGTATTGGCAAGGAAAGGCTTTTACGACAGAGCAGGGAGACTGTTGGATTTCTGGATACACAGCAGTTCCTCCAGGCAGCCATGCAGCAGTAATGTTCGTGACGCAAAGCCAGCAATGGGCATGGTATTATGGGTTCGGTCAAACCGGCCGCAAGTTTGGAGGAAAACCAAGCGGAGCGGTTTTGCAGTGTGTTTTGTCATCGTAAACCCTCTCCGACCTGGCATGGCCTACGGTGACCGGATCAGGGAACTTGGTGCGATCAAGCGGCATGAGAACAAACCCTAGACAGATTTGTCCCGGTTTTGTCCGGGACACTCGGGAAATCCTAATCTGTTCTCTGCATGTTCCTGCACGAAGCTGCAAGGTCGGCTCGGTGGAAAAACTGTCTCAACCTTCAAAAACCGCTTGCTTCCCAAGGCTTCGGGCTCTAAACGGACTTTACCGGAGAGGTGGCCGAGTGGTCGAAGGCGCTCCCCTGCTAAGGGAGTAGGCGGGAAACCGTCTCGAGGGTTCGAATCCCTTCCTCTCCGCCACTTTGCTTCCAGAACGTTCGTGCTGTCATCTTGCCGCGACCCGGGAAAAGGGTGTATGGCGATTATAATCTGTCGCCTAACGAACCTGCGTCGTTTTCTGCTCTCAGCGCACTTTCAGATCGCTTTTTGGCTTTGGGGTGTCGGCGGTTTCGGTCCAGGTGAGGCGGAGATCGATGCGGTTGGAACCGCCGGAGCGCTCGGCGCGGACCCGCACCGTGATCAAACCGCCCGGTTCCAGAACAATCTCTTCATCGCCATCGCTCAAGGTCAGTTCCCCCTTGCCAATCCCCTTGGTCACCGCCTCCAAAAGCGCCTTGATGGACTTGCGGCTTTGAAGGGATTCGTGGCGGAAACTTCCATCACCGTTTTGCATCTAGGCACTCTTTTCTCAAAGATGGTGTTCTGGCTTGAAATGTTTGACCCGCGGATAGTCGGAACTCAAGCCCACGACGTCGCCGGTGGGAAAAATAAGCGTTGCGCCCGCGCCGATGCCGGTGAGGCCTTCCAAGCGCCGGGAGGTCCGGTCCAGCGTGATGTCGCCTTCCAGGTGCAACAGCCCGTTCTTGGCCAGGATCCGCTGGCCTTTTAGGTTGTTGACGTGGCCCTGAACGATCATCTTGATGCCAGCCTGATGCAGAAGCTCAACGCCTGAGGCCGTCAGTTGGCCGTCAACCGGCCGGTATTTGGTGCGAACCAAATTGGCAACCGGGCCGGAATAAAAGGCAAATGGATCATCTTCTGCTTCCAGCCGGTAGCGCGCGTTGATAGCGGCGGGGCCGTCTTTGGCCAGCAATGCGCACATGGTGTCGTCGATCCCGGCATGCAGAAAGACAATGGATCCGATCTGCTCGACCACATCCATGGCGGAATAAAACCAGCTGTAGGCACCGTCCGGGCTCAAAAAGAGATCCCGGCACCGCAGGGACGCGGCATAGACCTCGCGCATGGAGAGGCCTTCCGCGTCCGCCTGTTTGGCAAACTGTTTTGCCTTTTTCTTCAGCTTCTTGAGCTCTTTTTCGACCCCGAATGGCGTCAGATACGGCGCGGCTGCAGCGGGGAACGTCTCTTTCCAGCTTTTGGACGGAAAGATCCGCGCACGGCACTCCGCCTCGTCCGGCAGATGTGCCAGGTCTTCCGGCGTCACGTAACGCGTGTTGATTTCGGCTAAGAGCGGCAGGATCTTTCGTCCCATGCGGACAAAAAGATGCTCGGTCAGCGGGGCTTTCGGCAGGGTCAACGCCCGTATCGCAAGGCGCAGCCTCAAATCATGATTTCCCGCAAGCAGACGAATGTCGGCACCCAGATCAAACAGGCGTTTCAGTGCGTTCAGCATGTCGAGATTGGACGGGCCCTTGTCGAGGCAATCGCCCCCGACAATGACTTTCGCCATCTCGCCAAAGGGCGTCAGGACGAACCCGTCGTCAAGGCGGCGGACCGCACCGGCTGAAACGAGGGAGCGCAAAAAACCCTCGGCATCGGCATGCGGGTCGGAGATGAAAACAACCGGTTTCTCTGGCCAGGTCCAAGAGCCGTGCGAGGCGGCTGCGACCAAACTGGCGCGAACCGCGCCTGCATTGCCGCCTGAATGGTCCTCATGGACCGGCCAGGGTTCCAGGTTTCGGGGAAGCGCTGCGAGTTCACCCGCATCATCGAAGACAGGGGGCAGCATTGGGTGCGATCTTGCTGCGCGACCGGTATGGACTGCCATGATTGAAGGCCTAATCGAGCGTCTTATCCGTTAGCTGGCGAATCTTCCACGTCCCGCCAATGTGCGCCCATGTACCATTTTCTATGTGACAGAGATGTAACGACCGGGCGTGGTGCATGCTGTATTGAGCTATCTGTTGACGGCTCAAGACACCTAGGAGGTGCGCCGCGTGCCGGAAAGAAGCTCCATGGCCGAAATGCAACGTCACCGTTCCTGCAGGTTGCTGAGCCGTTGTGCGGGTCAAATGATCCGCAACCCGTTGTCCTGCCATCATCAGGGATTCCGCACCTTGCAGCGGCAGGCGATAGTCGCTGTCCGATTTCCATGCCACAGGAGGCGCGTCAAAGCGGGGGTCTTCAATAAGGACGGTTTCGATCTCGTCGACCGTCAGATTTGCCGCGCTGCCGACAGAGCGTTCGGCCAGAGAAGGTGTCTGCTCGATGGTCAAGGTGTGCCCGTATTTGATCAGGACATCACACGCGAGCTGGGCCGTCTGCCAGGCCCGCAGCTGGCAGGAGGAATAGACGATCGGATTGAGTGTCAGTTGTTCGTTTGAAAGCCACCTTGCGAGCTCTTCGCCACAGGTGTTGGCTTGCGCTTTGCCCTTGTCCGTCAGGGGAAAGGGCTGCAAGGCGCTGGGCACATTCTTGCGCTGATGATAGTCGCCGTGGCGGATCAAAACCGCGATGGGGCCTGTGTCAGCCGATCCGGTCATGCAAAGAAATCCTTGCCAGCTGCAGAAAGTGCATCGAAATCGATGGCGCCGGTCACTTCGCGAATCCGGACACGCTTGAGCTGCCGGAGATAAGCCTCCGGCTTCAACGGTTCGTCATCGCGCAGGAAGACACCACTGGCATCCTGATAGAACGGACCGGCGCTTTTCATGATCGCGCCCAGGAGGTCGGGCCGCTCGGTGAGGTCTGCATCCACGAGGCGCGTTGGCTCGGTCGAAGAGCGGCTCCAGTTCAGCACCCAGAATTCCGTGAGGGGTGCCGAGAATGATATACGGTCCGGGCCATAGACTTCACTGATGAAAAGATCGTGCTTTTCTTCCAGTTGCCAAAGGTCTTCCGGCGGCATCTGCAGCAGCTCTTTTTTTCGCTCCTCGGACAGCAGAGGTGCCAGGCGCGGATTGTGCAAGATCGTGCCGGGGTTGATGCGCGGATTTTTGGGAATGCCGAGACCTTCGGTGCTATTCGGTGTTGCGCGCACCATGAGCCTGTCGTTGGTGACAAAGCGGGTCGGGTCGAGATCCATCATGCGCAAGATGGCAGTGGATTTTCCACCACCGGACAGCCCGGCAATCGCAAGGCCCTTGTCACCATCGGTTACGGCTGCGGCGTGACAGATCTCCCAACCATCCCGCTTGCAGATGTTGAGGATCTGCGTGTTGATGAAGTTGATCACCTGATTGGGATAAGCGAGGCAGGGCCCAAACGCGGTAAGAGCTTGCGGTGACTGCAGGAAGGTCATGCCCGAGCGGATCTTGTGAACCAGCCGGCCATCGTCAAGATCGACATACGCGTCCTTGCGCCCGGTTTTGCTCGGCTCGCGCGCCCAGTCGATCCAGTCCGGTTGGGCGCTGAGACTTTGCCCTTCCAGAACGTCGATGGTGGCTGCAACCGGCCCGGCTTCTGCGAGCGCTTCTTTCAGGTGGTGACGCAACTCTGCGGCCATCGGTACATCGCACCGGACTGCAAGGCGCACCGGACCGGTCTCAAGATAAAGCGTTTCCAGCAAACCGTCGCGGTTTAGTTCGGCAAGCACATCGGCGGTGGTTCTCATTGCGTCACCTTCGCAATCACATGATCGGCAAGGGCCGCGGCTGCATCAACACCACAGCCTTCCTTGGCTCCGCGATATCCGCCGAAGGCAGAGACTTCAAAGACAATTGGGCCGTTGTCGGTCAGTGCGACATCGACGGTTGTGAAATCAAGGCCGAACGGTGCCTGTGCCTTTCGAGCCAGCTCGATCAGGTCGGCATCCGGCTCAAAGGGCGCATATTTGCCGCCGCTGTGGATCGTCGTGTTCCAGCTATCGGATTGGCTGACGCGGGCGTAGGTGCACAAGTAGTCACCGCCCAGGAACACCATTCCGAGATCCTGGCCGGAAAGGTTTAGTTTTTGCTGGATGTACATCACCGGATGGTCTTCAGCGAACGCGGCAATCTCGGCCCGGGCGTTGGCACCCGTTTCGATGATGCACATGCCGCGCGCTTTGGTAGAGTACAGCGGCTTGAAAACGGCCGCGCCATAGCGCTCCACGGCCGCTTCGGCAGCCTCCAGGTCTTCGGTCACAACCGTTGCCGGCATGGGTGTACCGGCCGCGCGCAGTGAGACCGTGCAGGCAAGCCGGTCGATCAGCCGCAAG
>CALDSI010000210.1 GCA_937911395.1 uncultured Labrenzia sp.
CACGCATGAGAAGGAATTGCCGGTTGGCAAACATCCTTTGCAGCTCTATTCGCTTGCCACTCCGAACGGCGTCAAGGTCACCTTGATGCTAGAGGAACTGCTCGCCCTCGGGCATAAGGGCGCAGAATATGACGCCTGGCTGATCAAGATTGGCGACGGCGATCAGTTCGGAAGCGGATTTGTCGGCGCAAACCCCAATTCCAAGATCCCGGCCCTGGTCGATCACAGCACGCCTGCCAAAACCCGCGTCTTCGAATCTGCGTCAATTCTGATGTACCTCGCCGAGAAATTTGGTGAATTCCTGCCCGCAGAAGGCCCTGAGCGGACAGAAACCCTCAACTGGCTGTTCTGGCAGATGGGCTCTGCGCCCTATCTCGGCGGCGGTTTCGGTCACTTCTACGCCTATGCACCGGAAAAATTCCAGTATCCGATCGATCGCTTATCCATGGAAACCAAGCGGCAGCTGGACGTGCTGGACAAGGCGCTCGCAGAACAGCCCTTCATTGCGGGTGAAAACTATTCCATCGCCGACATGGCGATCTGGCCGTGGTACGGCGGCCTGGTATTGGGCCGTCTTTACAGTGCAGCGGAATTCCTTTCCGTCCATGAATACAAGAACCTCATTGCCTGGGCCGAAAAAATTGACGCTCGTCCGGCAGCAATCCGCGGACGCATGGTCAACCGGGTCTTTGGGGACGAAAGCGGTCAGCTCGCCGAGCGGCACGATGCGTCCGACATTGACGCTCAGTTGGAAATTGCCAAGGCCGCCGCTGAATAAACAGCTACAGAGGCTATTTGCAAAAAGGCGGCTCAAACGGGCCGCCTTTTTCTGATCCGAACCAAACCAAGCCGGGATCAAACGGCCGCAGCTCAATCAGATCACTTAAGAAGCTATCGCATCCTTTTGCGGCGCTGCGTCGGCGTTTCACCATATTCCGCCTTGTAGGCGAGCGAAAAGGATCCCGCGGAGCCAAAACCGCATGAAAGCGCGATTTCGATCTGTTGAAGATGGGTGTCCACGACGAGTGCATGCGCCTTCTTCAGACGGATTTTCTTATAGAGTTTCGACGGCGTCGTGTTGAAGTAGACTGTAAACAACCGCTCAAGGTGACGCGTTGACAGGCCGACTTCCTTGGCGACGTCCGCAAGACGAAGAGGCTGTTCGATGTTCGCCTCCATGAGTCGCAAGGCATTCTGCAAACGCTTTTCAAAGTAACTGGAGCTGTAACTGCTGCCTTTGGGCTGTTCTGATGAGAACCCCCGGACGCGATCAAGTACAAGCAAGCTGGCGATCTCAGCACACTGCCGGCGGTCTAACTGGCCTTCAAGCACACCGATCATCGCTTCGAGGGTATGACCGTGACCGGCGCAGGTAAGGACGGTGCCATGTGTTTCCACCAGACTGTCGGTCAGCTTCGGATAGGAGCCGACTTCCTGCAAAAGAGACACATCACGCCAGTGCGCGGTCGTTGGCGCATCGAGGTTATTGACCGACCTGACATATTGACGGGACGCGTCCGAGAGGAGAATGACCCGTCTTTGCAATTGTTGCATTGCCCGTAGACGGGCCAGCCAAGCTTCCGGATTGCTGGTCCGGCCGCAAATGACGACCAGACAATCGCACAAATACTGGCCGGCGATGGCGGGGGCTGCACGGACAATCAAGTCTGAGCTGCTGGTTACCAGACCTGGTTCGTCAGAGATGATTTTCCAGGAATAGACGTCATTGTTTAGAATATCGTTTGCTGTGCGCAGTACTGTCGTAACGGCGGAAAGTTCCAGGTCCGAAAACCCGGGCTGAACAAAGATCTCAAAAACGACCTGTTCGCCCACTTCGATCTTCGCGTCTTTGGTTGGAACTTCAGCTCTTTTGTTCATGTTTCCGATGCTAGCAGCTCTTGCCAAATCATTTCAGTCTTCAGACCACTCATCTACATTAAAGTAAGGAGCGTCCGAAATACTTTATTTCAGGAGATCGGTGTGACCCACCCGGCCGCGCTGTTTGGCTAATAGCTCGAGGGTCCGAACAGGAACTTTCGGTCGAAGCCGCAGAGATCACTTGCGAACTTGAAGTGATCTATTCCGCTGCGTGTTTCAGGCTGGCCATGAGATGGTGGAATTTCTCGCCCTGAACCGCGACGTGGCCCCGGATGGCCGCAGCTGCGACTTCGCCATCCCCTTTTTCCAATGCAGTCACGATGGCCTTGTGCTCGGCCATGGATTGCGGCAAGCGCCCTCTTGCCCTGAGCTGCATGCGGCGGAAGGGTTGAAGGCGCCGGTAGAGCCGGAGGCATTCCTGCTCCAGAAAACCGTTTCCGGATTGCCGGTACAAAATGGCGTGAAAGCGTTCATTCTCTAGGTAATAGCCATCGGTGTCCTGGGCCGCGACGGCTTCATCACAGCGCGCGTTGGCGGCATGAAGGTCCGACAAGGCTTGATCCGTAATGCGGCTTGCGGCGAGACGCGCGCAGACGGCTTCCAACTCGGCCATCACCTCAAACATCTCCAGAAGCTCGACCGGCCCCGGCTGTCGCACAAAGACGCCACGCCGGGGGATCTGCTCCACAAGACCGGACTGGGACAGGCGCTGCAACGCCTCCCGGACAGGGGTGCGTGAGACTTCGAACCGCTCAGCGAGCTGGACTTCATCCAAACGCGCGCCGTCTTTGTAAGTGCCCTCCAGTATAAGGCCCTCCAATTCGTCGGCGATCAGATCTGCACGTTTCCTATCCATGCCGCTGACATAAACACACCTATTCTCTGCACGCAATAATTTCCATCTTGTATACAAAAAATTTGACGGAGAATACATTCGGTGCAAGGATGCCTACCGAGCTTGACTAGACGTCACACGCTCTTTGGGAGGAACAACAATGACCATGAAACTGACATCCGCCGTTGCAGCTGCCGCGCTGCTCGGTTCGGCTTTTGCCGCCAATGCCACCGAACTGCGCCTGTCGCACCAGTGGTCCACCAGCGATGTGCGCCACAAGGTGGCGGAAATCGTTGCCAATGAAGTTGCCGCTGCCGACATCGATCTTGAAATCAAGATCTTCCCATCAAAGTCCCTGTTCAAGCCGCGCGAGCAGTACAAGCCGCTCAGCCGCGGTCAGCTGGATATGACTGTGTTTCCGCTGAGCTATGCCGGTGGCCAGCAGCCCGCCTATAACCTCACTCTGATGCCGGGTCTGGTGAAGAACCACGATCATGCAGCCCGTCTCAACGAGAGCGAGTTTATGGGCAAGATCGAAGAGATCATGGCCGGCGATGACGTGATGGTTCTGGTGCACGGCTATCTCGCTGGCGGCTTTGTCGGCAAAGACAAATGCATCACCGCCCCGGAACACGTGAAGGGACAACAGACCCGTGCGGCAGGTAAGGCATTTGAGCAAATGCTCGCAGGGGCAGGTGCCTCCATCGCCTCCATGGCGTCGTCTGAAATCTACAACGCGATGCAGACCGGTGTTCTGACAGCTGCGAACACCTCGTCCTCATCTTTCGTCAGCTATCGGATCTACGAGCAGGTCAAATGCTACACACCAGCCAGCGACTTCGCTCTTTGGTTTATGTACCAGCCGCTGTTGATGAACAAATCCACTTATGACGGTTTGAACGACGCCCAAAAAGCAGCACTGCAGGCAGGCGCTGCCAAGGCTGAAGCGTTCTATCTGGAGGAAGCCAAGAAGCAGGATGCGGCTTCTGCCGATATCTTTGCGGAAAATGGCGTTGAAATCGCGCAAATGAGCCAGGAAGAGTTCGACGCCTGGCGGGCCCTTGCGCAGGAGACCTCCTACAAGGCCTTCATAGAGCAAACCCCGGGCGGCCAGGAGCTCCTGGATATGGCTCTGTCAGTCCAATAAGTCTTTGCCCGGGGCGGTGTCACACCGCCCCGCCTCTCACTACCCTTTTTCTTTTTTCGGGAGTTCCCCATGGCGGGTCACAGCTCGGCAGCCGTTGCGCGTGCCGGTAACAACCCCTTTTTGCGCGCGGTTGCGGCCATTTCGACCGTTGCGGGATGGTGCTCTGCAGCCATGATCGTCGCCGCTGTTGCGATCACCTGCCAGATGATCTTTGTCCGGTTTGTCTTGAACGGGTCGACGGTCTGGCAGACCGAAGCGGTCATCTATTTGGTGATTGCCGCCACCCTTGTCGGCTTGCCTTATGTCCAGCGGTTGCGCGGCCACGTCAATGTGGATCTGGTGCCGCTGTCGCTGAAGCCTCGGGCCCGGTTCTTTCTCGCGCTGATTACCCTCTCGATCTCGATCCTGATTGTCGGGATCATGCTGTTTTACGGTTTTGAATACTGGCACTTTGCCTGGGATCGCGGCTGGCGCTCGGACACGGTGTGGGGAGTCCGGCTTTGGATCCCGTACCTCTCCTTGCCCGTAGGGTTCGGCCTGCTTCTCCTGCAGCTGGTAGCCGATCTGGTCGCCGTCATCACACGGGTTGATCGTCCGTTTGGCCTGGAGGACGCGTAATGGATCCGCTTCTCCTTGGCGCCTTGGTCGCCTTCTTCACCATCTTCGTTCTGTTTTCCGGTGTCTCGGTCGCGCTGGGGCTTCTGATTGTCTCAGCCGGGTTCCTGATCATCTTCGACGGCATGCGGTCTTTGGAGCTGATGCCGGAAATCCTTTTCGGCAAACTCGACAACTTCGCGCTTTTGTCGATCCCGATGTTTATCATCATGGGCGCCTCAATCGCCTCCACCCGTGCAGGTGCGGACCTTTATGAGGCGCTGGAGCGCTGGCTGACCCGGGTTCCTGGCGGATTGGTCGTCTCCAACCTTGGGGCCTGCGCGCTCTTTGCCGCCATGTCCGGGTCCAGCCCGGCAACATGTGCGGCAATTGGCAAGATGGGCATTCCCGAGATGCGCAAGCGCGGCTATCCGGACGGCGTTGCAGCCGGGTCGATCGCAGCTGGCGGAACACTCGGCATCCTGATCCCGCCATCGGTCACGATGATCGTTTACGGCATTGCGACCGAAACCTCGATTGGACGCCTGTTCCTTGCCGGTGTCATTCCAGGTCTTCTGCTGGTCGGCCTCTTCATGGCATGGTCGCTCTATTCCACCTGGCGCTCAGGGGATGCCTCTGTCCTGAGTGCCGGCAGCTACACCTGGAAGCAGCGTTTTGAAATCCTGCCTCGGGTCCTGCCCTTCCTCGCGATCATCGTCGGCGTGCTCTACGCCATGTATGGCGGCATTGCGACGCCGTCGGAAACAGCGGCCGTCGGCGCGCTGATGTGTCTGATCATCGCAATGGTGATCTACAAACTCTGGAACCCGGGAGATCTTTGGGTTGTCCTGCGCGACAGCACCAAGGAAAGCGTGATGATCCTGTTCATCATCGCAGCTGCCGGTGTCTTTTCCTACATGCTGTCGTCACTGTTCATCACGCAGGCGATTGCCGAGTGGATCGGCACCTTGGATGTGAACCGCTGGGTGCTGATGGGCGCAGTCAACATCTTCTTGCTGATTGCTGGTTTCTTCCTGCCACCGGTTGCCGTGATCCTGATGGCCGCGCCGATCCTGTTGCCGATCATCACAACGGCCGGATTTGATCCGATCTGGTTTGCGGTTGTCCTGACGATCAACATGGAGATCGGCTTGATATCGCCTCCGGTCGGCCTCAACTTGTATGTCATCAATGGCATTGCACCGGATATCTCGCTGAAGACCATTCTCAAGGGATCCTTACCCTTTGTGGGATGTATGGTCGTCGCGATCATCCTGTTATGCATCTTCCCAGGACTGGCAACATGGTTGCCGGATGCTGTGATGGGACCAACACGATGACCCTTTTGGCCGATCTGCTGTCTTCAATCTTTGACCGCCGGTACCGGACGTTTCTTCCCGGAAGCTCCGACAACCGGCCCATGGAGGAACTCACCGCCGCGCTTTTGGGTGCGTCGGGCGAGGTTTCGGGCAGCACGATCGCCCGGATCATCCTCGACCGGTATGAAACTGCAGAGGAAGACGAAAAACTGTCCTTTTTCCGGCACTTGGCCGAAGATATGGCTGTCTCGCCTCAAGACCTTCGCGCAGCACTTGAGACCTATGAAAAGGGGCAAACTAAAACCAGCTACGAAACCTTGGTCCGTGCAGCCGAACCACGCCGGCAGGAACTGATCCGCCGGCTCAACCAAGTGCCGGACGCTACCAGGTCCTTGGTGGCCATGCGCGCCGATCTCCTGCGCTTCAGCAAGGAGGACGACGCACTGCAAGCGCTCAATGTCGACTTCGGGCATCTGTTTGCCAGCTGGTTCAACAGAGGGTTCCTTGTGCTCAGACCGATCAACTGGGAAAGCCCGGCCAATATCTTAGAAAAGATCATCGAATATGAAGCGGTGCACGCCATCGACAGCTGGGATGATCTGAGACGGCGCCTGCAGCCCGCCGACCGGCGCTGCTTCGCCTTCTTCCACCCCACCATGCCGGACGAACCGCTCATCTTTGTGGAAGTCGCCCTCACCAAAGGCGTTCCCTCATCCATTCAAGCGCTCTTGAGCGAGGAACGGGAGCATATCGAGGCAGAAGACGCCAATACCGCGGTTTTCTATTCGATCTCGAACTGCCAGAAGGTTCTGGCTGGAATATCCTTCGGCAATTCTCTGATCAAACAGGTTGCTGCAGATCTTTCCCTAGAGCTGCCGGGCCTCAAACCCTTCGTAACCCTGTCGCCAATTCCAGGTTTCCGCAACTGGATCGAGAAAAACGATCTGGGCCCGCTTCCCGACGATCCAAAGCAGCTGAAGGCACTTGCGGCCCATTATCTGATTGTAGCGAAACGACGGAACGGACTGCCGCTTGATCCGGTGGCCCGCTTCCATCTCGGTAACGGTGCGCAGGTCTATCAAGTTCATGCGGACGCCGATCTTTCTGAAAAGGGTCAACAGCAATCCGCCGGCGTGATGGTCAACTACCTTTACAATCTGTCGAAGGTCTCGCAAAACCACGAGCGCTTCGCCACCTCCCATGAAATTGCGGCCTCTTCGGATATCAAGTCGCTCAGCGCGGCCGCTGAAAAAACACTCAACAGGAGCCCGACCGATGGCCAACCCGCTCTTTGATCAGCTGTTCGGCAAACACGCCGGCAAGACGACGCCGTTTCTGCATCTGGCAAGCGGAGCCACCCTCACCCATGCCGAGTTCTTGGGACAAGCAGCACAGATTGCCCATGCTCTGACCGAATTCGGATTGAAACCGGGCGACCGGCTCGCAGCCCAGATTGAAAAGTCACCGGAGGCACTTGCGCTCTATGCGGCTTGTGCGCAGGCCGGTGTGATCTTCCTGCCGCTCAACACGGCCTACACCGTCGATGAGCTGACCTATTTCATTGAGAACAGCGGCGCCACACTCGTCGTTTGCGATGCGCGTAGCGAAGCCGCTCTCACGCCGATCGCAACCGGCCTTGGAGCCAGACTTGCAACGCTGAATGCCGACGGCTCTGGATCTCTAACCGAGACAGCAAAATCCAAACCGGCCACCTTCGATGTTGTCGACCGGTCCGCCGATGACCTGGCAGCCTTTTTGTACACCTCCGGCACGACCGGGCGGTCCAAAGGCGCGATGCTGACCCAGGCGAACCTTCTTTCGAACGCTGAAACGCTGACGGACTACTGGAAGTTCTCCGAAACGGATGTGCTCCTCCACGCCCTGCCGATCTTCCACACCCATGGTCTGTTCGTTGCGACCAATGTGATGCTCGCAGCCGGTGGTTCCATGATCTTCCTGCCAAAGTTCGACCTGGACGCCATGATCGCAAACCTGCCGAAGGCGACCTCCATGATGGGTGTTCCGACGTTCTACACCCGGCTTTTGGACGATGAGCGGTTCACCAAGGACCTGACCAGCCACATGCGCCTGTTCATCTCCGGAAGCGCGCCGCTTCTCGCAGAAACCCATGTACGGTTTGAAGAGCGCACCGGGCACCGGATCCTGGAACGCTATGGCATGACCGAAACCAACATGAACACGTCGAACCCTTATGACGGCGAGCGGCGTGCCGGAACGGTCGGGTTTCCCCTGCCCGGCGTCGACCTCAAAATCACCAACCCGGAGAGCGGCGCACCCCTGCCGGATGGCGAAGTCGGTCAGATCGAGGTCCGGGGAGCAAACGTGTTCAAGGGCTATTGGCAAATGCCGGATAAAACGGCTGCGGAACTGCGGGACAACGGGTTCTTCATCACCGGAGATCTCGGCAAGGTCGACGCCGACGGCTACGTTCACATCGTTGGCCGGAACAAGGACCTGATCATTTCCGGCGGCTACAACATCTATCCGAAGGAAATCGAGTTGATCCTCGATGAACAACCCGGTGTGCTGGAAAGTGCTGTTATCGGAGTACCGCATGCCGATTTCGGTGAGACCGTCGTCGGTTTGATTGTCGCAGAGCCCGGTGCAAATCCCGATCTTGATGCCATTCAGGCAGCCGTGAGTGACGGCCTTGCCCGCTTCAAGCACCCACGGAAGCTCATCGTTGTTGACAGTCTTCCGCGCAACACAATGGGCAAGGTTCAAAAGAACATCCTGCGGGATACCTATGCGGATCTTTTTGCTCCAGTGGCAGGATAAATCCGAACAATCACTGGCTGTCTCCCTGCTTCGGCAGGGGATGCAACTGCTAGACCGGCAGCAGCAACGAATAATGCTGGCCAGTTATCCCGCGCAGTTCCTCGACCGCGCCGGCAAGTTTCGGCCCGACGCTTTCTTTCATCCTTGCAACAGTGAGGACATCGGCCGCAGCGCCGCTCAAGAACGTGACCGGCTCGCTGAATTCTGACGGGCGGTACGGCGTGGCCAGAGCATTGATCGAGGCGGAGAACCGGTCATCGCCAGTCAAGTACATGTACCCATTCGCCAGCAGATGGTCCTGTGATTTGACGGACAAGGACCGGCACTCTGCCGCCTGATCCCCGGGCAAGAGAGCCACCAGCTTGCGCCGCTCCTCATCGGTCAGAGCCCCCAGATAGGCGGCTCCTGTCGACGACTTCAGGACCGGCATCCGGTACCCGACATTCAGCCAGATCGTTGCTGAGTTTTCCGGCCGCCAGGTTTTCACCATCAGCATCTCGCCGTCGTCCTGAATGGCAACGCCGATCAGGGTTTTGGTATCGTTGGCAAGCTTCTGCATGATCGGCGTTGCCGTTTCGATAAACCCGAACGCGGCCGCCGCAATGTTGCCGAGCGCGAGCGCCGATGGGCCAAGGCGGTATTTGTCATGATGGCGACCATGCGTGAGGTAGCCCAAAGCGCACAAGGTGAAGGTCAAGCGCGACACTGTCGAACGCGGCAAGCCTGTGCGCTCGGATATCTCAAGGTTCCCAAGCCCGTTGTCCGTGGGGCGGAAAACTCTGAGCACGCTCAGACCGCGGGCCAGAGTATTCGCGTAGCGTTTGTCATCCTTAAGATCGGGCATATTTTGTCGCTTTATTGGTGTCCCACTTTGTATCTATCCAATACCTCTTGGCCTTTGCATAGCCCAGATCCTGAAACTCCACGTTACTTCACAGCTTCTGACAGGAAGAGTGAAATGGCAGGGAAGCTGACGATCAGTGCAAGCACGACCAGGTCGACAGCCAGGAAGCGCCAGATGCCTGCGAAAATCGTCCCAACGGGCGCTTCCTTGCCAACTACGTTGGCCAAAACAAAGACGTTCAAACCGACCGGTGGTGTGATCAATCCGATCTCCAGCAGTTTAACCACGACAACGCCAAACCAAATAAGGTCCATGCCGTTTGCTTCAACCAGCGGGATCATTAGCGGCAGGGTCAGCACCATGATGCCGATCGGATCAAGGAACATGCCAAGAAGGATGTAGACCAGGCAGATGCAGAAGAGCAGCATGGCCGGGCTGAGCTGCGCCTCGGACACGGCCTGGACCAAAGCCGGGGCAATGCCCGTGAGCGCAATGGCGGAAACAAAGATCTTGGCCGCTGCAGCAACGATGAAAAGCGAAGACGTCTGAATGACGGTATCGCGCACCGCATGCCACAGATCCGGGAGGTTCAAGCGGCGCTGCATGAAGCCGATGGCGGTCGTGACCACCACGCTGACCGCGGCAGCAGCGGTTGCGGTGAAGAAGCCGCCGTAGCTCCCGACGACAATGATCAGGAAGATAAGCGCCGCTGGCCACGCTTCCTTGGCGGCCTGAATCTTCTCTTCCCGGCTAGCCGGAGCTTCCTTTGCCGGAGCCACCTTCGGATCCATGGCAATCCAGACGGCAATCACCAAAAGAAAGCCCAAGAGCGTAAGAATGCCGGGTAAAACACCGGCGACAAACAGCTTGCTGACCGAGGTTTCGGTGAAGATCGCGTAGATGATGAAGAGGACGCTCGGCGGGATCAAAGACCCCAGTGTTCCGCCCGCTGCCACACTTGATGTCGCGAGCTTCGGATCGTAGCCGAGCCGCAGCATCTCTGGTGTACAGATCTTGCCCATGGTCGAGGCACAGGCAACAGAGGACCCGCTGATCGCGGAAAACCCGCCACAGCCGATCACGGAAGCCATGGCGACCCCGCCACGCAATTGCACCAGCCAGACCCGCGCTGAATTGTAGACCGCCGTTGTAATCCCGGCCTTGTAGGCAATGTTGCCCAGCGCCACGAACAGCGGGATCATCGACAAATCGAAGGAATGGATCAGGTCGAACGAATTGGAAAACACCATCGCCGACGTTGCCCGGAACGCCCGCTCCGGCATGAAGGTGCCCGTGCGCAGGGCGAAAATCATAAAGGCAGCAGCCGTTGCAACGCCGATCAACGCAAAAGCGATCGGCACGCGCATCGCCAGCAGGATGAGCATGAAGGCAAACGCAATCAAGCCAATGGTTGCCGGATCCATAAAGACATTCCCTGAAAGTATTGAGTGTCAGACTGAAAACTGAAGGTGGCTTAGTGGGTGCCGGTAATGATCACGCGTCCGCGGATTGCCGAAACTGCATCGCCGATCAGCATCAGCACCAACCGGATCCAGCAGAGAACGAGCCCAAGAACGAACGCCAACCGGCCTGGCCACTGCGGCAGACCAAGATCGCCATAAAACGCATTTCCCGTTTGCCACTGATAGATGAACTCGTGGGCTGCAGACCAGATCAGCGGGATCAGCGCGACCGCGCCGAAAGCCGCGCCAAAGACGACAAACCAGTTCACAACCCTGTCGGGCAGGAAATTGGTCACGAATTCCACGGCAATGTGAGACCGGCGGGCCGTTGCTGCGGCCAAGGGCATGACGATTGCCAGAACCATGAGTTCGCGGACAATGATGATCGTGTCCGGCACAGACGCATTGAAGACGTTCAAAGCAACGACATCTGCAAATATCAGCAATGCAAGCAGAATGGTCGCGGTAACGGCCACATCGACAAAAATCCGCTCCAACCGATCAAGCATCAAGTTCCCTCCCCGCTCAAGAAACCGGGGCGGCGAGCGCCCCGGCTGTTTGTCTGCGCGATCAGTTGCGCTCCCAAGGATATCCCTTCTCTTCGAACTCCTTGGTGTAGTCGGCAACGGCTTCGGTGTA
>CALDSI010000211.1 GCA_937911395.1 uncultured Labrenzia sp.
GATGCGTTTTCCGCACTTCTGGCGGGAGACGGCATCGACGGTTTTGAAAACAGATATGTCTGTGCGGGCGGTGGGGCAAAATACTTGCGTTGGTCCGCGCGGTCAGATGTCGACCGGCAGCTGATCTATGCCGTTGCGCAGAACATCACCGAGCAGAAAAAGGCGGAGAATGCCCTGAAGCTGGCGGCGAACGTCTTCACGCACTCAGATGAAGGCATCATCATCACCGATACAAAAGGCACGATTGTCGACGTCAACGAGGCCTTTACTGACATTACCGGCTATGAGCGGGACGAAATCCTGGGCAAGAACCCAAGCATTCTCAGTTCCGGCAAGCATGACGCGGACTTTTATCAGACAATGTGGTCCAAGCTCCGGAAAGACGGCGTTTGGCAAGGCGAGATCTGGAACAAACGGAAAGACGGCGATGTTTTTGCAGAACGCCTGACCATCAGCGCAATCGAAGATGAGAGTGGCAAAACCACAAATTACATCGGCCTGTTCGTCGACATTACAAAAATGAAGGCCCACGAACGCCAGTTGGAACACCTGGCGCGCTACGACCGCTTGACCGGCCTGCCGAACCGCGTCCTTCTGGCAGACAGTATGCAACAGGCCATGGCGCGCGCACGTCGGCATGGCCATACCCTTGCAATCGCCTTTATTGATCTCGACGGCTTCAAGGCCGTCAACGACACCTATGGCCACGCCGCCGGCGACGAGTTGCTGGTCTCGGTCGCCCACCGGCTCACCAAAGTGCTGCGGACGGAGGACACGCTGGCGCGCATCGGGGGCGATGAATTTGTTGCCATCATCACCGATCTGCCGGATGAAAAGAGCTGCGGCAGCACGCTGAACCGGATCCTTGATGCTGCGTCCAAGGAATTCAAGCTTGGCGCGGCAACAGCATCCGTTTCCGCCAGCATTGGCGTCACCTTCTACCCGCAGGCGGAAGAGATTGACGGCGACCAGCTGGAGCGGCAAGCCGATCAGGCAATGTATGAGGCGAAGATCTCCGGCAGGAACCAATACAAGTTCTTCGATCCGGAACAGGACCGCAAGCTGACAGAATATTATGCTCAGGTGGCGGATGCCAAAAAGGCCCTGAAAACGGACGCTTTCCGCCTGCACTATCAACCCAAAATCCGGCTCACCACGAAAGAAGTCATTGGCTACGAAGCGCTGATACGCTGGGAACATCCGGAAAAGGGTCTTTTGATGCCAGGCGCGTTCCTGCCGCCAATCGAACGGCACCCTGATGTGGCCATCGAACTTGGCAACTGGGTTTTGGACAACGCCCTTAAGCAGATTGAGCGGTGGAATGATGTGGGGCTCGACACCACCGTCAGCGTAAATGTGAGCGCCCTCCAGCTTACCTCAAGCGATTTCGAAGAAACACTGAACAAACACCTTCAGAAGCATCCGGCTGCCGAACCGTGTCAGCTCGAAATCGAGCTTCTGGAAACAGATGCCCTCAGTGACATTGAGCGTGTTTCGAAGATCATCCGGAATTGCCGTCTCTCGTCAGTCCGCTTTGCGCTGGACGATTTTGGGACCGGCTACTCTTCACTCGCCTACCTGAAACAGTTGCCGATTGATACCTTGAAGATCGATCAGGGCTTTGTGCATGACAGTCTGAACAATGCCCAGGACCAGGAATTGCTCAAACTCATTATTTCCCTGGGCCGGGTGTACAACATCGACGTGTTGGCAGAGGGCGTGGAAACGCCTGCACATGCAGAACTGTTGCACAGCTACGGCTGCCGGTATGCGCAAGGGTATGCTTTTGCCCGTCCAATGCCCGCAGACGACGTTTTGGATTGGCACAGCAATTGGATCGAGCACCGGTTGACCCAGTCAGCCATGCCACGGGCGCTCACTGGCAGTTAATCGGCTTCAGGTGCGCAATGCCGCCTTCCGGCCAATCACCATTTCGCGCTTGCCGGCGTAACCTTTGATCTTTTCAATCTCGAAACCCGCCGCCTGAAGGTTCCGGCGCACCCATCCCGCAGACGTGTAGGTCGCGAGCGTCCCATCCGAGGCGGTGAGGTTTGCCGCAGCCGCTAGGAGCGTTTCGTCCCACAGCTCCGGGTTTTTTGCCGGACTGAACCCATCCAAAAACCAGGCATCGACTTGCAGGGCATCGAAGCCCGCTTGTTCGAGCACTTGGGGCGCGTTTTGAAGCTCCCCAATCAACATACGCGCATCCCCCACGCCGAGCACCAACCTCACTCGCCCCAACTGCACGATGTTCCAGCCTGGCTCCGGAGACCAAATCGCCGTCAGTTTTTCTGCCCAATCGATCAACTCGGGGAACGCGGCCAACGCCCTGCGGAGCTGCTCGCTGGTCATTGGGTGAAGTTCAAACGAGATGAACGTCAGCTCCGGTGGATTTGCGACACTTTCCAGGGCCTGAACTACCGCCAGCAAGTTGAGGCCGGTGCCAAAACCGAACTCGGCAATGGTGAAGCTCTCGCGCCCCTCAAAACGTTCCGGCAGGCCATTGCCGGACAAGAACACATGCCGGGTCTCGTCAAGCCCGCCGGCTTTTGAGAAATAGGTATCCGCAAACCCCTCGGCGCGCGGCACGTCACCGTCCAGCCACTCAAGGTTCGGCGGGCCAAACGCCGCAGCGGTTTTTCTTTGCTCTTCGTCCGTCACGCCACTAAACCAAGCCTCTAATTCTCAGCTCCTCATAAGGGAGCCAAGAGAGCCGATCAAGCGCGGGGACCAACGTGGCAAGCACTTCTGAACGATATGACCTGGCAATTGCCGGTGCCGGTATTTTCGGCCTGTCGATAGCCTATGCCGGGCTCAAGGCTGGCCTGAAGGTTGCTGTCGTGGAAGCCCGTTATGTTGGTGCGGGTGCAAGTGGCGGATTGCTTGGCGCATTGATGCCGCACATGCCAGCCCGCTGGAATCCAAAGAAAGAGTTCCAGTTTCAGGCGCTCTCAAGCCTTTCCGGCCATATCAGAGACCTGGAACAGCTCTCTGGCGTCACCTGCGGCTACAAGCGCCTTGGCCGGATCCTGCCGCTGACAACACAAGACAAACTGGACCACCATCTGGAGCGCGCCGAGGAAAGCAAACAGCGCTGGCAACCGGTGGAAACCGGTTTTTCCTATGTTGTTGAACCGCAAGGCAGCCGTTCGGATTGGTTGAGCGCGGAGGCAGCCCCTTACGGCATCGTCTTTGAAACGCTGGCGGCCCGGGTTGCTCCACGGCTTTACCTCAAAGCACTGGCAAGCTTTGTGGCAACACATGGTCTCTTGCTGGAAGAAACATCCGTCTCCGGGTTCGATGAGGCAAAGGATGTGGTCCATTTGAGCGACGGACAGACGCTCAATGCTACCAACTTCG
>CALDSI010000212.1 GCA_937911395.1 uncultured Labrenzia sp.
AAAAACATCAGCGGCCTCGTTTTCTGGATGAGACAATGCGCTGATAACTTGCCGGCCAACAAGATCGAGATAGGTCTCCGCCGCGGCACTGGTGAACGGGATCCCGGAAACGACAGAACGGATCGTCTCTCCCGGATTGTCAGGGTCTTCTTCTTCGATCACCATCCGCTCAGTGATGCCGAACTCAATCCTTACCAGCAGCTCGCCGTTTTCATAGAGCGCACCAGGCATGTCAGAACCACCTTGCGCCTGATCGGTGTAAACGGCGATGAACCTGCCCTCACCCGACACCGACAAATTGCCTTCCTTGTCGGTGTCGACTGCCCCGATTTCGCTATCGAGCACGTTGTCTCCTGCAAGCGTGCGTCCCTTTAAGGCCAGGACACAGGCCCGCCGAATAGCAATTCTGCAAAGGCTCATGCTTCACCAAGCTCCACGATAAGACGCACATCGTTGCGCGAATCGACACTCAAAACGCTGAACTTCGGTGCGCCCGGACGATCAAGCGCCTGGACGATGTCCCGCTTTCGAAAAGACAGATCTGGAAACTTTGCGCGATCGATACGAAGGACCGCGCCGCCGGAAGCGTGTTCGCTTTGAAAATCTCTGGATGCACCGCCGCTGAACGACCTGCTTTCCTGATCATGCGTTCGCAAAACAGCGGAGATTTCAACATCAGGCCGATCCGGATCAGACCGGCCATCCTTAATGAAACTGATGCGAAGGGTCTCGGCAAAGACGAGGTCAACCTCTGCCGTGACCGCGTCCCGCAAACCGTCGAAAGGATTGCTCATGGCAACCTTAAGAGCCGGACTGTGCGTCAGTCAGTGCTTTATTCGCCTCGTCCAGGAACTCCTGGGCTTTGGCCTTGGTCTCATCCGTCTTAGCGGCAGCAACAGCCTTCTCAGCTTGCGCCACTTTGTTTTTCAAAGCCGCAATGTTCGGGTCAGCAGCTGTCTTTTTGTTCCGAGGCTTTTTCGCCTCGGATTGAGGGACTTCAACCGCGAAGCGATCGTTGATGAGACTATCGCCATACTCGATGGGCACCCGTACCGGTTCATGAGGAGGGATCTCCTTGTCACCCTTTCCATCATTGATCTCCGAAGGGATGATGCCGCCACCAGGGAATGCGATGAGTTTGGTCTTGCGAGACATTTCGTTTTCTCCTTGCATGGTCGAAACACCGGAAAATCGGGGCTTTGAGCATGCAAAAAACAGGCACTGGCTGATGCCAGAGCCTGATTTCATTTCACGTTCGATAGAGATCCGATCAGGTCAGGGTGAGCTTCCGGAGCACCTGCGGCCGTGTGCACAAGGAAATTGCGTTCATCTGCACTTCAAGATTTCGGCCTTTGCCGTTTTCTTTTTTATACTGATGCGCATAATACGGCACACCAAGCGGCGGCATCTTATTGACCGTATCTTCATAATCGGGCGGCGCAAATCGGGTAATGAACAGGTCCGGGACACCCGTGGGCACAACACGCGCCTCATTCTCGGCGATATACGGAGACCCAAGGTCTGACGTCGCTTTAGCTCCGGTTTTGTAGCGTTCCCAGGTAGCACCACCGAACTGAAACACGTCGGGCACGTCCTGACGCAATACAGCAGCACCGCCGTTGTACATAAATGTTTCACGTACCGATTTATGCTGCCAGAGCTTTTTGTGGAACTCCCGTCCGGTGAACACGTGGAGACCGCCGTACGGTTCATCCAGCGTGTCTTCCATGGAGTACACAACATCTTGCCAAAGATCTGTGACAAGCGTCGATTCCACGTCAAGTTCCAACGAAACAGCCGGAGGCACAGCAAGGCCAAACTTGTTATAGAGGTTTTCTTGAACTTTGCCGGATTTGGACGTGATGATGCCCTTGATCGCCCCAATCCGCTGATGCTCAAGGGTCATTGTGAGATCACGGGCGTGCCGCATTGCCTTGCGCTCAACGCGGTCCTGGAGTGTTTCCAGTTCTTCAGTAGAACCGAACCTGACGATTCCCTGCACTTCATCAGCGAGAACTGAATCATCACGCTGATAGTGCGGGATATCGAAGGGCAACTTACGACGCTTTTCGTCGTCCGTTGTTTCACCGCTTCCACCACGTTCCGATGGCTCAACAAGTGAGAGTTTTCCGTCGCGCATCTCAATGGAAATGCGAATGGTAGAGACCCCATCTTCATCAAAGATCCCGGTGGCGGACACCTGCCCGGGCCGGTAGGGCTCCGAATTGATCGCTGCGGTCAGGCTTTGCATCGAAAAGCCGTCGCCGCTCCAAATATCTACTTCTGGCATTGCGTGCGTTCCTTGTCGGTTCTGCGCTGGTTAGCGGGACTTGATTCCGACCGAGCGAAGCTGGGTCTGTTTCGCGGTTTTCTTCGCCTCGTCATCAACGGACGCGTGATAGACGAGCATCGGCGCCTTAACCTCAGCGTCATTGGACACAATGACCGCGGTGGCGTCGGCGGATGTTGCATCAACGCGATAGGCAAGCACCGCGCTGGCTGTTTCTGCACCCTCTTTGCCAACGGTCACGCCGTTGGGGGATGCAACGTTTTTCTCGGTGGCTGTTACCTCACCAAGGAGGGTGCCAGGCTCAAGAACCCCTTCACCCGATGCGATCGTGACGGTTTCCCGAGAGCGCAACCCGTTTGCCTCTGTGAGAATGAAGGCAAGGTTGCGCGCCTGTTCAGTTTTCATATCCATGGCTTAAGCCTCCTTCAGGGATTTGCGCCGTGCTGCGTAGATCGCCCCGGGCTTGACCTCCGCTTTCACAGGGGACGGTGATCCACCTGGCAAGGCCTGGCCTGCGGCCAGCAAACGCTGCTGCTCATAAGCCGTCGCGTTGGTCTCCGTATCTTGCTGGCCTGCCTCTTGCTGGCCCGCCTCACTAGAACCCAGGTCATTTCGAGCAGCGGCAAGCGTTGCCTTGGCGGCCTCAACATCCGTTTCGGTGTTGAAGGCGATGTGATTTGCAAGGGCGCCAAGCCCCTTGGCTTCTTCAAGACCCGTGATCGCCTTGATCCGCGCCTTGGTTTCAGCGGCAACATCCGCTTTCAGTTTGTCAGTTTCGGCGGCGTTTTCGTCCGCCTTGGTTTTGTCAGGCATGATGGTCTCCTGCTGGCCTGTGGGAGCGGCGGACGCCGCAGATTGGCTGACCGCTGTCGGGAGCGACCAACCTTTTTCGTTAGAAAGGGCAACTAACCGGTCCGGGGCTTTGGAATAGACCCGGTAGTCAAAGGCCGACACTGGCTTGGCTTTCGCCTCTTCCGCCCTATCGGCGTACCCGGCCTCAACAGCTTCATCAGCTATCAGCCAGGTCTCGTCCTTCATGGTTTGACGAACGTCTTCGGCGTTGTTGTCGCTGCGAGCAGCGTAGATCGACGCCATCTGAGACCCGAGCTTGTCCAGCGCGGTTTTTGCTTTTTCGTGATCTTCAGCTGTACCGAAAGTGACGCCTGATGGGTCATGGATCATCATCTCCGATCCTGCCCGCATGATGATCTCGTCGCCAGCCATCGCAATGATGGAGGCGGCCGAGGCGGCAATGGCATCAACTGTGATTGTGACTTTGCCTTGATGCGCCTGGAGCGCGTTGTAGATAGCAAGGCCTTCGAACGCCAAACCGCCGCCAGAGTTCAATCTTACCGGCAGGTCGTTTTCGGTACCGTGCTCGGCGAGCGCTTCCAGAACTTCCGTAGAAGTGAAGCCTTCACGCCAAAAGTCATCGCCGACGAACCCGTACAAGACGAGTTCGCCATTCACATAAACCGGCATTTTGATGTTCCTTATCTGACCCAACGAACGGATCTGGCAGCGCGCCGTCCGGATCGCCCGGTACTGCGTCGGCATTGGTCTTCGTAATGGCGGATCAAACCAGCCAAACGAGACGCGTTTGCGCGTGTGAAGGTGACCTTCTCACCGCCCAGCTCAATGGTTTCTGATTTATCGCCGGTTGTGACAGTGAGCTCGATCTTCCGAAGCGCTAGAGCTACGTCACACGGCCTGGTGATGTCGACTTGGTCTTTGCCGATTTTCACAAGGGTGGAGACGGTCATTTGACATCAACCTTTGTTGCAGGCTCTTCGTCCTCAATGTCACCAGTTGATGGCCGGGCGTTCCGTTCATACGGCGAGCGCATTCCTGCATCGATATACCGACGGTGCGTGGCGAGCCGTTGGTCAAACAACTCATCTGGATCCAGACCAATATCAGCGGCTTCGATCTCGACGGACGAAGTGCCGTTATCAATGCGCTCAGATGCGGCTTTCGCGCTCTTGTTATCGTCTGCGGTTGGTTTGGCCGGACCTTGCCACTGCGCCCAATTCACACGCGCACGGTTAGCCAGATAAGCCCGGTATCCTCCCTTAAAAGGAATTCGACCTTCACCGATTTCCTCGTCCAGCCAGTTTTCGTAAACCGCCTGGCAAAGCGGCGCTGCAATCCGCTCCCTGCGCCGCATGACAACTGGCCAAATGGAAGATGTTTCCATGCGAACCGACGAATAGGTCGCATTGCTATGGTCCATGGTAAGGCCGCCGTAAGAGATACCAATGGCCCGCGCCATATCGCGAGACAGGGCAGCTGCAAACGGAAGATACTGTCCGCCTGGCGTCCCTGCGGTTTTAATGTCAAACTTTTCGCCAGGGCCAAGATGAGAGATCTGCGGATCAGCACTGAAGTTTATGGCGTTGTCGTGTAGCCGATCTAAGTTTGACTGCAAAAAAGCAATCATGTCAGCAGCATACTCATTGCCATCGACCTGATCATCATCCTTGCCGAACTTCTGATCTTTGATGGCTTCCAACGCCTCAAACGCATCAGCTTCTGGCTGCTCGCTCGTGATTACCGCCGCAAAGACTGTTTGCAGAATTGCAGTTTGCAGTGTGGCATCATCCAGCATTTCGTGTTGCAGATGCTTCTTGAAGGCTGATGTAAGTTTCGAGATACCGCGAACATCCGTAGCGTCTTGCGGGTCGAAAATGTGCAAAACGACAGGGCGCCCGCTGGCATCGCGCGCAGGATACTGGACTTTCCGGATAATCCCGCCGACGCGCTCTTCAAATAGATATCGGTCAGGCCTACCGTTTTCATCGTGATAAACACCCTGAAACAGGTCCTCGATCGAGCTTGTGTCTTGTACAAGTCTTGTCGGAGGAGTGAGGCAGAGTTTGGTTCCGGTTGTAATGCCGTATCGGGACCGGGTTGCAGAAGACATATAGTCGAGCAGCCCGGTAATCTCCCCATAGACCATATCCCAGCGCAAACCGATATCGATCTGCTGTGGTAAGGTGAACTTACCCCGGAAATCACACTCGGACGGATCCCATGCAAAAAGCTTCCAACGAGCCATTATGACCCGGATCATTTCCGAGCGCTCCCGATCGTTGTAACCCAACCCGATAAGATTTGGTTGAGGCGATAACTGCAGCTCTACGCCTACGGTATCGGCAAGAACCTGATCAACCGCACCTTTTAAACGCCCGGAGTTCTGAACAACATCAATCGCAAGGCCTGCTGCCCTGCCCCATGACTGCCGAATGTCATCACGGCTATCACGCAAACTCGTTGGACGGGCTGCTATAACACCGGATCTGCTGTCGCGCAGGTACCGAGATGTTGCCCGCGTCACGTTTGACGCAGACCGCATCGGTTGACCAAAGCGATCGGTGATAACCGTCCGTCCTGACATTTAGTGCTTTCTGTGTCGTTTGAATTTATCGCGCCGGCGAGAGGTGACCGATGGTTGCCTCTCAGGTTCTGGGCCACTCAACTCGGGCTCTGCGTCCGGCAATGGTCTGATTTCTTCTCTGAACAGATCGGGAGGCGCTGCCGGAATAAGACGGGCTTTTAGCGCCGCCCATTGATCCGGCCGCATCCGGCTCAACTCCATGTGTTCCGCCATCGCCATTGCGTAGATCCGACAGTCGAGAAAGTGGTTATCCCGCCTGATTGGCTTCCACTCTTCGATCATACGTCCACGGACCAAACGCTGATCGAAATACTCAGCTGTAAGCTGCTTGAAGAATTCCTCCCCAAGCCACGCCCCAAAATGGCAATACCCGGGAGGGTCGTTCGGCTCACCAGCAGCCAGTCCAGGCTTGTGAAGATTGCCGTAAAGCTCTGATTTCAAGGACCACGTTCCAACTGGCCAAACCATGACCGATCCGAAACGCTTCCGTTTACCAGATTTGGTGACCGATTTTTTGAGTGGTTGTCCGATAGCCGGAACACCGCGACCACCCATCCCCTTGATTGCATATCGATCGGGACCGCGACGGCACCACTCATAGACCTGGTTTGCCCGGCCGCCGTCACCTGAATCAACCGCCAAGGCTTCGATCCTGCGCAGTTGACCGTAAGCATCTTTCAACGGGTTCGAAACATATGCATCCAAAAGCACCCACGCGCCGCGGCCAGGATCATCGGTGGCACCAGGAAAAAACTCTGCATCTATGGACCAAGTCTGGCGATCTTCCCCAAACGCCACGACTTCAAGGTAGATGCCGTTGTGCTGGACATCAGCTCCGGCCGTTACAATCAAACCACCAGCGGGAATGACACCACGCTGATAGTCTTCCCGCCGTTCCATCAAGCGCTGGTAATCCGGCGCATTGCCCTTCATTGCGTAAGGCAGAGCCAAAATCAGGTTTGAAAAGTCCTTTGCACCTGCTTCGCCAAGGTTTTTTGACTTGATCCAGTCTTCGGCAATATCGCCGTAGCTCATCATCAAGCTGCAAAACGCATCAACGTGAAAGCCGGGATGACGATCCGGCCCTGACTTTGTCGCGATAAAGCGGCCATTGCGAACCGCTATGACTCGTTCTGTTTCGGTGATTTCCCGACCGCAATGCTCACACAGATAAACAGACTTGTGCGGCTCCGCTTCATTGACCTTGAGATTTTCGAAAAACTGCGCCTGTTCGAACGAGCATCTTGGGCATTTGATGTGCCAATAGCGCTGATCAGAGCGAATGAACGAACGATCGACCCGGCAGTGCCCCGGCTCCTCCCCCAGCTCGTCTCCAGTATCAATCTCCGGAGTCGATAGTTCGAATATTTTGAATTGCTTGGTCCTGCGGAATGCAGTGAAACGGCCAAAAAACAGCGTTTCGGGATCTTCCCCGGTCTTCAGAAGTTCCCACTTGGAGACTTCATCTTTAACTCCATATCGAGATGTCTTGCCGGACATATCCATTTTGGAGTTCGTATTGCCGAGAAAGAGCGATCCACCGGCGAACTTCTTTTCATAGGTGGTCGAACCTGTTCCCGTCTTACTAGTCGGCGGGTGAATTATCCGCTTACCAGTCTCAAGTTGCCAATTGTCTATAAGCGGCTGAAGCTTACCGCTGTTCATGTCCTGCAAAGCATCTATGCCCGGGACGGCGTACAGTATGTTGTCCGGCGCCTCGTCCGCGAGATACAGCGACCAAGAAAGCGCCAGGATGGAGACCCCGGTCTGCTGCGCCTTTCGCACTGTCACAAAATTGCAGGGATGCTCGATCGACAAACAGTCTGCGATTTCTAGCAAATATGGCGCGTCTTCTGCGGACCAGAAGTCGCCTTTCTTTGGCCCATCGACCAAAACGATATTCGAACTCAACCACTCTCTGAATGGTTTCGGAGGAAGAGGCCGAATGGTTTCAGCCAGTTCCCGGCAGAGAAAAGCCAACGCACCTGGATGATGGGTCAATTGTCTGCGTCTTCTATCATCGGGTCGTTTTCGGGAGCCGTTTCAGCAATTTTTTCCAGCTGATCAGCAACCCGCTTGCTCAGCTCGAATGCAATTTTACGAAGCGCGATACGCAACCCGTGCGCGCCTTCTTTAGATACCTCCATGGCAAGATCGTCAGCGTGATTGGGCAATCGAGAAATCGCGCTTTGAATTTCCCGACCGCATCGCTGTATGCCGTCAGTCAACCTGTCTACACGAATGAGATCGCCGAGCTCTTCCTGATGCTGCAAACGAGCACGTGTGACTTTAAGCCATGCCTCTTGCCGAAGTGCCTCATCACGTGAGTCCGATTCAGCGACAACGCTGATTGATGCTTTCGCGGATGGACGAGCCGCTGCTGTTTTTTCAGACGATGCGAATTGATCACGATGATGATCAAAATGCGCTAACGAGAAACGAACAACACGGCCACGGCCGTCGCGCTCCACGGGCAGGTCATGGTTTTTGACCAGCGCACGGACCATTTTCGTGACGGCTTGCTTGGTAATCCCATCGCGTTCAGCAACTGCCGCCGAAGTGGTCATTACCAGCTTCTCGCCTTCCATCTCAAAGCTCCGCATGACAACCTGAAACCGGGGTCTGACAACTCTGACAACCCAACTTTTTGAGGTGTTTTTCAGACAGGATTTCGGCCGGTTTGCACCCCGTTATCTGACAAACCCGGTATACGGTCCCTAATGTTTCACGGGGGTGTTTCACGGGCGCTGCCGATCAGCTGAAGACACCGTTCGTTGCCTGCTCGATCTGGTCTTCGAGCTTGACCGGCAACACGCGACCAATGGTCGAATGCCATGCGTCTGCGCTCGCATCCTTGACCATTTGCTCCGAAATGTTCACCCCGGATTTGGCCTTCATGATCGTCCGGCCCAGCCTGTCTTTGCGAACAAACACATGGCCATTCATCTTGCCTGGCAAATCGACGCGCCTCGCCGGGAAGCGGCCGCCGCGGAAGAACGCATCAGGATAGAAAGTCTTCTCGCCGAAGGGTTTGGCGATCGTTCCGCCGTCTACTTCCTTCGGTTTAAAGTATTTGAGGGGAACGTCCCGGCTATTTGAGTTAATCCGGTATTCAAGATGACCCCAATCCGAACGCTTCACCTTGATGTAGCGTTTGACCACCTTTTGCGTCAGGCCTGTCTGCTTTGCCAAAGCTCTCACGACCTGAGTGCGTCCCTGATCACCGGCAGCGTTGAGCGCCCGGTTCGCAACCTGGCGCATCTTCTTCTCGCCCAACGACTTCAGCGCGTTGTCGAACCGCCGAAGTCCATCAATGTCAGACCAGCTAACGCTTACCCGCATCAGATCGTCACCTCGATCGGCTCGCCATCGGCAACACCAACGGTGACATCCGCCCCGCCCATTTCGCCAGGAACGATTTCAATCCAGAGCATGTCCGGCAATCGCTCCCGGAGGTAGGCCTTGGCATCATAGAAGTCAGGATCAAACGACATGTCCGGCCAGTATTTTGCCGCCTTGTCGATGATATCGAACATCACCAACCCATCAGATCGTCTAGGACCTTTTTGGCGTCACTACCCTGCCATGTAGCGTGCAAAACCAACGTTTGCCATTTCGCTTTAGTCGCGGCGGACACACCATCGCATGCACAGACCGCATTGGCCTGCGCCTTCAGTTGTTCTAACGCTGTCATGAGGTTTGGCTCCGGCCAATAAAAAACCCCGCGAGGGTTGCTCACGGGGTCGAACTTCTTTTTCAGTGCGGCGGTTGTATGTCAAGCGCCGCTGTCACGTCAAGAAAAAAATCACAACGCTGCGTGGATGGTCGGCGTACGGGCAACCCGCTCACCATCTGTCTCAGCCCACGGTTCAGCCGGGCGCTGGGTCGGCTGCACGTCCCATTTATCCAGCGTTTCCGCCAGCTTATCTGTCAAAACATTGAGGTGCGACCACCACAGCTGATACTCGCCCCGACCGATCAGAACCGGGACCGGATCCGGCGTAAAATAAAACTTCTGATAGGCCCCCGCCTTGGGCGCCTTGGTGTTCCGATTCCATCCGTCTTCCGTTTCGTGCTTGCGCTCCACCGGCCTGCCGTTACCATCGATCGCGTGCTCCACCCGCAGCTGAAACCAGATCGGCTGACCGCTTCCGTTCATCACCGGTTTCAACTCCGGGACCGGACCTTCCCAATCCGGACACCCGCCAAGGATCGCATGCTTGCGGATCAGATCGAACGGAGCGCGCGCGGAGTTTTTGATCCCGAACCGGGCCGCGCTCAGCGCCATGGCGCAGTGCTTGTCATGGACCGCGATCTCGGGCATCGGGTTCCAGTGTTCAGGAAATTCCAGAACCAGCTCCGACAGGCTGGCTACAGCCGCGTGAACCCGGAGTGCATCCTGATGCGGATCGCCATCCAGACCATTCAGCGTCGGTACCACGCCATATTCGTTGTCATCGATCTTGGTCAGCAGCTGGAAAAACGTTTCGACCGATGACCAGCCCGATCGTTCGCGGCTGCGGCCGTCAAACCCAGCCTTCGGCAATTCCTCGCAATACGCCCATTTCAGCAATTTCTCGATGCAGATCTTCTGTTTCATGGCCATCTTTCCCGCAGTTTGATGATGAGGGGAGCAAGGGACGCAAGCAACCAGCCCAAAACCCTTGCGTCCCTCCTATCTTCCCTCGTTTAAATCTCTGTTTTTCATTGTTTATTTCCGTTCAAAGCCCTTTGAGGGAAGGAAGGGAGGCAGTTTTCAATAAAACGCATGAGAACGTTTTTTCGTTTTTTAAATTACCCCGGACCCCACACCCCTCTCACGCGCGTACCCGCGAATTGCGTCCCTTGCGTCCCTTCCGTCCGAAGCCTCTGTTATGTTTGAAGAAATCCGGGGGAAGGAAGAAAACGGCCATCGGCTGTTGCGTCCCTTCCCTCCCTCATTTGATGCCAATTTCCGGGCATGCGGTCGCATTTGGCCAGGAGGACGGCTCCAGATCGGGCATCCATCGGGGGTGGCAGAGGGGGCAGTGATGGACGGTCAAACGCCAAAGCCGCGTTGCTCCCCGTCATTGATCGAGCTTGAGATATCGTCCTTCAGCCGTATGCCGCGATAAACGGTCATCCCCTTGGATTTGTTCTTGGAAAAGCCGAGCTTCTTTGCCTTGTGCGGCATGTGCCGGTTGAAGACCGCGGCTGACCACACATTGTGGTTCTCCGCATCACAGAACATTTTATAGGCGGTATAGAGTGTGCGCGGATCCAGTGTGTCCTCGGGGTTCCGGGTCACTTCGCAATAGGCCTCGATAAAGGCTCCGACAGGATCGCTTTCCTCGCGGTAGGTGTCGGTTGCCGCGCGGACCTCATCGGGGATCATCAGGCCGAAGGTCAGATACTCCAGCGCCCCCTGGATCATCCAGTTGAGGATGCCGGCGCGCTCCTCCCAAAGCTTTTCCGGCAAGCGCCGGTCCACCTGGTCTTTCGGGATCTGAACATCCCACGGCACGAGAAGAACGCGCCGCCAGATGCCATCATCCGCCCCGCGCACATCAGGCTTGTGGTTGCCGGAGATCACCAGCTTGAACGTGGGATAGACCTCATTGAACTCCGCGTGGAGACGGCGGATCAGGATTGGCTCACCCGATGTCAGGGACTTGATCATGCTTTCCCGAAACTTCAAGCCCTGTTCGGGCGCGGCCGCGCGCACCATGCGGGCGCCAGGCAGGCGGGCAAGATCCGGCGTGGCCTCACCGCCCTTGCGCCGGTCATCCCCGGCGAGCGTCTCAAACGGGACGGTTGTGGAGTAATCGGCCATGATCTGTGCCAGGACATCGACAAGCGTCGATTTGCCGTTGCGCCCCTCGCCATAGAAGAACACAAACACCTGTTCGGATGTCAGCGCGGTCAGGCAATAGCCGAAATACCGCTGGAGAAACGACCGCATGGTTTCCCGCGGCTGCACATCCTCCAGAAACTTCAAAAACTGGACCGGCGTGGCCGCAGGGTCATAATCGACCGGCATCAGTTTGGAAATCAGGTCGGCGCGATCATGCGCATCATGGCGCAAACGCCAGATCGAGCGCGGTTCATCGGGATCCGGATTGTCCGGATCATCCTCCTGAATGAACCGAAGGGTGCCGCTCTTCAGATTGACTGCCAACGGGTCGGCATCCAGCTCGCGCAAAAGGTTTGCACGATAAGGCGCAGCCTCCCGCAGCATGTTGTCCATCTTTCCCGATGATCCGGACGTTTTGGCAAACCGGCGACGGGCGGCCTTGCGGCCGGCAATGGCCTTTTCGGCGTCAAGACCGTTTTGCACGGTCGATGTGAGGGTCACCAGCTCTGTCTTTTCCTGCGCCGTCGCCTTGCTGCCTTTGCCCCGCAGCTCATAATACCGGTCTTCGATCTCCAGCATGGCGGCGATCATTCGTTCTTCGCGCGCCGTGGGCGTGATGAATTCGATTTCGTCCAGGATGGATTCAGCCGTCTGGTGTGCCCGTGGGCGGATAAAGCGGCCGTCTTCATCTTCGGCCCAACGGTAACTGTCATAGACATGCCAGCCGATATTGGAGACGTGCAAAACATCTTCCCGGTTTCGGTGGAGAAACCTCCGCCCGTTGCCGATATCGGTTTCCGGCTCCCCGGCGCAGAGAATATCCGGGTTCAAAGGCCCATCTTCGGGGCGCGCTTCACTCTGATTGTCGTTGGCCATCCCATCGGAGGGGGGCATGGGGGGCATGTCGTCAGAAAGCGGCGCAGCGGCACCGCCCTGCATGATGGAGCGGATCTGGCCCAAATTGCTTTCGCGGGCGTCCTGATTGTTCGTCGTCTCGCTCACGCAGCCGCACCCCCGAGATTTGCTTTCAAAAGATCGTTGAAATCCATGCCGTCCGGCGCCCAAACGCTCCGGATGGTTCGTCCCTCGGCCGCAAAGCGGCGGGCCGCCCGGGCATGAACCTGTTCAGCTGTAAACCGGTCACTGTCGCCATCGCCCAGAAGAACGATTTCGGTCACCTGGTCCGGGATCGTGAATACCTTCGGTTCACCCATATCCGGCTCCGGCCCCGGCACCAGCATAGATCTTCCTGCTTTGTTCTTTAGTGTCGGGTGCGCTATGGTCTTGGCCGATTT
>CALDSI010000213.1 GCA_937911395.1 uncultured Labrenzia sp.
TTTTCCATCCTTAGAACCATGACAGTCTTCTTGGTTGCGTTCTCGTTTCTTGTGTTTGCCGGTTTTGCTGCGCCACCAGCGCAGGCTGCAAAACCACTGGTCCTTGAGGAGTTTTTCCGCGGCAAGACCGTTGGCAAAGGCGTCTTTGAGAGCAAGTTTGCGGGCGTCTACCGACCGTTCACTGTGTATCTGACCGGCACGTGGAACCCGAAGACCAAAATGTTCCGGCTGCGCGAAGACTTTGTTTATGACGATGGTGAACGGGACACCAAGACCTGGTTTTTCGAAAAGGTTGGCGATGGCCGGTATGTCGGCCAAAGATCTGATGTGATAGCGCCAACCCTTGTTGAGACGGGTGCAGATGGAGCCTTGCGGTTTTCCTACATTGCCGATGTTCCGCTGGAAAACGGTTCAATCCTGCTGCGCTTTACAGATACCCTTACCCAGACCGATCGCCGGACTGTTCGCAACACTGCAGATGTCACGAAAGGTGGTTTCAAGGTCGGAACAGTCGATCTGACGTTCAGACGGTGATGCCGAGTTATCGCCAGCCTCTGTCTTGAAAGCTCCACGCAAGTTTGATTGAGTTCCCTTACGGTACATCTGGGGGGAGCGCCATGATAAACGGGTTCAGCTTACAACGTTTGGGGTCGGTGATTGCATTAGCGATCCTAGCACTTTTTCTCGTGCCAGGATCGCCCAACGCGATGGAGACCCGGCTTTCAGATGAGCTCGAGCAGATCCTGCGCGAGCCCTTTACCGGTGCCTTTGATGCGATCGCAGAACGCGGTTATCTCCGTGTTCTCGTTCCCTTTTCGAAGACCTTCTATTTCATTGACAACGGCGTTCAACGCGGCACCGCCGTCGATATGACAACCGAACTCGGCAAGTTTCTGGAGAAGAAACACGGCAAGAAGGTTCGGGAAGGTCAAATCGTGATGATGCCTACCCCTAGGGAAACACTCTTCATCGATCTGGCTGCCGGCCGCGGTGATATTGCTCTTGGCAATCTCACAATCACTCCAGAGCGGCAGAAACTCGTCGACTTTTCCTCCCCGTTGTTTACGGGCGTACGGGAAGTACCTCTGACGGCAGCTGGTATTGACGACCTGACCTCACCTGAGGCCCTTTCCGGAAAAAAAATCTACGTCCGATCATCATCAAGTTATCACGACAGCCTTCTTGCCTTGAACAAGAAGCTGAACGCCGATGGAAAAGCCCCGGTCAAGATTGTTCCAGCAGATGAAAAGCTGGAGGACGAAGACCTGATCGATCTGGTGAAGGCGGGTGGCGTTCCGATGATCATCATCGACGAACACAAGGCAGACTTCTGGATGCAGATCGTCGAGGGATTGAAAATCCATCCGGATGCAGCCGTGCGCACAGATGCGCAAGTCGCGTTTGCGGTCCGCCCGAAAGCTCCTGATTTGCTAAAGGAGATGAACACCTTTTCCAAGACCGTCGAAAAGGGAACCTTACTGGGCAACATTATCCTCAAGCGTTACCTCAAGGAGACAAATTATCTCAAAGATCTGAATGATGAAAAACGCCGGGAGCAATTCGACAAACTGGCCGCAGTCTTTGAAAAATATGGCCAGCAGTTCGACATCGATTGGCTTCTGATTGCTGCACAGGCCTATCAGGAAAGCCAGTTCAAACAGACCGCTCGAAGCAACGCCGGCGCTGTCGGTGTCATGCAGATCAAGCCGACGACCGCAGCAGGATCTCCCATCAACATCAAAGGGGTTGAAAAAGATGCCGATACAAACGTGCATGCCGGTGTGAAATACCTGCGGTATCTGGCAGACCAGTACTTCTCAGACCTGGAACATGATCCGGCAAACCAGACATTCTTCGCCCTCGCTGCCTACAATGCAGGTCCGAGCCGCTTCAAAAAACTGCGGGCGGAAGCAGAACAACAGGGCTATGATCCGAATTTGTGGTTCGGAAATGTCGAGTGGATCGTCGGCAGACGCATCAGCCAAGAACCGGTGCGGTATGTCGGCAACATCTACAAGTATTATGTGGTTTTTGCCCAGGAGCATAAGCGGTATCAAAACTCTCCTGAGGCCCAGAAAAAGGGCGACTAGACTTCACTATCCAGTGGTTAGAGAAAGCCCGGTGCGCACGCAGCGCCGCCGGTCTTGTCGTTTCGCAGACTTTT
>CALDSI010000214.1 GCA_937911395.1 uncultured Labrenzia sp.
GGCGCGCAGGTCAAAGCTGCCTGCCGTTTGTAATCGCCGGACACCACCGTGCGCTCCCCATTTGCCGACAAGAGAACTTGCGCCGATCCGAGCACGTGGCCTGCCGGGTGCAGCGAAACGTTGACGCCTCCAACGGTAAGTTGCTCGCCATATCCGATTGCTTGCGCCTGACCGCAAAAGTCGTTGCCGTACCGGATCGCCATAATGTCGAGGGTTTGCCCGGTTGCGAGCACCGCACCATGCCCGGCCCGTGCATGATCGGCATGACCATGCGTGATAATCGCCTTTTCGACCGGACGGACCGGATCGATATGGGCTTTCGCCTCCGGGCAATAAAGGCCTTCAGGGGTGAGGGTCAGGAGCTCGCTCATGAACGGGACTATAGGCCGCGTATTTTGAAAGACCAGCGCCCTCGCAATTTCACACGACACTCCCTAAAACGGTCGATATGGACGCAGCGCTTCTTCCTAACAGATTTCAGAACTGGTTTTCATCCCGCGGCTGGAGCCCGCGGACACACCAGTTGCAACTGGTCGAATGTCTGCGCCGTGGACAAAGCACATTGCTGATTGCCCCAACAGGTGCAGGCAAGACGCTCGCCGGGTTTCTGCCAAGCCTTGTGGAACTGGACGACCGCGGCAAGCGCAAACCCGGTCAGGCAGGTGGCATCCACACGCTCTACATCTCCCCGCTGAAAGCACTCGCCGTTGATATCGCGCGGAACCTGGAAGCACCGGTCACCGAGATGGGGCTGCCGTTTCGCATTGAGACCCGGACCGGCGACACACCGTCCCACAAGCGGCAACGGCAAAAGACTAACCCGCCGGATATCCTGCTAACCACCCCGGAGCAGATCGCGCTGCTCTTGTCAGATCCGGCTTCTGAAAAGCTGTTCTCATCGCTGAAAACGGTCATCCTCGACGAACTCCACGCACTCGTGACGTCCAAGCGCGGCGATCTCTTGGCGCTTGGCCTTGCACGCCTGCGGCAACTGGCGCCTGAGATGCGGACGATTGGTCTTTCTGCGACCGTCGCAGAACCCGATGACCTGCGCGCTTATCTGGTCGGCCAGCCATTGGACGGCACCCGGGCCCTATCCTCCTTGGTCGAGGTCAAGGGCGGGGCTGAGCCGGACATTTCCATTTTAGAGTCGGAAGAACGCCTGCCCTGGTCGGGTCACTCGTGCCGCTATGCCATGGGCGACATCTATCAGCTGATCAAACAGCACAGCGTCTCGTTGCTCTTCGTCAACACCCGCAGCCAGGCGGAAGCCGTCTTTCAGGAGCTTTGGCGGATCAACGAAGACACGCTGCCCATTGCCCTTCATCATGGATCCCTGGATGTCGGCCAGCGGCGCAAGGTCGAGGCGGCCATGGCCTCCGGCCAGTTGCGGGCGGTGGTTGCCACCTCCTCTCTCGACATGGGGATCGACTGGGGCGACATAGATCTCGTGATCAACATCGGCGCGCCCAAGGGCGCCAGCCGCCTTGCCCAACGGATCGGCCGGGCCAATCACCGCATGGACGAGCCGTCCAAGGCGGTCCTGATCCCAGCCAACCGGTTCGAGGTTCTGGAGTGCCAGGCCGCACTCGCAGCGTCCAAAAAAGGCGACCAAGACACACCGCCGCTTCGAAAAGGCGCGCTGGATGTGCTGGCCCAGCACCTGCTTGGTTTGGCCTGCGCCGATCCCCTTGCTCCGGCACAGGCCTTTGACGAAATCCGCGCGTCGGAAACCTACCGCTGGCTGGAGTGGGAAACCTTTGAAAAGGTCCTCGATTTCGTTGCGACCGGCGGCTATGCGCTGAAGTCTTACGAGCAATATGCCAAGCTTCGGAAAGGCAAGGATGGTCTTTGGCGGATCGCCCACCCGAAGATCGCTCAGCAATACCGGCTGAATGTCGGCACGATCGTTGAAGCCCCGATGCTGAAAGTGCGGCTCGTCAAATCAAAGGCGGCCGGGCGCCGGACACCGATTGGCCGAGGAGGACGCGTGCTTGGCGAGATCGAGGAGTATTTCATCGAGCAGTTGGCCCCGGGCGACACCTTCATCTTCGGCGGGGAAGTTCTGAGGTTCGAAGGCCTCCGGGAGAATGAGGCTTATGTCTCGCGCGCGCAGACCGACAATCCGATGATCCCGTCCTACATGGGCGGGAAGTTCCCGCTCTCCACCTATCTGGCGGAGAGCGTGCGTGCGATGCTTGCAGCTCCCGACACCTGGAAAGCCTTGCCCGGTCAAGTCCGTGACTGGCTTGAAATCCAACAGGACAAGTCCGTCCTGCCAAGCCGCGACGGTCTTCTGGTGGAAACCTTCCCACGGTCCAACAAGCATTACCTGATCTGTTATCCGTTCGAGGGACGGCTCGCGCACCAAACCCTCGGCATGCTGCTCACCAAACGGCTGGAGCGGATGGGTGCCCAGCCAATGGGGTTTGTCGCCAACGACTATGCCCTGGCCATATGGGGGCTTGGCGATCTGTCACTTCTGTTTTCCTCCGGAAAGATCCCGCTACAGGAGCTTTTTGATCAGGACATCCTCGGGGATGACCTTGATGCCTGGCTTGCCGAATCCAGCCTGATGAAGCGGACATTCCGCAATTGCGCCGTGATTGCCGGTTTGATTGAACGCCGCCATCCGGGCCAGGAGAAGTCCGGCCGGCAAGTAACCGTTTCGACGGATCTCATCTACGATGTTCTTCGAAGTCACGAACCGGATCACATTCTGTTGCAGGCAACCTGGAACGATGCCGCCGAAGGACTTTTGGATATCTCTAGATTGGGCGATCTTCTCGCCAGAATTCGCGGACGAATCACGCATACTGCTCTGGAGCACGTGTCTCCACTCGCCGTGCCGGTCCTTCTTGAAATCGGTAAGGAACCTGTCTATGGCGAGGCAATGGATTCCCTTTTGGAGGAGGCCGCGTCGGAACTGCTGCTGGAGGCCATGGAATGAGTGCACTCACGTCACACCTGCGCAAATATACTGCCGCGCCTGTGTGTCATGACATTCAGATCAATGGTCAGCTTGTCGGCCTTCATGACAGCGGTGTACTGTGGTGGCCGGACGAAGCAACGCTTATCGTTGCGGATCTTCACCTTGAAAAGGGCTCCAGTTTTGCCCGCCGCGGTATCATGCTGCCGCCCTATGACACAGCGACCACGCTGGAGAAGTTGGCCGCCGTCATGGATGCCTTCGACCCTGCGCGGGTCATTTGCCTCGGCGACAGCTTTCATGACGCGGACGGCTCTGACCGTCTGCCCGCGCCCTACCGGGCAATGCTCACAACCTTGCAGCTGAACCGGGAATGGATCTGGGTGACCGGCAACCACGACCCGGTAGCGCCTGTGCGCCTGTGCGGCGAGACTGTCGATGAAATTCAGATCGGCCCCCTCACCTTTCGCCATGAGCCGGTTGAGCAGATCGGAGCCACGGCGGCGCTTGGCGAGGTTTGCGGACACCTTCATCCGGCTGCCCGCGTCCGCAGGTTCGGCCGTTCCATCCGCCGCGCGTGTTTTGTCACCGATGGCAGCCGCCTGGTTTTGCCGGCCTTTGGGGCTCTCACCGGTGGGCTCAACGTCACCCACGAAGCGTTCAGCATGATCTTCAAGCGCCGGAAATACTCCGTGTTCATGCTCGGCAACGACCGCCTGTTCCCCTTTACGGCCACACGGCTTGTCGGGGATTGATTTTCTACTCGATGGCTGTTTTCGCGGAGGAATCTCGCAAGGCGCGAGATATCATGTAGAAACTATGCCCCCACATGTTTTTATGCTTGGATAGTTGGATCCGGTCTCCAATTTTCGGAGTACGTTTCCTTTTTGTTGTGACTGAAACCTCTTGGCCGTCAACAAGCCGAACCCTCAGAATAGTAGCGCCCGGCCCCATGTTGCTCTGGTGTTTCGAGTGATGGATCACAACACCTTCGACTTTCTCAGTGTCTCTTAATGAAAGCGGGAACATCAAGGAAAAGATCAGCAATAAAAACGCGATGACTGCGAGCAAAACACCAATCACAGCCGCGATTGTTTTTGCACGCTCCTTCCATATCAGCCGGTTCAGGTCGCGGTTCAATTGTGTAAACCTATTTCAAATCCCATCCTCTTATGTGTCTATCTAATATTGATAATAATAACTATTTCTAGCCCTCCCCGGCTTTCACCCAAGCAATCACCAGCTCATAGAAAACCGACAGGATCACCGGTCCGAGAAACAGGCCGATGAGGCCGTAGGCTAGCGTGCCGCCGAGGACACCGATCAGGATCACCAGCATCGGCACATCGAGGCCGCGGGACATCAGAATCGGGCGGAGCACATTGTCGACCAGCATGACCGGTACGATCAGGACGGTGAAGAGAAGCGCTGGCAACAACTCCCATGAACTCCAGGCCCAGATGATTGTCGGCAGGATCACCAGAGCCGGTCCGATCTGGATGATGCAGAGGATCAGCGCCACGAAGGTCAACAGACCGGCCAACGGTACTGCAAAGGCGATCAGGATAACGCCCGTCAGCAGCCCCTGAATGACCGCGACGCCGATCACACCTCGGGAGACGTTGCGAATGGTGGCGCCAGCCTGATCATCGAACTCGCCTCCGCGCGGCGCGATTATCAGGTCGGCATACCGTTTTGCTCCGGAGGACAGCGG
>CALDSI010000215.1 GCA_937911395.1 uncultured Labrenzia sp.
CCAAACTCCCAAAAGGCGCCTCCGATCGTGTAGATACCGCCAGCTGCCATATCAACTGAGCAAAAGCCACCATGGGCGGCATAGTTGGGTGTGCCGAAGTTCTGTGCCCAAAAGCTGGTGAAGCTCTGAGATTGATCTCGACCTGTGAAAAATGCCAGTTTTTCAGGAGCGGTCTTGCGGATCGGCCCCATCCAGGAAACGGCCGTTTTCAGCGCTTCTTCCCAGCTGATTTCCTCAAACTCACCCGATCCACGCGGGCCTGATCTCCTGAGCGGTTTGCGCAATCTGGACGGCGCAGTAACCTGCATTATCCCGGATGCGCCCTTGGCGCAAAGCACGCCTTTGTTCACCGGATGATCACGATTGCCCTCGATATATGCGACTTTCCCATCCTTTAGATGGACGTTGATCCCGCATCGGCAGGCACACATGTAACAGGTGGTTTTTCGTATTTCATCGGAGACAGCCGGAGACGTCTCCACCATCGGTTGACTATGATTGAGCACATCCCCTCCCAAGGCGCCTCTTAAAATCGCATCCTGCCAAACTGCGCCGTCGCGAAAATTGAGTTTCTTTTGGGCGGATATCGGAGCATGGCTTTCTAACTGAAGACTTGAGTTGGCTTGACGTCAAGAGGGTCCGATCACTTCATAGGTTGAAGTGAGCCCCTGTTTTGTCTTCTCGCGATCGGAATGCATCGGTGCGCTTCTGACGGCCTAGGCATGGATCACTAGATTGGCTAGCTGTCGCCAATTCTGTCTGGAGGCCCCCTTGGATTCAAACCGCCTGCTTCTCACGTGCTCCATTGGACTGTGCGCCGTCGTCGGCGTATGGGGTGTCATCGACCCGGAAGGCCTACAGGCCATCGCGCGGGAGATCGTTGATCAGTACTTCATAAGCCGCGGCTGGTTCGTGATGCTGTCTGTCACGATCATGCTTTTGTTCTGTCTTGGTCTGACCTTCAGCCGTTTTGGCGACATCCGCCTCGGCGCCGATGATGACCGGCCTGAATACTCAACACCGACCTGGATCGCCATGCTGTTTGCCGCCGGAATGGGTGTCGGACTGTTGTTTTGGGCAGTGGCCGAGCCTCTGACTCATTTCGCGTTTTTGAAAGACAAGACATCGGTCCCGGAAGCTGCAGATTTCGCGCTACTGGCAACAAACTTTAACTGGGGCATTCATGCCTGGGCAATTTATGGCACAACGGCGCTGGCAATTGCTTATTTCAGCTTCCGGAGGGGCACGCCGATGCTGGTCAGCGCGCCCATCAAAAGCCTGTTTCCCGGCGAAAGATGGGCCAGTCTTGTCGGTTGGTTTTCAGACTTCATGGCGATTGCGGCAATCGCCATCGGTGTCGGCGGATCGATTGCCATGGGTGTTTTTCAGGTTGCCGATGGCGTGTCCGTGCTTGCCGGCACCCAAACGGCTGCGCCATGGCTTGTTGGCCTGATTTTCATTGTGATGGTGATAGCCTATATCCCTCCGCTGATGGTCGATCTCAGCACCGGCATGGCCAAGTTGTCCAACATCGCCATGAGCCTTGCGATCGCGCTTGTTGCTTACACCGTCATCATGGGTCCGACCGAATTCCTGATGAATTCGGTGATTGGCGGTATCGGCATGTACATTGCCGATGTCATCCCCGCCGGCTTCCGCACCTTTACCTTCTACGGCGACGAGATCGGCCGCTGGTTTCAGGACTGGACGCTGACCTACATGGTTTGGTGGATCGCTTGGGGTCCGTTCGTCGGGGTCTTTGTCGCTCGGATTTCCAAGGGCCGTACGATCCGTGAATTTGTTCTCGGCGTCCTGATTGGCCCAACCCTGTTCTCCACCATCTGGTTTGGCGCTTTTGGCGGTGTTGGCATCTTTGAGACCCTCAACGGCAAGGGCGAGTTGTTGGCTTTGACACAGACCAACGTAGAGCGCATGACGTTCGCACTGCTTGATCGCCTTCCCTTGGCCACCTTGACCACACTGGCAACCATTCTGGCGGCCTTCCTGTTCATTGTGACGAGTGTGGTAAGTGCAGCCTTCGTACTCGGCATGTTTTCAACCGGCGGCAATCAAAACCCGAGCACAAAGATCAAGGTCATCTGGGGTGGCTTGCTGGGCATACTCGGGGCAGCGATGATCCTGTCGGGATCGATGTCGGCCGTGAGGACACTCATCGCCCTCGGCGCTTTGCCATTCGTGTTTATAACGATGCTGCTGCTGGTTTGCCTGATAAAGGCGCTCATCCTCGACAATCCGAAGGAGGCTTAAAAATGCTTATCGGTGATCCTGTCGATACACTTATGAATTTGGGAACTTTCGCGTTTATTGGCTTCTTGGCCTGGGTCCTGATGCGCAAAACGCCAGAAAGCTAAAACACTTAAAAACGGAATGCGTCAGCTGGCGCGTTTTAAACCGGTTTCGGCCAAAGGTGCCGGCCGGTCGAACAAATAGCCTTGCAGGTATTCGCAGCCCGCATTCACCAAAAAGTCCCGCTGTTCTTGGGTTTCAACACCTTCGCCAATGGTTTTCATTCCCATCACCTTGGCAATTCCAAGCAGCGTGCGGACGAGCATGTCGTTTTCTTCACTGATCCCAATCCGTGCCACGAAGCTACGGTCGATCTTCATCGTGTTGAAGGGGTACTTGTGCAGATAACTCAAGCTGGAGTAACCGGTTCCGAAATCGTCAATCGCCAGGCCGATATTCATGTCACGGAGTTCAGCAAAGACCTTCTGGGTGCACTGGTCTTCCTCAAGCACCAGATCCTCCGTGATCTCAAGAAGTAATTGGTCAGCGGACAAACCATAGGTCATCAGAAGGTCTGCGACGTGCTCGGCAAAACCTTCTTCCTGGAACTGGCTTGAGCTCACGTTGACAGAAACACCGGTTCCGCCCCAATTGCTGGCATCGCGGATAGCCCGCTCCAACACCCAATTGTCGATTTCGGATGTAAACCCGGCTTCCTTGGCAATGGGCAAAAATACTCCTGGAGAGACAAGTCCGCGTTCCGGATGACGCCAGCGAATGAGAGCTTCAGCATGGGCCCGTACGCCTGTCTCGGAAACCACAATCGACTGATAAAACAATTCAAACTGATCGTCCTGAAGGGCAGTCGCCAGTTCACTGCGCAGCTTTCGGCGTTCGCAACGCTCCTCATCCATCCTATTGTCGAACAGCCTGTAAGACCGTTTGCCTTCAGCCTTACACCTTTGAAGAGCAACATCAGCGGATCGAATGATATCGAGTATGCCTCGGCCATGGTCCGGAAACCGCGCAATCCCTGCACTGCAGGATGCATCAATCAGACGCCCCTCAAATTCAATTGGCTCGATGAGGTCATCAAACAATCCAACCAGGTTGCTCGGGAAGTGGTCTTCCCCGACCCGGCCTTCTACCAAAATAACAAATTCGTCGCCACCTATCCGGCCGATCAGCGCATCCGGCCCAAGACGCTTTCGTATCCGGACGGCTTGGCTTATGATCAGCCAATCTCCAGCCATATGCCCATGGATATCGTTGACTTCCTTCAGACTATCCAGGTCTAGGTAGACTATGCTGGCACCATTCATGCGCACGTCTTCGGACGACAAGCGCT
>CALDSI010000216.1 GCA_937911395.1 uncultured Labrenzia sp.
GGCTGCAAATGCGGTTGACCGCCCATGGGTTCGCTTGCGGGGAAATCGACGGGAGCATCGGCGTGAAATCGCTGCATGCTCTGCGCGCTTTTCAGAGCGCCGCGGGGCTCCCGGTGAGCGGCGCGGCGGATGACGCAACCGTCACAGCGCTCAAGACAACATCCTCACGTGTGTCGTTCGAAGAAAAGGGCTTTATTCCGGATCGCGACAAGGAAGAGCGCGATGACGGCCGGAAAGGCAGTTGGCCGCGGCAACGTGATGTTGCTGCATTCTATGGGGCTGTTGGTGCCCGTCAGACCCGGGTCGATGTGCCTTGGGATATGCGCCTTGCCTGGGACAAGGACGTGACCGTGCGGCGGATCACCCTTCATGAAGAGGTCGCATCGTCCGCATCCCGGGTTTTCGAGAAGGTTCGCGGGATTTACTCCGATCGGGAGATCAAGGCGCTCGGCCTCGATCTCTTCGGCGGATCCTTGAACGTTCGCCGGATGCGCGGCGGCTCACGCTATTCCATGCATTCCTGGGGCATTGCGATCGACTTTGATCCGGAGCGCAATCAACTCTCCTGGAAGCGCCCCCGCGCCCGCCTGTCAGAAGATGATGCCATCCCGTTCTGGCGTGCCTTTGAGGCGGAAGGCTGGGTGTCTCTCGGCCGGGCTCGCAATTTCGACTGGATGCATATCCAGGCCGCCCGCCTGTAAGGAGATTCCACCATGAGGCAAAAGACCTTCAAGCGGGAGACCGCTGTCGTCATGTTCGTGTTTCTCGGGCTCCTCTGCGTCTTCGACCTGCTGAGTGGCGGCGGCACCGCCGCCCTTGATTGGGCGACGCTGTTGCCCGTTCCGATTTTCGGGTTCGGCGTTGCCGCCTTCGGTTTGGACGCGGCAGCAAAGCAGCTGCCGATCGGCGGGCAGGGGATGCGTGACGCAGATCCAAGCATGCCACCGAAAGGATATGCCGAATGATCTGGACGGCTGTTTCAACCTTCATCGGCAAAACCATCGGCTGGCGCCGGGCGGCGATTGTGATTGCTGTGCTGGCCCTGGCGATCGGGCTCTATGGGTTTCACGTCCTCGACAAGCGCGCCGCGGTGGCGGCCGCCAAGGAAGGGCTTGTGTCCCGGGTCGAGCTGGCGGCCGCCAAGGCGGAGCTGAAAGTGCTCAAGGACCGCGCTGCGGCCCTTGAAGCCGCAAACTTTCAATTTCAACGGCAGCTGCAAGAGGCCGAGGCCTTGCAGACCCGCCAGGCACTGGAGCTGGATAGCTATGAATCGACCGTGGATGCTGTTGTTGACCGCGCTCTTCTTGAGCGGCTGCGCAACCGTTGAAGACCGTGCGGACTCGGCCGGCGACCGGTTGGGCAAAGCGGCGGCAGAGGCGCAACCGGATCCGGCGCTGCCGCATGACTGCCGGCGTCTGGAGCGTTCGGGCGTTCAGGAAGGCGAGCCGCTGGATGTGGCGCTGATCAAGACTGACCAGGCGCTCGGCCGCGCCAACGCACGCGTCCGGCGGTGTGCCGCCTGGCATGATGAAATTCGAACCAATCGGCAAGCGGGGCTTTGATGGCAGGCGGTGATAATGCATGGGTGCTCGGGTTTATCTTATCCGGAGCAGGTTTGATCGCTGCGCTGATCGGCGGTGTTGTTGCGCGCGATCGGCAGATGTCCCGGCAGATACGGGATGGTGACGACAAATTGCACGAACGGATCAATCGGGTCCGGGAAGACTATGTGCGCCGCACGGATCTGGACGGCCATATCCAGCGTCTGGAGAACAACGTCGACCATCTGAGGGCAGAAGTGCGCGAGCATCGTGCCGAGACCACGAAGCGCCTTGATACGCTTGTTGCTCTCCTCAGCAAGAAGTCGGATTGATGTTTGATCAAACGCCGGCGGATGGTGTCATCCAATTTGCGCGAGGGCTCTTGACCGGAACCCTGCACAGGAACATAACCGGAACATGGGCGCGAAGTGGACAACGGAAAAAGACCTGGCGCGGTTGATCCAGGCGCGGGCGGCAAGTGGCCGGACGGTGTCGATGACACCACAGACGGCTGAGCTGGTCGCACGCCGACTTATGGCGGCCGCTGATACCGATCCGCACTTGAGATCTTTGGCCTTCCGGCTGGAAGTCTGGGACCGGTCAGGGGCCAATTTCGTTGAGCTTCTGGCCGCAAGCAGTACGTTCGGCCTCGTCCGGAACGCATTCGAGATGGCTTGTCAGGCCCGTCCGGCCGAGCGGTTGCTGGTTCGGCAGGGAATCCGCGTAGTTCTGGATTCCGGCGAGCCGGATCCTGGAGGCGTTTCGAATGTTGTTCGGCTGCGTTAGGTTTTGGACGGGGGTAGAAGCGCCTCTCCAGCAAAATAGCATCCAGCGACAAAGCAGGCAAAACTTGCAATCGCAAGAATAAGCGCAGCCCATGCGGTGCGGTTGGCCCAATTGCCCGTTGACTTCATATCATCATCAGCTTCAGCGGGCTTCTCATCGAAGACTTTCTAGAGTTTGACGAAAAAGTCGTAGTTGTGGAGCCTATG
>CALDSI010000217.1 GCA_937911395.1 uncultured Labrenzia sp.
GCGTTGATGACATCCGTCGTGTTGCCTATTCGGTAATCTGCGAACTCGCTCTACGTTGGATGACGGCCAGCCCGCTTAATTCAGAGCGCCTCGGACGTTGCAATTTATTGCGAACAAGAGAACTTTCTGATTTCAGATGTTTCCAGGAAGCTGCTTCAAAATGACTGATGAGACAACAATCAAGGTTTACGACACAAAGGCCGCAGAATATGCGGACAACTTCGCGCTCACAGAACCGAGCGGGTCGCTGAAAACGTTCATGAGCCACCTTCCGCTCGGCGGGCGGGTGCTGGACTGGGGCTGCGGGCCGGGGATGTTTTCTTATCATATGAAAGCTGCCGGATTTGATCCCGATCCGGTGGATGCATCGGCGGAAATGGTGGCGCTTGCCCGCGAGAAATACGGGCTCGCCGCGCGCCAGGGGACGTTTGCGGATCCACTAAACCCAGAAAGCTACCATGGCATCTGGGCCAACTTCAGCCTGCTCCATGCTCCGCGTGCCGATTTGCCCGGCTACATTGCGGTCGCCCATACTGCGCTGAGGCCCGAAGGCATCCTTCATATCGGCATGAAACGCGGCCGAGGTGAACACCGCGACAAGTTCGGCCGCCATTACACCTATGTCGAAACGGAAGAACTTATTGCATTATTGGAGGCTGTTGGATTTGAGATCCTGAAAACCCACGAAGGTCAAGAAGCCGGCCTTGCCGGAACAGTTGACCCGTTTGTGTTGGTTTTGGGCATAAAAGCCTATTGAAGAACTGATTTACCCCCTTCTCCTCCGACGTCTCCGGCCCTCGCCAGCGCCGTCTGCTGCAACTGGCTCCTTGCGCTCTGGCAGCTCGACCGCTGCCCGCAAATTTGGGAATGGATCGATCTTGTTCGGCAGGGCCATGGCGTTGACGAAATGCTCCTGGAACTTGGGTTCCAGCGCTGTTTCGATCTTCTCGATATTATGAACCGTTTGCTCGATTTCGCGTCGGTAGCCCCGGTTCAAAAGCGCCATACGGGCGCCGGTTCCGGCCGCATTGCCGACGCCGGACACACCGTCGAGCGTGCAATCGGGGATGAGTCCCAGGATCATCGCATATTTCGGATCAATGTAGCTTCCGAAGGCACCGGCCAGCCGGACGCGGTCGATATGATCGCTGCCGAGTTTGTCCTGAAGCAACTTGATGCCGGCATAGAGCGCGCCCTTGGCGAGCTGAATGGCGCGGATGTCGGTCTGCAGGATGGAGATTTCTATGCCGTCTTCGGCAATCACATATGAGAATGTGCGGCCCTCAGACCGGACCCGGTGCGTTTTGGCGGCCATGGAGCCGTCAATCACGCCGTCTTCGGTGATGAGACCAGCGAGATACATTTCCGCGACGGCCTCGATGATGCCGGAGCCGCATATGCCGGTGACGCCAACGCTGTCGATCTTCTCTGTAAAGCCCTCTTCATCCGACCACTCATCGACGCCGATCACCTTGAATCGAGGCTCCAGCGTGTCCTTGTCGATCCGGATGCGCTCGATGGCTCCGGGTGCTGCCCGTTGGCCGGAGGATATCTCCGCGCCCTCAAATGCCGGACCGGTCGGGGAGGAAGCGGCCAGCAGGCGATGCTTGTTGCCAAGCACGATTTCCGCATTGGTGCCGACGTCCACCAGAAGTGTCGTTTCATTCAGAGAATAGGGGCTTTCTGAGAGCGTGGCCGCGGCGGCATCCGCGCCGACGTGTCCGGCGATACACGGCAGCATGTAGACCCGGGCCCCTGGGTTGAGATCAAGGTCAAGATCACGGGCGGTCAAAACCATGGCGTCGGAAGCAGCCAGAGCAAAGGGCGCGCCGCCGAGTTCCACCGGATCGATCCCCAAAAACAGGTGGTGCATAACCGGGTTGCCAACAAAGGTGGCATCCAGCACATCGGCACGCTCCGCCCCGACATCGCCGACCAGCTTGCCGATAAGGGCATTGATCGCCTCGCGCACGGCCTTGACGAGATCCGGCAGTTTTGCCGGGTTCATCTGGACGTAGGACACACGCGACATCAGGTCTTCGCCAAAGCGGATCTGCGGGTTCGAGGTGCCAGCGGACGAGACGGTGCGCCCGTTCTGAAGGTTGCAGAGATGCGCGGCAATGGTGGTCGAACCGATATCAACGGCCAGGCCGTAGACTGCCCGCTTTTCGCCCGGCCAAAGAGCCACGATTGTTGGGCCGCTCAATGTGTCAGCGTGGATTGCTGCGGTGACTGTCCACTGGCCCTTGCGCAGTACAGTTTGCACTTTGGGCAGCAGGACCGGATCGGTGGCGAGCGTCTCAAGGCCGGCCTCTCTGGCAAGAGTCTCACGCAGGCGGTCAATGTCACCGCGCGGGGTTTCCATGTCCGGTTCTTCGATGGACACGGTCACCAGCGAAATCGCGCTGTCCGGTTCAATCGTCTTCGCCTCGGCCCGTTTGCGCACAACCTGCCGGTTGGTCTGGGCATCTGTCGGGATGTCGACCACCAGGTCGCCGAGGATTTTTGCCTGACAGGAGAGGCGTCGGTCTTGAGGCAGATTGCGTAAGGTTGCGTAGCGGGTTTCCGCGGCTGGCGCGCCCGCAAGGTGGTCCGCGGCACTCGTCAGGTTTTCCTTGGCGAAGGTGCCTTCAGACACAGAGATCTGGCAGCGCCCGCAAATGCCGCGCCCTCCGCACACCGATTCCACATAGACACCTAGAGAACGCGCGGCATCCAGAAGCGGCGTTCCGACTTCAAATGTCCCCCGCCGGCCACTGGGCTGGAAAACGACCTTGGCGAGTTTCGCGGAACTTTCTGTCATTGGTGCGGGTCGATCCTATGAGGTCTCTAAGACCAGCTTTTAGAAACGTGTCATCCCGGTTTGGCAAAGCCAAGACCGGGATCCAGTACGCCGCAGCGTTTGAGATCGGACTCTAGTGTCCCTGAATACTGGATCCCTGCTTTCGCAGGGATGACAATTCAAGCGGTGTGCAGTCTGCCTTTAGCCGGCCCGCCGAGCCGCGCGGCCACCACGGCGACGTCCGCCGGAAGCTGCGGCCTCTGTTGGTGCGGCCGTGGCGGCACCGGCCGCCGCCGGCTTGTGGTCACGGTATGTCATGATCCATTCCTGACAGTTTGGATCGGTGCCGTTCAGAACGTTCGCCGCGCGGACCGCTTCCATTTCCTGCGGGCGGCACGGGTTCATGATCGCGGATGTCATGCCAGCGCCGATGACCATCGGAATGAAGCCGGCGTTGATGCCGTGGCGGTGCGGCAGGCCGAAGGAAATGTTGGAAAGGCCACAGGTGGTGTTCACCTTTAGCTCTTCGCGGAGGCGGCGCAAAAGCGCAAAAACCTGCTTTCCGGCCGTGCCCATGGCGCCGATCGGCATGACCAGCGGATCGACAACGATGTCATGCGCGGGAATGCCATAATCCGCAGCACGCTCAACGATTTTCTTGGCAACCTCGAAACGCACGTCCGGGTCTTCAGAAATGCCGCTTTCGTCGTTGGAAATGGCTACGACCGGCACGTCGTATTTCTTGATGAGCGGTAGGATCGCTTCCAGCTTTTCCTCTTCACCGGTCACGGAATTGACCAGCGGGCGGCCTTTGGTGACTTCCAGGCCGGCCTTGATCGCCTCGGTAACGGAGGAATCGATGGAGATCGGAAGATCGCTCAGCTCCTGAACAATTTCCAGTGTTTTGACCAGAAGCGGCGGTTCTGTCTCGTTCGGGTTCACCGCGGTGACACCTGCGTTGACGTCCAACATGGTGGCGCCAGCAGCGGTTTGGGCCAAAACGTCAGCCTTCACGGTTTCGAAATTGCCTTCAACCATTTCAGCGGCCAGCTTCTTGCGGCCGGTCGGGTTGATGCGCTCTCCAATTACGCAAAACGGCTGGTCAAAGCCGATCACGACTTCCTTGGTGGCGGAGGCGACAATTGTTCTGGTCATTTATGCGCTCTCGTTGGCGGTCAAAGATGATGACGAAGTTTGAAAGGACCAGCTCCCGCGGCTGGTAAGCCACTCGGCTGTTTTGGCGACACCGCCGAAGGGATAAACGTGGATTTGGGCGAGCTGACTGTCCGGCTGGCTGGTAACCCGGGCTTCCAGTGGCTCCACCATGGTGTTCGGGTCATAGCCGGCAAGCATGGAGACAACCGCGCCACCGCGTTTTTTAAGAAAGTTCAGCGAGTTTTCGACACCTGCGAAGGCCGCGAACTTCAAGAGCGTGGTCATCTTGGCCGGACCGGCAACGCCGATATGAACCGGGAACTGGTTCCCCCAGCTGCGGATCTCGTCGAGCCAGACACTGACCTGATGCGGATCGAAGCCGAACTGTGTGACGATCCGGAACTCCGCATCACTCTCGGCTGCAAGTTCATGCTTGCGCATCAAGAACGATTTGATGACGTCTGGCTTGATGTCCGGTGCACCTTCCGGGTGACCGGCAACAGCAATCTTTTGAATGCCAAGCTTGTCGAAAAGGCCCGTCTCGAGAAGGGCGACGGAAGAGGTGAGGGGGCCAGCCTTGTCGGCTTCACCGGCAATTGCCAGCACTTCCCTGACCCCTGCCTCCTGGGTCAGGCGGGTGATGCGGCGCTCGAAGTCCGCGGCGCTGGCATAACGGCGCGCGGCCATATGCGGTACGGCGATCAGGCCTTTGTCTGTCAGGGTTTTGGCCGCAGAGACAATCATGTCTTCCGGTGCGTTGCCGAGATCGGTGACATAGACCTGGCTGCCGGCCGGAATCGCTGCCAGAAGCTCTGTCTTTTCGACCACCTGTTTGGGCGACATTTCGGTCGAGGCGGGCAGGC
>CALDSI010000218.1 GCA_937911395.1 uncultured Labrenzia sp.
GAAAAGACCGTTTTGATCCCGGACATGAAGGCCGGCTGATCCTTGGCTGAGTCCATCACTGGAGCGGATGTGCGGGCCCTGCGCGAGCGCAACCCAGGCATCCCGATCATCACCTATGTGAACACGTCCGCCGACGTGAAGGCGGAATGCGATATTTGCTGCACGTCGTCCAATGCCTTGCAAGTGGTTGAGAGCTTCGGCGTCGACAAGGTGTTCCTGATTCCAGACAAGTATCTGGCAGCAAATGTCGGCAACAAGACCGATGTCGAAGTCCTGATCTGGGATGGTGCCTGTGAGGTTCACGAGCGGTTCACCGCACAGGAGCTGCGGGATTATCGCAAGATCGAACCGGAAGTGAAAATCATCGCGCATCCGGAATGCCCGCCCGAAGTGGTCGCAGAAGCTGACTTTGCCGGCTCCACGGCACACATGATCGATTGGGTGAAGACCAAACAGCCGGAGAAGGTGATGATGATCACCGAGTGCTCCATGGCCGACAACGTCGCCAGCGAGACTCCGGAAGTGAACTTCATCCGTCCGTGCAACCTGTGCCCGCACATGAAACGGATAACCTTGGACAAGATCCTCGACACACTTGTGGAAATGAAGGACGAGGTGATTGTCGATCCGGTGATTGCCGACAAGGCGCGGGTTGCCGTTGAGCGGATGATCAACTTGAAAATTTGACCGCTCAAGGTTAGGTCACACATCTTCCGGGCTTGGGCCCGGAAGCTCTTCTTGGGCATCGCCCAGTTCCATCCAGGAAGGTCCCATGGCCATCTCGACCGATGATTTTATACCTGCCTATCCGGGCAAGGATGTCGATGACGTTGTCATTCTGGGCGGCGGATTGGCCGGCCTCTTCTGTGCACTGAAGTTAAGCCCACGGCCTGTTACGATCATCTCCAACGCACCGATCGGACAGGGCGCGTCGTCCGCCTGGGCCCAAGGTGGCATTGCCGCTGCGATTTCTGAAAAGGATTCGGTCGAAAAGCACCGTGACGATACGCTGGCTGCAGGCTGCGGCATTTGCGAAGAAAACATCGTCGACCAAATGACCCGTGAGGGCAGTGACCGTGTCCACGACCTTTTGTCCTACGGTGTACCATTTGATCAGGATCTGGAAGGCCGCCTCCAATTGTCCCGGGAAGCTGCCCACTCGCACAGCCGTGTCGTCCGTGTTCGCGGCGATATGGCCGGCAAGGCGATCATGGACGCTCTGATTGCAGCTGTTCGCCGGACCCCGTCCATCCGGGTGCTTGAAGGCTATATGGGCGAAAGCTTCATCGGCGAAGGCCGGTACGTGACCGGTGTTCTGGCCCGGCGCCGTGGCGGTTTGGAACGGATGGCCTTTCCGGCAAAGGCGGTTGTTCTGGCATCCGGCGGTATTGGTCACCTCTATGCCATGACAACCAATCCCGGCGAAGCCAATGGTCATGGACTGGCGATGGCTGCCCGCGCCGGTGCGGTCATTTCGGATGCCGAATTTGTTCAGTTCCACCCAACGGCCCTGAATGTTGGCTCTGATCCCGCTCCGCTGGCAACCGAGGCCTTGCGCGGGGAAGGTGCGATCCTCGTCAACAAGGCGGGTGAACGGTTCATGGAAGGCATCCATGCCGATCTGGAACTCGCGCCCCGCGATATTGTCGCCAGAGCCATTCACCGCGAGATCCTCGAAGGCCGCGGCGCGTACCTGGATTGCCGGGAGGCGATTGGCGCCCGCTTCAAGGACGACTTTCCGACCGTATTCGCCGCCGCACAAAACGCCGGCCTCGATCCGGTAAAAGATCTCCTGCCGGTCGCACCTGCCGAGCATTACCACATGGGCGGCGTCCTGACCGATGCCAACGGCCGTACATCCCTCGACAACCTTTGGGCTGCAGGCGAAGTTGCCAGCACGGGTGCGCACGGCGCCAACCGCCTGGCTTCCAACTCCCTCTTGGAAGCCGTGGTGTTTGCCGCGCGTATCGCCGAAGATATCCAAGGCTTGATGCCGACGCCGCGCAGCGCCTTCTGGGATGAGATGGACGCAGCGCCCGGTCTGCCGAGCCAGCGGAACTTCGAAGAGCGTGATGCAATCACGGTCCTGCGGAAAACACTGTCCGAGAATGTTGGTGTTCTGCGCAACCGGGAGGGCCTTAGAAGGGCGATGGCGGATATTCAAAAAGCGGAAAGCGTCTGTGTACGCCAATCCATTCAGAACATGATGGTGACCGGCAAACTGATTGCCGCAGCGGCCCTCATGCGCGAAGAAAGCCGGGGCGGCCACTTCCGCACGGATTTCCCGGATGAAAACCCAGCGAAGGCCAAGCGGTCCTACACGACTTTGAAAGAGGTCAACGCCCTTGTCGCCGAGAGCCTCGAAACAGCGATCTGATTGCGAGTATTTCCATGCCGAGACATCTGCCGGACTTGCCGCGCCTGATGGTGGACGATGCCGTTAAGGCGGCCCTTCTGGAAGACTGGGGCCGCGCCGGGGACATCACGAGCCAGGCAACCATCCCGGCGACTGCAAGGGCAACGGCTGTCATTGCCGCGCGCAAGCCGGGCGTGTTGTCTGGTGTTGCACTTGCCGAAAGCGCATTCCGGCAGACGGACGCCGGCCTGTCTTTCGCAGCCGACAAACAAGATGGCGATCGGCTTGAACCCGGTGATGTTGTTGCCCGGATTAACGGGCCGGCTCGCGCGCTGCTGTCGGCCGAGAGGGTGGCACTGAACTTCCTTGGCCACCTTTCCGGGATTGCCAGTGCAACGGCACTCTTCGCCGACCGCATTGCCCACACAAAGGCGTCGATCGTCTGCACCCGCAAAACCACTCCGGGTCTGCGCGGATTTGAAAAATACGCTGTGAAATGCGGAGGCGGGTCCAATCACCGCTTCGGACTGGATGATGCGATCCTGATCAAGGACAATCATATTGCCGTTGCCGGCGGCGTAGTAGAGGCAATCTCCGCGGCCAAGGCCTATGCCGGACATCTGGTAAAGATCGAAGTTGAAGTGGATACGCTGGAGCAACTTCATCAGGCCCTCGGCGCAGGGCCCGATGTGATCATGCTCGACAATATGCCGCCCAAAACGCTTGAAAAAGCCGTCGAAATCACGGGCGGAAAAGCACTTCTGGAAGCCTCTGGCGGGATCGAACTGGACACAGTCCAGGCTGTTGCAGAGGCCGGGGTCGACCTGATTTCGTCAGGCTGGATTACCCACTCGGCCCCGGTTCTCGATCTCGGACTTGATATCGAAATCAGCTAATCAGTCTCAGCTCACAACAAGCAGAACACCGCCCGCCGCCGTTATAGCGCCGATGGCTCGGATGATCGTTTTGGCGACTGCTCCTTCACGACCGGCTGCCACATTCGCACCATGGCCGATAAGCACACCGGCTGTGTGAAGAATGGCCGTTGCGAGCGCGAAACCTGCGGCATAACCGAGCCAGCCGGCGTCCCCCATCTCGCCGCCATGCGCATGTCCGTGGCACATTCCAAAGACAGCGACCAGGGCAATGCTAAGCGAGTTCGGCAGGCTGACGGCTGCTGCCACGATCAAACCAAGTATGATCACAGACGCCAGAATAACCGGTTCCACATACGGAATAGGAACGCCGGCGAGGGACAAGCCAAAGCCAGTCAGCATTGCACCGACAAATACAGTCGGC
>CALDSI010000219.1 GCA_937911395.1 uncultured Labrenzia sp.
AGATAGCGCTTTCATGTCTTAAGCGGCCTCGTATCCCTTGTGGCGACTGCCACTCTGGAAGCCATACATGAAATACCTCGACAGCAAGGTAGCCGACATAAACCACATCAACACATCTGGCACCGGTTATGCCGGATCCATAACTGCCGCTTTGTTCCTTTCCCGGTTTGTCGAGAATGCAGAAAGCTGGGTACACTTCGATATCTTCGGTTGGACACCTGCCGAAAAGCCGGGAAAACCGATGGGCGGAGAAGCGCAGGGAATCCGGGCTTTGTTCGACCTGCTCAGCGAGCGCTACACCAAAACAAAATAACGGAACCGAAACGTATTCATGCTTGAATGACCCCGTGTAGGAATTGGGAATGGGTCATCAATGGGCATTGAAATACGTGGCGCACAGGCGTTGCGGCTCATGCACGAGGTCAATTTGGCGTTGGTCCGCGGCAGCGATCAGGATCTGTCCGCGCGGCAATTGACGATTCTTTTGACGGTTTACCTTGAGCCGCCGCCCCACACCGTGCGCGGCTTGGCGGCAAAACTGAACGTCACCAAACCAGCCATCACCCGGGCTCTGGACACTCTCGGATCCATGCGGTTGCTGTCTCGAAAAAGGGATGAGGCCGACAAACGTAATGTGATCATCACACGCACGGTTGAAGGTGCGCTCTATTTGGAGCAGCTTGGAGACCTCGTTGTTGATAAGGCTGCCGAGCTTCCTCGATGAATGCCTAACTCTATGTCTCTCTAGCCAAGGCAGATTGCTCACCATGCAGACCAACTTCGATCGACGGCGTCATCCGGTGCGCATGGATCTTGCGGCCATATCGTATGAAGGGCAGGTCGCCGCAGATCGTTTTGTGGAGGGTGAGGAGTACCGGGTAAGCGCTGACCGTTTGGAGTTTAGGCCGCAACCTCGGCAAGACGTTTCAATTGATACCGAAGCGTTGTTCGGTGAGAACATTACCGTTTACGAACAAACCCCAGAGGGCTGGGCCTGGGGTCAGTTGGAAACCGATGGTTATGTGGGCTGGTTTTCCTCTGACGCCATTCAGAAGGCCGGACAGCCAACGCACCGCGTAAAAGCGCTGAGGACGTTTCGGTATCCAGCCCCTGAGCTCAAGATGCCGCCGCTGGGCCTGCTTTCAATTGGGTCTTTGGTGAGTGTTGTAAGCGAAGCAGAAACGCGAGGCTTGCAATACGCTATCTTGGCAGATGGCTCTGCTATTGTCGCAAAACATCTGGTTCCCTTGGACCAAACCGAAGCCGATTGGGTTGATGCAGCCGAAGCTTTTCTCGGAACGCCTTACCTTTGGGGCGGGCGCTCCAGTTTGGGGTTAGATTGTTCTGCGCTTGTTCAACTGGCGGCGCAAACGGGCGGCATAATGCTTCCACGGGACAGCGACATGCAGGAAGCAGAAGGCGGGACCGAAATACCCTTCAATGATCTTGCATCGCTTCTCCGTGGCGATCTTCTGTTTTGGAAGGGGCACGTCGGGATCATCACGGGTCCCAACCAGCTGCTTCATGCCAACGGCTACACAATGACAGTGGCCTATGAGGATCTTGATATGGCCGTTGCTAGGATAGCGGCGACGGAATGGGGCGCGATCACAAAAGCGCGCCGGCTGGGCTGAGACAGATGGATGCGGCTCGCTTTCTTATGAGAGAGCAGCCCTAGCGGTCAGGAGCTAGGGCCAGCTGAGGCGCTTCGTCACCTTGCGTGTCAGCGCTCGAAGAGACCTCCCCAAGCTCCAGGTCCTCGATCCTTCGGCTGCGTTTGCCAATCTTTTCAGACGAGATCAGGATCTGGTCGACGTCCTTGTGGGCCTGGGCAAAGTGAGACAGCAGCTGACCGACGCGGTCGTTCAAGCGGCCGACATCTGCAATCAGGCGGCCAACTTCGGCTTGAATGAGATGGGCTTGTTCACGCATTTTCGCATCGCGCAACACGGCCTGAATCACTTGAATCGACAGCATTAAGAGCGAAGGTGAAACGATCACCACGCGGGTACGGTGCGCTTTCTGGATTAAGTCTTCAAACCGCTCATTAAGCTCTGCGAAGACGCTTTCGGATGGCACAAACAGGAATGCAGTGTCCTGAGTCTCACCTGGGAGCAGGTACTTTTCGCCGATATCTTGAATATGCTTAGTGAAATCCCGCCGGAACTGCGCTTGCGCGTATTTGAGCTGTTCGTCCGTTTCGGCCTTTCGAATGAGATTGAACGCCTCTAGCGGGAACTTCGCGTCGATGGCGAGCGGAGGCGCGCCGTTCGGCATATGAATGAGACAATCAGGCCGACTGTTGTTGGAGAGCGTGGATTGGAAGGAGTAGCCGCTCGGCGCCAACTGGTCTTGGATGATTGCTTCCATGCGTCCTTGCCCGAATGCACCCCGCGTCTGCTTGTTAGAGAGGATTGCTTGCAGCTGCCCAACCTGTCCGGAAAGGTCCGTGATGGTCGCCTGCGCCCGGTCGATCACCGCAAGCCGCTCATGCAGATGCCGCAGTCCGTCCTGGGTGCGCTTGCTCGTATCTGCCATGGAAAGCCCGAGCTTATGTCCCATCCCGTCAAGGCGCTCATTGACAGCGCGCATCATGTCCGACTGACGAGAGCCGAAAACTTCTGCCATGGTTTGCATCCGACCAGTCATCTCGCCTTGAGATTTCAGCAACTGTGAGAGGTGGCTTTCCAGCTCATGAATGCGTTCCGTCGCGGCTGTATCGGCTTCGGCCCGCAGGCGGATCTCCCGCATGGTTTTCATGACCAGCCAGACAATTAGGGCAAGAAGAAACAGTCCGCCTCCAACGGCCGTTTCCAATATCGTGACCGGTCGTCCGCTCAATTCAAAAAGGATCTCGTTCATGAAACAAACATAGAACGATTCGGAGCAAAGAACATCCGGCAAGAAGGCGAGTAAAGGGGGAACTGGCTGGCACACTTGGCGGAATTACGCGTTGACCGGGATGCCGCGATTTCCTATGTCAGGCCCATGACAAAACGCCCGATTATTACCATTCCTGACCCGGTCCTTCGCGAAGTATGCGCACCAATTGAAAAGGTCGACGCTGAAACCATCGCTTTGGCCGATGATATGCTGGAAACCATGTATGACGCCCCGGGTATTGGCCTTGCTGCCAGCCAGGTCGGCATCTTGAAACGGATATTTGTTCTTGATGTTGCCAAGGAGGATGCACCCAAGGAGCCGATGGTTTTCATCAACCCGGAGATTACCTGGTCCAGTGATGAACTTTCGGTCTATCAGGAAGGGTGTCTGTCGATCCCGGACTATTATGAAGACGTCGAGCGTCCGGCTGAAGTTGCCGTCAAGTTTATGGACCGGGAAGGTGCGGAACAGGAGATCAAGGCCGACGGATTGCTGGCAACGTGTATCCAGCACGAGCTCGACCACCTGAACGGCAAGCTGTTTATCGATTATCTGTCCAAACTGAAACGCGATCGGGTGGTCAAGAAGTTCACGAAACAGGCCAAACTGGCCGGCCAACTATAGGCAACGCCGCAAGGCACTTAAATCCTCCAGCTTCTGGGAAACAGATGTCACTTCGCGTCGTTTTTATGGGCACCCCCGATTTTTCGGTGCCAACCTTGATGGAAATTGTCGGGCAGGGCCATGAGGTTGTGGCGTGCTATTCGCAGCCGCCGCGTCCGGCCGGGCGGGGCATGGATCTGAAAAGGTCCCCCGTCCACGAAGCGGCGGAATCGTTTGGCATACCGGTTTTCACGCCTACAAGCCTGAAAGACCCGGAAGACCAAGTCCAGTTTGCAACGCTCGACGCCGATGTGGCGGTGGTTGTCGCATATGGTCTATTGTTGCCAAAGGCGATCCTGGAGGCTCCGGAACACGGCTGCCTGAATTTGCACGCATCGATGCTGCCGCGCTGGCGGGGTGCGGCGCCGATCAATCGAGCGATCATGGCCGGGGACAAAGAGACCGCGGTTCAGGTCATGCGGATGGAAGAGGGGCTGGACACGGGTCCTGTTTGCATGTCCGAAACTGTTGCGATCGCGAAAATCATGACTGCCGGAGAGTTGCACGACCAATTGTCGAGCCTTGGTGGCGACTTGATGGTTCGGGCGCTCGCAGCCTTGTCCCGGAGCGCGTTGGGCGAACAGGTGCAATCCGAGGAGGGCGTCACCTATGCAGCGAAGCTGTCCAAACAGGAAACTCGGATCGATTGGTCCTTGCCGGCTGAAAACGTACACAATCACATCCGAGGCCTTTCACCCTTTCCTGGCGCCTGGTGCGAGATGGAGCTGGGCGGCAAGACCGAACGGGTGAAGATTTTGCGCAGCAGCTTGGCAGACGGCAATGGCGATCCCGGAAGTGTATTGGTTGTCGACGGAGCGCCGGTTGTGGCTTGTGGCGCTAATGCGGTGCGCCTCGATCAGGTTCAACGTGCAGGCAAGAAACCGATGACAGGCGAAGATTTCTTGCGCGGCGCTGCTCTATCTGTTGGAGCACATGTCAGCTAGGCTGGAGCAGGAGCGACCAATGAGCAAAGAAGGCACCATTTCCGACGTGACCATCCGGGAGCTGACATCTGGGGATGAAAAGGCTGTTGAGGCGCTTCTTCTGTCCGTTTATCCGTCGGATATGGAAGCGCGCCTCGTGCACAAGCTACGTCATTGCGGTGCGCTCGTACTGGAACAGGTGGCGGCAGCACCTGATGGCGTTATTCTGGGACATATTGCCTTCAGCCGGGTCACGAACACCACGATTGGGGCGAATCAAGCCCTTCAGGTCGCCTGTCTTGCTCCAGTCTCGATACGGGCTGATGAGCAACGCAAAGGGATCGGATCCCGGCTCATTGGATCGTCAATGAAGCGTCTCGGCGAGCTGCAAGAAGATCTGGTTTTGGTGCTCGGTCCGCCGAGTTATTTCCCGAAATTTGGCTTTGATGCTGAGCTGGCGAAGAAAGTTCACGGGCCCTATGCCGGTGCGGCTTTCATGGCGGCGCCCTTGACCGAAGCTGGGTCGAACAACTTGCCGATCGAAGTTACCTTCGCCACGCCCTTTGAAGAATTTGAATAAGAAGACCGATGCCGCGATACAAGCTGACCGTGGAATATGATGGCCGGCCGTTTTCCGGATGGCAGCGGCAGGCAAATGCGCCGTCTGTGCAGGCAGTGATCGAACGGGCGATCAAGGCGCTCTCCGGCGAAGAAGTGACCATTGGCGGGGCAGGGCGCACGGACACAGGCGTTCATGCAACAGGTCAAGTCTGCCACGCGGATCTCTCAAAACAATGGCCAACCAAAACGGTCATGGGCGCGCTGAATTTCCATTGCCAGCCCGACCCAGTGGTCATCCTTGAGTGTGAAGAAATGCATGAGGGATTTGATGCCCGCTTCTCTGCGATCCGGCGTGCCTACCGCTATCGTATTCACAATCGCCTGCAACCGTTAACGCATCAGCTCGGATTGGCTTGGCATGTGAAACATGAGCTGGATGTCGATGCCATGCACGAGGCGGCGCAGGAGTTCGTTGGCCACCACGATTTCACGACCTTTCGCCACTCCCGGTGTCAGGCAAAAAGCCCGGAAAAAACGCTTGAGCATTTTTCAGTTTACCGGGACGGCGAATTTGTTATTGCCGAATGTTCCAGCCGGTCCTTTTTGCACAATCAGGTCCGGTCAATGGTGGGAACCCTTCGTCTCGTAGGCGAAGGCCGGTGGGGTCCAGGGGATATCACCAAGGCGCTGCAGGCACGGGACCGGAAAGCGTGCGGACCGGTTGCTCCAGCTGACGGTCTTTATCTGACCCGGGTTGATTACCGACCCGCTCACGTCGATATCGACTCCTTGGCAGAGTGGCAGGCGCGTAAGGCACAAATCGCGTCAGAGGAAGCGCCTGCCGACTAGGCCGACCAACCGCGGCTAACTGGTCTCTGCTTTTTCTGGATACACGACGCACTTTTTGTATAGGTGCCATGTCGTGTGACCGAGGATCGGCAGTGTGATTATCAATCCCAGAAAACCGGGTGCCATTGAGACGATCAAAGTGGCGGTCACGGCGAACGCCCAGCCGATCATCGGCACTGGGGACGTGACAACTGCACGAACACTCGTGATCATTGCAGTTATGAAATCCCGGTCCTCTTCGAGGAGAAGCGGGAACGAGATAACGGTCAAAGAAAAGAGGATCAGGGACAGGACCGCGCCGACCACGTGACCAACCGCCAGGAACATCAGGCCTTCCGGCGTCGAGACAATCTCGGTTAAAAACTCTTCGAACGAAGCGAATGACCTGAAGCCTAAAAACAGCGCAAGCAGCAACCGGACTTGGTACATCCACATGATCTGGATGAAGAGAACCACAAACGCCATCCAGGAGAGTTCCCGGCTCTTTTGCGCCCACATGGTCCCCAAAATCTTGGACCAGGATAGTTCTTCCCCCGATTGCAGTCTCCGGCTGACTTCGTAAAGCCCAACTGCTGCAAATGGCCCGAGGAGTACAAACCCAGCCGCGGCGGGATAGGATAGGTAGCTCATCTTGAGCGCCGCGGCGCTGAGGACGACAAACAACCCTCCTGCCGCGAAGATCGCTCCGATCGTAATGCCGTAAACCGGGGCCCGGCGGAAATCCGCCATACCTGCGGCCAAAGCATCGATCACATCATTGGCGGTGATCTTGTTGACCTGCGGCATTGGGCGCAGTTCATTTGACGCCAACTCTTGTTCGCTCATGTCTCAGCTTCCTCCCAAAAGCACACGAAACACATGTTTGTGGTTCGATGATACGCTTGAGGGAGCCCTTCCGCCAATGCGCAGAAGGGCTTACTTTTGATACTAAGTCTGAGGGGCCGGCTTTGGAGCGGCTGCTTCTGCCGCTGCCGCGGCAACAGCTTCCTTTTCGCTTTCATCGAGTTTTGTGTTTTCCGGCAGCTGCACCCGAACCTCTTTGCGGGCAAACTGGATCCCGTTTTCTTCAAATGCCTTTTGGACACGCTTGTAGATTTCCCGGCGGACACCGAACTGTTTGCCGGGCTTGGTGGTGAACTTGCCCCGGACGACAATACCAACATCGTCGACATCGGCGACACCTTGACCTTTGAATGGCGCAAGCATGTCGTCCTTGTATTCGTCCATCTCCATGATTTCTTGACCGATTTTCTTGAAAATCTTGCGGACCTTCTCCTGATCGGTGTCGAACGGGATGGTGAACTTCAGCTTCATGATCACCCAATCGCGCGACAGATTGGTGAGATTTGAAATCTGACCATAAGGCACGACATGGACGGCGCCCTTCGTGCCGCGCAGCTGCATCGACCGGATCGAGATTTTTTCAATCGTGCCTTGAGCACCGCCGGTGTTGATGAACTCCCCCATGCGGAAGGCATCGTCCATCAGGAAGAAAATGCCCGCAACGACATCGCTCACAAGCGTTTGCGCACCAAAGCCGACTGCGAGGCCGACAACACCGGCACCGGCAAGCAGCGGTGTGATGTTGACCCCAAGTTGGCTCAACCCAAGCAAGACAGTCAGAGTAACAATGGTGACCTGCAGAACGATCCGGACAAGCGGCAAAATTGTCGCCAGGCGGGACTTGCCGGCACCGCCCATTTCCGATTCCTCATCCTGGGCAGCTTGCGGCGGTGAATCTTTCGCCAACTGGCGGCTCACCCAGAGATTGGTGATTTCCCAGGCCAGATAACCGGCTGCCAGAATTAGGAGGAAGATGACACTGTTGCGCGCAACATCAGATCCCCCATCTCCCCCAAGAGCCAGCAGGTTCAGGCCATAGATGCGGCCAACGGTCAGGATGAGGAAGGCAAGCAATGCGACACGGGCGATCCGGACATAGCTGTGCCGGGTCTGCATGTGCGCGGCCTCGGCAACCGGGCCTTCGCCTTGCATCGGCGGAACAATATGCGACACGATCCCGCGAACCATCGTGTCGAGGAATGGGGCAAAGACCACAAGAGCAATGACGCCGAGCGATCGGCCCGCAGTCAATGCATCAATGCCCATGCTGGATGTGATCTGGACGAGCAACCAATTGAAGACGATGAACGCCATCGAGAAATAGGGCCAGAACCGTGCCATGCGCTCCAGGCCACTTGTCGGTTCTTCATCGTCGCCCAGGATGATGTTTGTTAGGCCATGCCGTGATTTCCAGAGAACAGCGACCAGCCAGGCGTTGACACCAAAGCCGATAAAAAACCGATAGGTCTCACCAACATCGGCCCCGGTCGCCAGCATTACGTTGCGTACGAAGAACGAGACACCGACAAAGGCGAACAGTGACGTGAAACTGCGATAAAGCGACTTTGCGGTCGTGTCATTGGCACTTACCAAACGCAGTTCGCTGCGCTGAGGCGCAAGCGCAAATCGCAACAAGGCCGCAATTGCTCTCGGTAGCAGGACAATCCAAAACACCGCCTGGAACGCAAAGGACCTGGTTATGGGGTCGAAGATCGCCAACCTGCCGACAATCATGACGACAATAGCGAAAATGATAAGTCCGCCAAGGTCTAGTCCGGCCCGTGTAGAGACAGTCTTGATGGTCTGGAAAAGGGAGTCAGGCTCCTGAGACTGGATTTGCTCTCGTTTCTTGATGACCAAGCGATTGAAAAGAAACTCGGCAGCATAACCCGTGACCAAGAGCAAAGCGATCGAGCCGAGGAGGATGTGGACCGGTCCGGCGACCGAGCCCGCGAACAAGGCGGCGATCCCTGATACGATTCCTGTTACAAGCGCAGGCAAGTTTTGGAAATGGCCGGCGATCATGGCCCCGAAGGCGCCAACTGCGGATTGCAACTGCTCGATGAAGCTGCGTCCCTCTGTAGCTGCGCCAATGCTGGCGTTCTTGGCTTCTGCGCCCTCTTGCAGCAAGGTAACGAGATCAGCCAGCGCATTGACTTGATCCGGATCCAGATCAGTCGCGAGCTTTTCCATCGCCTCTTGCTGGAGTGCCGGTGGAAGTGCCGATGCCGTTTCCTGGGCGTTTGACGGAGTTATGAAAAGTGGGATGGAAATGAGTGCGATGAGGAAATAGGCGATGGGGTTCTTTATTATTGAAGCATTGATCATGGGTGCCCCGCTCAGGAAGTGGAACTGGAGGGTAGTTGCGTTAATCTCCCTACCGGCAAAAGCCTGCCAAAAAATTACGCAACGGTATTATTGACTTGTTGCGACAGAAAAAACCAGAGCAGTGTTGGAGTGCGTCTTTCGCGCAGAACGAAGCTTGATCCCGATGTCTTAAGCGACTAACTCCTGTCCAGATCCGATTTTAACAAGTGGACTTCTATGACCAACGCTCCGAGCGCCAATATTTCCCCCGGTCCCGTCTGGGCCCTGTTCAGCCCGATCGGGAGGATCGGGCGGGAGCCGTATTGGCTGTGTTTTGCGCTTGTGTGGGTCGTGATCGCGATATCGGTGAACATGTGGTGGAGCTCAACCGAGATCGATTTCACGGCTGAGACGGTGGCGATTTCCCAATTCATGGAATCCAATCCGCTGTTTCCGATCTTGTTTTTTGTTCTGCAATGGATCGAATTGGCGCTTGTAATCAAACGATTGCAGGATATGGGGTTCAGTGGATTCTGGGCCTTGCTTATCTTTGTGCCCGGTCTGAATATTCTGATGGTGTTGATTGTCGGTTTTTCGCCGGGTGTCGCAGAACCCAACAAGCACGGCCCCTTGCCCAACAGTTACTGGCGCAAAAGCTGATTCCGCCTGCAATCCAACACTACAAAAGTTCGCATCATGTCCATGTCGCTTGCCACCGCCATCGCCCGGGATTTGATCCGGTGCCCGTCTGTCACGCCGAAAGAAGGTGGCGCTTTGTCGGCGCTTGAGACGCTTCTGAAAGACGCCGGGTTCCACGTCGATAGAGTGGTTTTTCAGGATGACGATACGCCGGATGTTGAAAATCTCTTTGCCTCTATTGGATCTGGAGCCCCGCATTTCGTATTCGCGGGGCACACCGATGTTGTTCCGGCAGGGTCAGAAGCGGATTGGACGCACGGACCGTTCCAGGGCGAAATCGATAGTGGCGTGCTTTATGGCCGCGGCGCTGTTGATATGAAGGGAGGCATTGCCTCCTTTGCAGCCGCTGCGCTGGAGTTCGTTGACCAGAATGGACCGGATTTCGGCGGCACGATTTCATTCCTGATCACGGGTGATGAAGAAGGGCCGGCGATCAATGGCACGGTTAAGTTGCTGGAGTGGGCTGAAAAGCAAGGCCAACAGTTTAACGCCTGCATCGTCGGCGAGCCGACCAATCCGGACGCTCTTGGAGACGCAATCAAGGTAGGCCGCAGAGGTTCTCTCTCGGGCATCGTTACAGTTACTGGCGTTCAGGGCCATGCAGCTTATCCGCATCTGGCCGACAATCCGATCCCGGGCCTGACAAAGCTGATGGCTGCGCTCAACGATCTAAAATTGGACGAGGGCAATGAGCGGTTTCAGCCTTCAAATTTGGAGATCGTGACGGTCGATGTCGGCAACACGGCCTTCAACGTCATTCCGGCCCGGTCCGAGTTTCGGTTTAACATCCGCTACAATGACACTTGGACGCTGGATAGCCTGAAGGCGAAAATCCTGGAGACTCTTGAAACGGTGGACCTCGGCTCCTTGAGAAGAAACATCGAGTTTAAGAGAGACGCCAGTGAATCTTTCCTCACCAAAGATGAAACCCTGATTGAGGCGCTCAGCAAGGCCGTCTCTCAGGAAACAGGGCGGACGCCGCAACTATCGACAGGCGGCGGGACGTCGGATGCCCGGTTCATCAAGAACTACTGTCCTGTCGTGGAGTTTGGTCTGGTCGGTCAAACGATGCACAAGGTTGATGAATGTGTCGCAGTGGAAGATCTTGACCGTCTGGCTGCAATCTATCATCGATTCCTCGTCAGCTACTTTTCGAAATAGGCCGGAGCCGTCGGGATTTGATCAACACCAATGAATTGCGGGCAGCGTGGGAAGGTTCATGGCTTCTCTTGCGCAGCGACCCTCAGGGAATGTCCTATTTCGACTTATCCCTGCAGGGATTCTGGCGGTCGTTTCAGGTGATTTTCCTGTTGGCGCCAGTATTTTTGGTCAGCGCAATGGCGGAAAAGAAACTGCTGATTTCTGAAAATGTCATTGTCGCAGAGCTGTTTCCGGCAGACACCTACTGGTTTGCTCAATTCATGAGCCTCGGCATCGATTGGGTAACATTGCCCCTCATCCTGGCGCTGATCGCCGGGCCGATTGGTGTTTCGCGGCAATACGTGCAGTTTATTGTGGTGCGCAATTGGACGAGCATTCTGGCATCCATGCCCTATCTGGTGATTGCTCTGTTGTACCTAACCGGCATCATCCCGTCCGGGATCATGGTGCTGCTGTCGTTCACCTGCCTGATTGTCGTGCTGTGGTATCGGTTCTTGATTGCACGCATTGCTTTGCAGGCATCAGTCAGCATGGCGATCGGAATTGTATTCCTCGACATTCTTTTGTCGCTCGTGATCGGCGAGCTGACCGGACGTCTTTGGGCAGCTTGAATTAACCAGCCAAAACGCAGAAAACCCGCCGCAAACCGGCGGGTTTTCCGATTTAACTGAAGCTTTCGCTGTTGATAGCTTGTCGCGTTTAGTGGAACTCATGCAGCTTCAGGTTTCGCGTACGCGGCATAGCCGAATGGCAGCGAAACCTGAATCCGTTTAAACGCGATTTGCCCTAGTCGCGCAGCAGCTCGTTGATTGCGGTCTTGGACCGTGTCTTTTCGTCGACCGTCTTAACGATAACGGCGCAGTAGAGGTGCGGGGCAGCTTCACCATTGCCCATTGTGTTAGCGCTGGGCATGGAGCCGGCCACAACGACCGAATACGGCGGGACCTCGCCGTAGGTGATCTCACCGGTCATGCGATTGACGATCTTTGTCGACTTGCCGATGAAGACGCCCATACCCAAGACAGAGCCTTCGCGAACAATGCAGCCCTCGACCACTTCTGAGCGGGCTCCGATGAAGCAGTTGTCTTCGATGATGACAGGACCGGCCTGAAGCGGCTCCAAGACACCGCCAATGCCAACACCGCCCGACAGGTGAACGTTCTTGCCGATTTGAGCACAGGAACCGACCGTCGCCCAGGTATCCACCATCGTGCCCTCGTCGACATATGCCCCGAGGTTGACGAACGACGGCATCAGCACGACGCCCTTGCCGATGAAAGCGGAGCGGCGGACGGTGCAGTTTGGCACAGCCCGGAAGCCGGCGTCTTCAAAGTCGAGCCCCCGCCAGCCATCAAATTTGGACGGCACTTTGTCCCACCACGTCGCATCACCTGGACCGCCCTTGATCACATCCATCGGGTTGAGACGGAACGACAGCAGCACCGCTTTCTTGGCCCACTGGTTGACCACCCAGTCGCCATCTTTCTTCTCAGCGACCCGCAATTGCCCACGATCGAGAAGGTTCAGCGTGGTCTCAACAGCATCACGAACGTCGCCGGTCGTGTGGATGTCGATCGAGGCACTGTCTTCGAACGCCGCGTCAATGATTTTCGAAAGGGCTGCAAGGTCGTGTGTCATCTGGAAGCAAGTCTCCGGAACTGAGGAATTCAGCGCGGACCTAAGCCTCCAGGCCGTCAGGTGTCAAGCGTGGCAGCGACCAGAACAGACCGGCAAACGGCAAACAAACGGCGCTTGGGCGGGAAACACTTTCTCTCCTTTGTGTCAGAATCACCGCTATAGTTGAAAGAAACTCATAAAAGGGCGTTCAAAACAATAATTAATCCGGCTTTCCGTAGGCTGTAGAGTGAATTCATATCAATAATTAGACTGATGCTCTGATGGAACTTTGGATCCCGATTACGCTCTTTGCCGCATTTTGCCAGAATCTGCGCTCAGCCGTTCAGAAACACTTGAAAGGCCAGCTCGGCAGTACAGGTGCGACATTTGTCCGGTTTGGATACGGGTTTCCATTCGCCTGTCTTTATGTCGCGGTGTTGCATATCGGGTTCGGTTTTGAGTTTCCCGAAATCAACGCCGTATTTTTGATTGCAGGGGCTCTGGGAGGCTTGGCTCAGATCTTCGGCACGTTCTTGCTTGTCTATCTGTTCTCATTCCGGAATTTCGCGGTCGGTACGGCTTACTCGAAAACGGAACCGATCCAGGCTGCGCTCTTTGGTTTCCTGCTTTTGGGCGAACGCATCTCCTGGGTGACCGGCGTCTGCATTTTGATTGGTATTGCGGGGGTGATTGTCATTTCTCTCGCCCGGACGTCATTGAGTGCTTCTGTTGTCCGGCAATCTCTGATGGGTAGGCCTGCCCTGATCGGTCTCGGATCAGCGGCCATGTTTGGTGCGTCTGCTGCAGCCTATCGCGTGGCGTCGTTGTCGTTGGAGGGCACGGGCGTTCCGATGCAAGCGGGTTTTGCGCTGGCCTACGCAACGCTTTTCCAGACCATCGTCATGATTACTTGGATGATCGCTCGGGAACCGGAGCAACTGGCGGCCAGCCTGGCTGCCTGGCGTGTTGCCATCTGGGCGGGCGCGACAGGTGTGGCCGGTTCGATCGGGTGGTTTACGGCCATGACTTTGCAGAACGTTGCCTATGTTCGTGCGCTGGCACAGATCGAGCTGGTGTTCACGTTCCTGGCGTCATGGCTTGTGTTTAAGGAGACGATCGCGCGATCAGAGATCGCCGGCTGTATCCTAATTGTGCTGGCTGTGTTGGGCATCATCCTCTGGAGCTGAGCGGATCACGCAGCGTTTTGGAGCCAATCCCGGAATGCCAGCACAGGTCGGCTCAGGGTCCGTGCCGGGGAGCGGACAAACCAATATCCGGTCTCCAGCTCTAGTACGGTCCAGTCCGGGCAAATGAGATGACCAGCACCCAGTTCCTGCGAGACGAACCGTCGGTCAATTGCAATTGCGCCCATCCCTGCAATGGCTGCCTGGATGGCAAGATCTCTGCTCTGCAGGAGGGTTCCAGATTTCGTGTCCGGATGATCTAGGCCCGCCGCAGCTAGCCACTGGCTCCAGTCATTGCGCCGAGACGCGCTGTGAAGCAGAGGCAGCCCGGTGAGGATCGCCGGATCTTCCGGGTCCTTGCCGGCCAGTAAACCAGGCGCCATTGCGACGGCCAAATGTTCCTTCCAGAGGAGATGGCATTCGACGCTCGGCCAGTTACCCGTCCCGAGGCGGATGGCACAGTCATAATTTTCGCGATCCAGATCAACCATCCGCGTGGAGGTCGACAAGAGCAATTCGACATCTGGCTGGCTAGATTGAAACTGTGGCAGGCGAGGGATCAACCACCTCGTGGCAAAGGTCGACACGGTGCTGATCCGCAACTCCGTGCGGCCACGCCGCTTGAAGCTATCGACGGCCTCATCAATTCTATCAAACGCGTCGCCGAGGCTGAGAGCCAGTCGTTGGCCTTCTTCGGTCAAGGTTAAACCACGGCCGTCGCGGTTGACCAGAGTTGCGCCCAATTCACTTTCCAGCTTGCGCATCAGATGAGACAAGGCGGACGGGGATACGCCCAGTTTTTCAGCCGCCAATGCGGCCCGTCCGTGACGGGCTAGCAGTGCAAAAGCGTTAAGTGCGCGAAGAGACGCCATAGGTGATCGAGCCAGATTGAGTTTTTCTCAATCTAAGAGATACGCGCATTTTAAGCCAGAAGGGATATCACCTAAGCCAGCGACCCTTTGACGGCTTTCAAAAATCCGGCCAGGTCCTCCGTAACAAAATCAACATGCGGGTAGGGATCTGCTTCCAGATCCAGGTTCTCCTGCAAGACTTCACGGGACCCTTTCGGAACGATTAGCGTAGTGCGCATGCCGAGATGGTGCGGGACGGAAAGGTTCTTGGCAAGGTCTTCGAACATTGCTGCCCGCGCCGGCGCATCGCCTGTCCGCGATAGGAACATCTCGTTTGGCTCAGGGGTGGGCTGAGGGATCAGCTCTGCGGATACGATTTCGAAATTGTCTTCATAATGGGTCGAAATGCCGAGTGCTTCCGCGGTGCGTTCGGCATGCGGACGATCGCCATTCGTGAAGATGAATTTTTTACCCGGCAATGCCTCGATCGCGGTACCCAAATCGGGATCGGGCGCGAGGTTCGAATAGTCGATGTCATGAACGAAGGCGAGGTAGTCGTCCGGGTCGATGTTGTGTGTGGTCATCAAACCGCGCAAGGTTGTGCCGTATTCATGGTAGAGCGCCTTCTGGTGCACCATGGCCTCGTCCCGCCCAAGATCTAGAATCCTCTGCACATACTTGGAGATCTGGTCATTGATCTGCGGAAAGAGGTCTGACTCATGCGGATAAAGGGTGTTGTCGAGATCGAACACCCACGCCTCAACGCCCTGGAATACTCGCAGGTCTTGCCGGTGCGCATGCCGGCCTTCGGCCGGAAGAGAGGAGTTGTCAGTCACGGGCGTATCAGCGTCCCGGCGCCGCCGTCGGTGAAGAGCTCCAAAAGAACCGCATGCGGCACCTTGCCATTCAGGATAACCACGCCCTCAACACCGCGTTCCAACGCGTCAATGCAAGTCTCGACCTTGGGGATCATGCCGCCGGAGATTGTTCCATCGGCCATCAGTTCCCGCGCTTTTGCAACGGTCAGCTGCTTGATCAGTTGACCATCCTTGTCGAGAACACCTGGAACATCAGTCAGGAACAACAAGCGTTTGGCATTCAGGGAGCCGGCAATTGCACCGGCACAAGTGTCGGCGTTGATGTTGTACGTCTCGCCGTCATCGCCCGGAGCAACCGGTGCAACGACAGGGATGATGTCTTCTTTGAGAACGAGTTTGAGGACCGTCGGGTCAACTTCTGCTGGTTCTCCGACAAACCCCAGATCCAGAACGCTTTCAATGTTGCTGTTTGGGTCGACCACCGTGCGCTTCAACTTGCGCGCCTTGATCAGATTGCCGTCCTTGCCGCACAGGCCGACCGCACGGCCGCCTTCGGCGTTGATCAGCTGCACGATCTCCTTGTTGATCGCGCCGGCAAGGACCATTTCGACGACCTCGACCGTTGCCTTGTCCGTGACCCGCAGTCCGCCCTTGAACTCACTGACGATGTTCAGCCGTTCGAGCATTTTGCCGATTTGCGGACCTCCGCCGTGAACCACCACAGGATTGACACCGCTTTGGCGCAACAAGGTGATGTCCCGGGCAAATGCCTGACCGAGATCCGTGTCGCCCATGGCATGCCCGCCATACTTCACGACAACAGTCTTGTCGTCATAGCGCTGCATGTAAGGCAGGGCTTGCGAAATGATGTGCGCGCGGCTGGAAGTTTCAGGTGCGGTCATAAAGAAACGATTCTCTTCAGTTTAGTCGGCAGAAGTCCATGAAAGCGAAAGAGCTTTGCTATACCGGGTTTGGCGAGATCTCACAATCAATGATGCCCCGGAGGTCTATTGAGTGGCGAGGTTACACAGTTCTGCCCGGAGCTCATCAACGCCCCGATTTTTCTCCGAAGACGTTGCGATAATCTCAGGATGGGCAGCCACCCGTTTAGCCAGTGCAGCCTTGGTTTCATCGATCAGGCGCACCAGGGCTGGTGGCTTGATTTTGTCGGCCTTGGTCAACACGACTTGGTAGACAACCGCAGCCTTATCAAGCAGCTCCATCGCCTCAAGATCGTTCTTCTTGATCCCGTGACGGCTGTCAATCAACAGGATTACGCGCCGAAGGTTCGGGCGGCCACGTAGATAGGAGAACACGAGATTGGTCCAGGCCTCGACCAGCTCTTTCGGGGCTTGCGCATAGCCATAGCCAGGCATGTCGACGATCGTGAGCGGTGTCTCTGGCGCGACAAAGAAGTTCAGCATTTGTGTCCGGCCCGGGGTGGACGACGTCCGGGCAAGGCCTTTTCGCCCAGTCAGCGCATTGATCAGGCTGGATTTGCCGACATTCGACCGTCCAGCAAAAGCGATTTCCGTGCCGGCGGCAGGCGGCAAATTTGCCATATCGGTCACGCTGGTCAGAAAATCCCATGGCCGGGCAAACATCAGCCGCCCGGCTTCCAGAACTTCCTCGGAATAGGTTTCATTGTCACTCATGAGTTGCCTTCTAACCTGCCTGTGCAGTTGCGTCGAGCATGTTCGCAGGTTCCATGGCTGTAGTTTCCAATGCCTCGATATCCGATGCTCTGATTGCCGAAAGGTTCCGGGAGATTTTTTCAACCGGCCAACCCCACCACGCAATATTCAGGAGACGGTCGATCGTTCGCTCGTCAAAGCGCATTTTGATGACCCGGGCCGGATTACCGACAGCGATCGCAAATGGAGGAATGTCCGACGCAACGACAGTATGGGCACCGATTTTTTCGCCAGAGCAAATGGTTACACCCGGCATGATAACGGATTTGGTGCCAAACCAGACGTCATGCTGCACAAGCGTGTCCCCGCGCAAATGATCAAAGATCGTCGCTGGATTGAAGCCTTCTTCCCAACCATTGCCGAAGATGTTGAACGGGTAGGTCGAAAAGCCGGTCAAGGTGTGGTTTGCGCCATTCATAATGAATGTTGTGCCTGATGCGAGTGCGCAAAACCGTCCGATCCTGAGTTTGTCTCCGACGAAGTCGAAGTGATAACGCACGTTGCGGTTTTCAAACTCCGCCGCGTTTGTGTTGTCGTGATAATAGGTGTAATCGCCGACCTCGATGGTAGGCCGGGTAATGACATTCTTCAGAAAAACCGTGTGCGGCTCACCGTTGAATGGGTGCGTGTTATCAGGGGCTGGGCCGTGCATTGGACCTCCAAAACAAAGAAACAAGGGAAGTTGGGCGCGTCATTGACAACGCGGTCGACCAACCGGTCAGCGGCTTCGCCTTGCGGAACTGGTCTTTGTCTTAGTGGTTCATTGACTGGACACTCCTGACGCTTAAAAGGCCCCGCCGGTTGGCGAGGCCTTTGGTCTATATCTTTATTTTCCGGGTTTGTCAGCTCTTGTCGTCGGCTGCCGGTTTCTTTCGTTTGAACATGGAGCCAAGATTGTCCCAAAGCTCCACCTTGACGCCTTGGCGGCTCATAATCACCCATTGCTGAGTAATCGAGAGCGAGTTGTTCCACGCCCAGTAGATGACTAGACCGGCCGGGAACGATGCCAGCATGAAAGTGAAGACCACAGGCATCCAGGTAAAGATCATCTGCTGCGTCGGATCTGGCGGAGCCGGGTTCATCTTCATTTGGACAAACATTGTGATGCCCATGATAAGCGGCCATACGCCAAGCATCAGAAGCTGCGGCGGATCCCACGGAATCAAACCGAACAGATTGAACAAGGACGTTGGATCCGGGGCACTGAGATCCTGGATCCAGCCAAAGAAGGGCGCGTGGCGCATTTCGATGGTAACGAACAGCACCTTGTAGAGTGCGAAGAATACCGGGATCTGAATCAGGATCGGCAAACAGCCGGCCAGCGGATTGATCTTTTCCTTCTTGTACAGCTCCATCAGCGCTTGCTGCTGCTTCTGCCGGTCATCCGCATATTTCTCGCGGATCTCCGTCATTTGGGGTTGTACAAGTTTCATCTTACTCATGCTGACATAGGACTTGTTTGCCAGCGGGAAGAAGAACAGTTTGATGATGACGGTGACGAGAAGAATCGCGACGCCAAAGTTTCCGAAGTAATGGAACAGGAAGTCGATGGCGTAGAACATTGGCTTGGTCAGGAAGTAGAACCAACCCCAGTCGATCAGCAGCTCAAAGCGCTCAATGCTGAGGGACGCCTCATAAGCGTCGAGGAGATTGGTCTCCTTGGCACCGGCAAAAAGGTAAGAGCTGGTTTCGCCAACACCACCTGCTGGGACAACAACCGCGTTGCCGAGATAGTCAGCCTGGAAGTTTCCGCTCTGCGCGCCGTAGCTGAAGCCCGGCTGGAACTCCTGGCCAGGTGTCGGAATGAGGGTTGCAGCCCAGTATTTGTCAGTGCTGCCAAGCCATCCGCGATCGACTGCTGCCGGGCGTACCGGACCATCTTCTTCCAAATCGGAATAGTCGACTTCCACGAGGCCTTCTTCACCAAAGACGCCAAGCAGACCTTCGTGAAGGATCCAGATGCCGGTTGTTTCAGGGATGCCTTTGCGCGCGATCAAGCCATATGGGTAAAGCGTAACCGCATCGCCAGAGTTGTTTGTAACCGATTGTGTGACGTCGAACATGTAGTTCTCATCCACAGAGAACGTGCGGTTAAACACAAGGCCTTCGCCATTGTCCCAGGACAGGGGCAAAGGCGTGGATGGCGTCAGATTCGACGAACCGCTGACTGACCAAACGGTATCCGGTCCCGGCAGGGTAATGTTGGCACCTGCATCAGCAACCCAGCCGTAGTCGCTGTAGTAGGGGTTCGGGCTGCCAGTTGGAGAGAACAGCACGATGGTCGGGCTGCTCCGGTCAACCGTCTCGTGATAGTCCTTCAGCCGCAAGTCATCGAGCCGCCCGCCAGTCAGGTAGATGGACCCTTCCAGACGCGGTGTGTCGATGACAACACGTAGTGTCGCAGAAAAGGCATGTTCGCGTGAGGCAAAACCCTGTGGGCCCGTTGCTGAAGGCGCGACAGTCGCACCCGAGCCGGCAACGGATGGGGTCGGCGCGTCAGGGGTTGCTCCACCTGGAGTAGTCTGTTGAGCAGCGTCTGCTTCCTGTTGGGCCTGAAGTGCCGCCTGTTGGCGCTCCAATTGCGGACCGGCATAAAAATACTGCCACGCCAGCAGAACGATCAGGGACAGAACGATTGCGAGAATCGTATTGCGGTTTTCAGAAATCAACTGGATTTACCCCTGTTACCTGTACGGTGATGCATCTGTTTCTGCCGGTTGCCCTTACGCGGCTTGCCGCGCCCACGCGGTATCGCCGGATCCAGCACCTGGTGTAGCCCAGACTTAAGGTCTGCAACCAGATTTGGGAAGGGAAGAGTCAGCGCAGAATCACGCGCGACCAGCACAAAATCTGCATTTTTGGGAATTTCGGCTGGTGAAATCTCAGCAACTGCGGCACGCAGGCGCCGCTTGATGCGGCTGCGAACAACGGAATTGCCGGTTTTTTTTGTGACTGTGTAGCCAATGCGCGGAGCAGCCTCGGCGTCGTGTTGCAAACCCTGAACAACAAAAGCGCGCCGCCCTACACGGCCGCCTTTGGCAACCGCAAGGAAATCGGAGCGCTTTTTGAGTGTGTTCATGGCTGCGGATTGGCTGTTGCCATGCGCCGCCAATCCGGCGCTGCAAGCAGTTGCCGCTTAGGCGCTGAGGCTCTTACGGCCCTTAGCGCGACGGCGAGCAAGCACCTGACGGCCGCTTTTGGTGGCCATACGTGCGCGGAAGCCGTGGCGACGCTTGCGGACAAGACGGCTCGGTTGATACGTACGCTTCATTGTTCTTCCCCGCGCGGCTTAAGCGCGGCCCTTGTTCATTTAAATTCTTTGGAGGAAGCACTCGAAGCGCTCAGCCAGCGCAGCTCCTGAAAAGCCTTGGGTCCGAATGCATGTCCCGATCGAGCGCGCTTATAAGCGTCATGGTGTTTGGAGTCAACTTGTGTCGCCGAGATTCTCGCTTTCTCAAGCAATCACACACAGGTGACCGAAAAGACTGCCAGCCTCACTTATCAGTGAAACCAACTTCTTTTTACCCCGTTTAAGGTACACCTGACTTAAGACATCGGCACACTTACCGATTAAAAGCGGCGGAAATAGGGATAATGGAGTGATTGGCCAATGCGCGGCAATGAGGCGGAGGCAATGAACGCATCCGACGAAAAAGATAAAAATGAGACTTCGGTGGCCGGACGCTCGTTTTCAGCGATTGCGAAAAAGTGGGCTCCACTTGTTGTCTTGTTGTCCCTTATGGCACTCGCGTTTTCACAAGGCCTGCACAAACATCTCACGCTTTCTACGCTGATCATGGAGCGGCAGCAGCTTATCACCTTCGTTGAAGCCAATCTTGCGGTGGCTGTCCTGAGCTATATCGCTCTTTACGCCGCCACTGTCGCACTGTCGTTCCCTGGCGCCTCTCTCTTCACAATCGCGGGCGGTTTTCTATTTGGCTGGGTTATCGGCGGCCTGGCAACTGTTTTTGGCGCGACCTTGGGCGCAGCGGCAGTGTTCCTGATCGCCCGTTCCTCGATCGGAGATGTGCTGACGAAGCGGGCAGGTCCCTTCCTGACACGCCTGTCGGAAGGGTTTCGGCAAGACGCCTTCAGTTATCTTCTCTTTCTCCGCCTTACGCCAATTTTTCCCTTCTGGCTGGTGAACATTGCCCCTGCTGTTTTTCAGATGCCTTTACCGTCGTATGCGCTTGCCACATTTATCGGCATCGTTCCCGGGACATTCGCTTTTGCTTTCATCGGGTCTGGTCTCGACAGTGTTATTGCGGCCCAGGAAGCGGCTAATCCAGGCTGTGCGTCTGCGGGCACTTGCTCGGTCGAAATCTCGGCACTTGTCACACCGCAGTTGATTGCAGCATTCTTTGCCCTTGGTATCGCAAGTCTGATCCCCGTCGTTTTGAAGCGTTTGCGCTCCCGAAAATAACAAAAATCCTGCTCTTACCGAACCAACATGACAGGAGCCGTGCATGGCGAAACTGCTGACCCCAGACATTTGCGTGATCGGTGCAGGATCGGGTGGCTTGTCTGTCGCCGCCGCTGCCGCGGTATTCGGCGTCGATGTAGTTCTGATCGAAAAGGGCAAGATGGGCGGAGATTGCCTGAATTACGGGTGCGTTCCATCAAAAGCTCTTTTGGCGGCGGGCAAAGCCGCAAAACATGCGCAGGGAGGCGCAGCGTTTGGCATTCACGCCAGCGCAGCCGATATCAGCTTTTCAGAAGCAAATGATCACGTCCGAAGCGTAATTGCGGCGATCGAGCCGCATGATTCTCAAGAGCGCTTTGAAGGTCTTGGCGTCACCGTGTTGCGGGAGCATGGGCAATTCACGAGCCCGGAGTGTGTTTCAGCCGGTGACCATGAGATCAAGGCACGACGGTTTGTAATCGCGGCGGGTTCCTCCGCTCTCGTTCCTCCGATCCCCGGATTGGATAAAGTCCCGTATCTGATCAATGAAACCCTCTTTGATCTGCGAGAAACACCGGAGCACCTCGGCATTATTGGTGGTGGCCCGATTGGCTTGGAAATGGCACAGGCGCATCGCCGTCTTGGGGCGAAGGTGACGGTGTTCGAAGCTCAGGCGGCTCTCGGAAAAGACGATCCGGAATTGGCGGGTATCGTTCTGCAGGCCTTAAAAGACGAGGGGATCGAAATTCTCCAGAAAACGGCCGTCGAGAGGGTTGAAAAAACGGGTGACGGGATCGCCGTGACAGCGCGCAATGAAGCCGGAGATACGGTTACTCAAACGGTCAGTCATTTGCTGGTTGCGACGGGCCGCGCGCCCAATGTGGACAGCTTGGGGCTGGAGGCGGCGGGCGTCGATTTCTCAAAAAAAGGTATCACGGTCGACAAGGGCCTTCGGAGCTCAAACCGCAAAATCTACGCAATCGGGGATATCGCCGGAGGACTTCAATTTACCCATGTTGCCGGGTATCAAGCCGGGCTGGTGATCCGTTCCATTTTGTTCCGGCTGCCGGTTTCCATGGACAACGAACAGGTGCCTTGGGTCACTTACACGTCGCCGGAACTGGGACACGTTGGGCTTAGCGAAGCCGCGGCACGCAAGCGCTACAGCGACAAGATCAAGGTTTTGACGGCAGACTATTCAGGCAACGACCGGGCTCAGGCTGAGGGGGCAACAACGGGGCGCTTGAAATTGATTGCGGGCCCCGGCGGCAGGCTTCTCGGCGCTGAGATTGTCGGGGCGCAGGCGGGCGAAATCATCAACCTGTTGTCACTGGCGTTGTCGAAGAAACTGAAGATGAAGAACCTCGCAGGCTTCATTGCTCCATACCCAACATTAGGCGAGCTGGTGCGCCGTGCAGCAATTTCGTACTATGCTGATGTGCCGAAAAGTGGTTGGTTACGTTTTGGAATCGGTATCTTGCGCAAGTTTGGATAAGATGTATTGGGCTGAATGGGCTCTTGCCGTGATCGTTGGACGGAGCTGTCATGAAGCATGAGGGCACCCCACAGGGGACTGCAACACCCGATGCAAGTGGATTGGAGCCGGGTGGGCGTCCGGAACTTGATCCGGGGTTCGGCCGACATCGTTTTGGCGGCCTGTCGAGCAAACTTCTTCTTTTGACAATCGTGTTCGTCATGATTGCGGAGGTGCTCATTTATGTGCCTTCCATCGCGAATTTCAGAAACACGTGGTTGATGGACCGGCTGACAACGGCAGGTGTTGCCGCATCGGTCCTTGCTGAAACCAACACGCTTGCACCGCGATTACAGGAAGAGCTTCTGAGAACAACCGGTGCTGTGGCCATCGCGCTGGATCAAGGCGCGCAGCGCCGGTTGATCGCGATGAGCAATGTGCCGACGCAAGTCGATTTCGTGGTGGACATGGCGGAAGTTACGCCGTTGACCTCGATCCTCGGAAGCTTTGCAATTCTGACCTATCGCGGGGACGGCGTCATGCGGGCTGTCGCAGCGGGGCAGATGGGCCACACTGAACGTGTTGACGTTGTCTTTCCGGTTGCGCTTCTTCAACAGGACATGCTGGCGTTTTCTGGCCGCATTCTGGCGCTGTCTCTGGTGATCTCCGGGATAACCGCCGCGTTGGTCTATATTACTTTGCGCGCGATTTTTATCCGTCCGTTGCGCAGGCTGACACGCTCCATGGAACAGTTTGCCGAAAACCCGGAAGATGGATCCCGGATTATTAAAGTGTCCGGGCGCCGCGACGAGCTTGGCGATGCGGAAGTCCGTTTGGCGGCCATGGAAGAGGCGCTCTCACGCGCCTTGCACCAAAAACAGCGTCTGGCCGATCTTGGATTGGCCGTCTCCAAGATCAACCACGATCTGCGAAATCTTTTGGCATCAGCTCAGTTGTTTTTGGAGCGGCTGGAACATGTGCCTGCCCCAACGGTCAACCGGTTGGCCCCTAAGATCCTGGCAACACTCGATCGAGCGGTCGGGTACACGCAGGCGGTCATGGCTTATGGCAAGGCCCAGGAACGCGCCCCGCAACGCAGACTCATCGCGCTCCGCCGGGTGGGGGAGGATGTTGCTGATGTCCTGGGGCTCGTCGACCATGACACCATTCAGTTCGAAAACCGGATTGGCGAAACACTCGAGGTCGATGCGGATCCCGAACAGATCTTTCGTGTGCTTTTGAACCTGACGCGGAATGCGGTGCAGGCGCTTGAAGCGGAACGGGACGGGACACTGGTTCGGCGCATCAGTCTTTCAGCTGAGCGACGGGCGAATTGTGTTCACATCGAAGTCCACGACACCGGACCGGGTATTCCAGAAAACACGCAGAAAGGTCTGTTCAAAGCGTTTCACAGCGGCGCGAAAACTGGTGGCGTCGGCCTCGGACTTGCTATCGTTGCGGAGCTGCTCAGGGCTCATGGTGGTGTGATCGAGCTGGACTGTGACCAGCCGGGAACGTGTTTCAAGATACAATTGCCTGACAGGGCAGCTTAGGCGCTGCCAATCTGTTGGAGAACCGGCATTAACCAACATAAAGCACGGCGTTCTGGCAGTGCTTCCGCACAATCGCAGCCTTGGTTTCCCGGAAAACTGCGGACGGAAAGACAACTTGGTGTGACTTTCAAAAAAAGTTCAAAAAGGCGCTTGCATCCCCCGCCAGTCCGCAGTAGATAAGCGCCCTGTCCGGGGCACACAGCGTCCCGCAGACCGAACAGCCATCATGTGGATCGCTTCATGATCCTAGAGGCTTCGTTCTTAAGCACCGGTAGCTCAGCTGGATAGAGCACCAGACTACGAATCTGGGGGTCGGGGGTTCGAATCCTCCCCGGTGCGCCATATCATAGATCCATATCTGTAACGCACGGCCGCTCGGTCGGTAGTGTGCTAAAAGTCAACGAATATCTTACTCTGCGGTGATTGCTTCACGCCGTTTTCTCACTAAAGAGCCGAAGAACGAAAGTGTGTCATGAAACTCGTTGGCACCCGTTAAACTGCGAATATTGAATCTCACGCTCTGTCATTCTCACGTTCCCGAGGCGTCGCATGCGGTCCCATTGGGTTGTGCGCGAGATATCCAAAAGCTTGGCTGCGTCCTGCAACCGGCCATCGGTTTCATCAAGGGCCCGCAAAATGTGGGTGCGTTCTGCCTGATCCCGGACTTCAGCCAACGAAGGGAACCCGATAGAGCTGCGAGGCTGTACCGTTGTTGAGCCGCCTGGGGCATGGCGTGCAGGCTGAAGGGTGTGAGCGGCGTTTTCCGGAAACAAATCGGCTGGGGTCAGCTCCTTGCCGCCCGCGAGTGCTACCGCGCGTTCCACACGGTTCCGGAGTTCACGGACGTTCCCGGGCCAATCATGTTGCTCGGCCGCTGACACTGCGCCAGCTGCAGCCGTTTTTGGAGCAACTCCCATCCGCTGGGATGCGTTGTTGGCAAACTTAGTGATGAGCGGCGCCACTTCTTCCAGACGCTCGCGCAAAGGCGGAATGCGGATCGTCACCACGTTGATGCGAAACAGGAGATCCTCCCGGAAAACGCCGTCCCTGACCGCTTCCTCCAGATCACGGTTTGTTGCGCACACAAGCCGACCTTTGAAGGAAAGATCCTGTGATGCACCCAGCCGCCTGAACTGCCGCTCCTGCAACACGCGCAAAAGCTTCAATTGAAGTTCCGGCCCGGTGTCACCGATTTCGTCGAGAAGCAGCGTCCCCTCGCCTTCACTATCCAAAACTCCGATCCGCCGGTCATGTGCGCTAGTGAATGCGCCTTTC
>CALDSI010000220.1 GCA_937911395.1 uncultured Labrenzia sp.
GCCTCGCGCCGACCGCCCGCCAACCCCGACGCACCCCCAGACTCCGCCCGCGGCAGCAGACGCCTGAATTCTTCTCCGCCCCACCGGCACACGACATCGCTTTGGCGGAGACTGTTTTCTAGAGTACGCGCGACAACCCGCAGCGCTTCGTCACCGGCGGCATGTCCGTAGGTATCGTTGATGGACTTGAAATGATCAATGTCCAAAAGCGCAACACTCAGCGGTGCTTCGGTCCGGCTGCGCGCTTTCAGTTCGTGATTGCAGAGTTCCAGAAAATGGCCGCGATTGAAAACCTGCGTGAGGCCGTCCGTAATCGCCTGCATGCGGAATTGCTCTGCGAGTTCCGCGCGGGCTTTGACTTCGCCTTCCAAGCGTTCCTTGACCGCGATCAGCTCCTCCTGCATCCGGTCGCAGAGACGTACCATCCGCTTCTGGTCCTTGACTGCCCGTTTGTAGGCAGTCGTGAGCGTTTTAATAAGGTCAGTCGTTTCCTCCAGGCCGTCAAGGATCGTGCTGGCATGTTCCAGCACGCGGTCTTCGCTGTCGAAGAGCGTGAAATCTGAATCGGCTTTTCTGGAGGTCTCGGTCATGCGTCCTCGGTTTCCGGCTTCAAGTTGAATGTGGCATGTTCGAAGTCTTCCGCAAAGTCCTCGCCCATCTCCTCCATCATGTCGTCTTCTGGATCAAAGTACCAGTTGATGGTGATGGTCTTGCCGTCTTCAGCAGCCTCTTCCAACATCTGAAAGAGGTTCATGATGGCTTTGGCGCTCGAAGAATTGAAATAGATGAACCGCATGTCGACCGTCAGCGCTTGTCCTTCAGAGGCAGCAACGTGTTCGGCGACGGCCTGGAACACCGGACCGAAGAAAGCGCTTGCATCTTCCGGGTAGCTTTCACCAGACATGGACAGCGTGCCGTTTGCAGCATCCAGATGGACTTCCGGGGAGCGGGAGGTTGCTTCGATCTTAAGAGACGTATCTGTCATTTTGTTCTCGTTCTCTCTTTAGATGAATGCTTTGAGCACGAAGAATTTGCGATTGCCTTCGATTTCATGGAAATCGAATTCCAGCGGCTGGGTGGCCCGCCGTGCGATCTCCAGAAGGCCGATAGACCCGCCTTCGCTTTGCTCTTCCGGTTCTTCGCGCAGCTTTGTCCGATAATGCTTGCGCAAAGTCACTTCGTCCATGCTGGCAATTTCTTCAAGACGGCTCCGCAATTGTTCGGCCTCGGAGCCGGGCACCGGGTTGCCGCAATTCACGAAATTCCGCTCTTGTTCATGACCGAAGGCAACGACGCCACCGGAAAGTCGGTCAGCTTTGGTTTCTGACAGAAATTCCTGCTCATCAGAATACCGAATGATGTTTTGGACCTGCTCCACAAAGACAGAAAAGACCCGTTTGGCCACTTTGCTTTCGGCGTTCCTCAACTCCATTTGCTGCTTGACGGAGTTGCCGAGCGATTCAAGAAGATGCTCCGAAAGATAGCCGGAGTATGCAAATAGCATTTTCCGGTCGCTGAGTTCTTGTTTGAAGGAATACATGTCGTTTGCGAGCACTTCGGCCTCCTACTCAGCTGCCTGCTTGTGCGCTGGGTTGTTTGAACGTGGCGTAACGGCAAGAACCGTGTAGTCGTCCCGGGCGGGCTCTGAGCCGCGATAGTCTTCCAGGACAGATTTCAGCTTTGAAAGTTGCGTTTCAAGGTCTGCGTAGGCATTGGCCTCCAGGACCTCGAACAAGCGTTTCCGGCCAAAGGCGCGTTTGCGTTCGCCGCCAATGTGATCGGTGGCTCCGTCCGTTGCCAGATAGAAGGTTTCGTCTTCTTCGACGTCCAAATGATGCACCTTGAAGCTTTCCGGGCGGCGGAGGCTGCGGTACCCAAGTCGGTGCCGGTCTGCCGGGATCCGTTTGATGCCGTCCGAGGATTGGACGTAGAGCGGAATGCCAGCCCCGATGAAGGTGAGGGTGTTTTCGGCGGGGTCATAGATTGCCAAGGCGGCTTCAAAGCCATCATCAGACGTTTGGTTATCGTTCCCCGCATCCGAAGGCCGATCTTGGCCAAGGCGCTGACGAACACCCCGATCGAGATCCAGCATCAATCGCTCAGGATCCGCGAGTTCTCCAAGGTCCAGGAGTTTTTTCAGCTCTGAAGAGACAACCATGGTCAAAAGCGCGCCGGGAACCCCGTGCCCGGTACAGTCGGCAACGAAAAACACTGTTTTGCCATCGACTTCCGAAGACCAGACGAAGTCGCCGCTGACGACCTGCAGCGGCTCCCACAGCATCGCCGCATCCTTGACCGACGTGCGCATGTCCGTGACATCGGCGAGCACACCTTGTTGGATCTTGCGGGCGTAGTGGATGCTTTCCAGGAGCTGCTCGTTGGCCTCTTTCAGCTCGATCCCGCGCCTTTCCGAGATGCCCAACGTCTTTTGAAGTTGAGCCATCGTTTCGCGTATTTTGCGGGCCATCGGTTGGAAGATGAAAACAATTTCCAAAAGGATCAGAAGCAGTGTCAGAGCCCACATTGCGGTGATGAAGCGATCCAGCGAATGAAGAGACTCTTCGCCCTCATCCTGAAACACGCGGACAAGTGTGTTCAGTTTCACCGGCAGTTCCAGATTGGCCATCCGCACGATGGCATCGATGTCCTGTTGCCGGGGCGGTTCTGATTGTGCAACAGAAACGGCCCGGTTGATGAAGTCCCGCAGCAAGGGATCAAGCGGATAATTGCCGCCAAAAAACGCGCCCTGGAGAGCCGGCGAGAGATCCCCTGTCGGAACTTCTTCGGCAGCGCCAACGTGGCAGCTGATGCCCTCGCCAAGTGCCTTCTTGATCCGGTCGATATCCGTTGAAAGAAGTGCGGTATGCGCGCGCATCATCTGGTCAGCGCAACCGATCAACATGAAACTTGGGCTGGCTCCGTTGACACGCTCGAACCGGCTCATGTCTTGAGCGACCATCGCGATCCGCTGGCTGAGCATGCGCTGCCGGCCTGCCAAGTTTACTTCGGCACCGATGCGATGCTGGTCAGCAAGAAATCTTGTATCCGCAACCCAGATAGCAGTCACGGCGAAAGCAATGAGACCCAACCCGAGGCTATACGCCATGGTGGGCAGGTTCTGCTTGTCTTTGAGCCAGTGAAGTATTTTCATTTCCCTGGGTCCGATACAAATTACTAAGTTGATCCCCTAGCACGTATTAGTTTTCATATTCGTTTGGAAACAATTAAAGGGCGTGGGCCGGGGCTGGATAAATTTAGCGAAAATCTTTTGTACTAGGTAAATACATCAGGGAATCGATAAACTAAGATATTCCCTTAGGAGAAGTGCGGGCTGCGTTGGAAACCAAACTATGCCGGTTTCAAGAAGCCCTGCGTCGCTGTTGCTCTTGGTTCCACCCCAAGGCTGTGTTACTCCCACGCCACACAGCGGTGAGAGGACACCGGATTTGCAAAGAAACCGGCCTACGAAACTGCGCTACGACACAGACACAACACAATAAGGATGGTGCTATGTCTTTGATGGAATCCTCCGATCAGTCCGTTCAGTCGGATTTCTTCACCCGCGGTCTTGCTGAGGCAGATCCGGAACTTTTCGGCACCATCGAAAAGGAACTCGGCCGCCAGCAGCATGAGATCGAGCTGATCGCGTCTGAAAACATCGTGTCACGGGCCGTTCTTGAAGCGCAGGGCTCTGTGCTCACCAACAAATACGCGGAGGGCTATCCGGGCCGGCGTTATTATGGCGGCTGTGAATTCGTCGACATGGCGGAAAATCTGGCCATTGATCGCGCAAAGAAGCTCTTTGGCTGCGGCTTTGCGAACGTTCAGCCGAATTCCGGCAGCCAGGCTAACCAGGCGGTCTTCCTTGCGCTGATCAAGCCGGGCGACACCATCCTCGGCATGAGCCTGGACGCAGGTGGTCACTTGACCCATGGCGCCAAGCCGAACCTCTCCGGCAAGTGGTTCAATGCTGTTCAATACGGCCTGAACTTTGAGACAGGTCTGATTGACTATGATGCGATGGCAGATTTGGCACGCGAAACCAAGCCAGCCTTGATCATCGCCGGTGGGTCCGCGTACTCGCGTCAGATCGATTTTACCAAGTTCCGCGAAGTTGCGGATGAGGTCGGCGCGTATCTGATGGTCGACATGGCGCACTTTTCTGGTCTGGTTGCCGCTGGCGAGCATCCGAGCCCGTTCCCATATGCCGACGTTGCCACCACCACGACCCACAAGACCCTGCGCGGTCCGCGTGGCGGCATGGTGCTGACCGACAAGGAAGAGATTTCCAAGAAAATCAACTCCGCGGTATTCCCGGGTCTTCAAGGCGGCCCGTTGATGCACGTGATCGCTGCAAAGGCGGTGGCGTTTGGCGAAGCCCTGACGGACGACTTCAAGAGCTACATCCGCGCAGTTCGTGAAAATGCTCAGGTTCTGGCTGAGACCTTGCGCGAAGGCGGCATGGACATCGTCTCCGATGGCACCGACACGCACCTGATGCTGGTGGACCTGCGTCCTAAGATGCTGACGGGCCGCGACGCAGAGAGGTCTCTCGGTCTGGCGAACATCACCTGTAACAAGAACGGCGTTCCGAACGACCCGCAAAAGCCGATGATCACCTCTGGTGTGCGCCTCGGTACGCCTGCGGCGACGACACGCGGCTTCGGGGTTGCGGAATTCCGCGAAGTTGGCCTGTTGATCACGGAAGTGTTGGATGGTTTGAAGGCCGCAAACAGTGAAGATGGCAACGCGGCAGTTGAAGCCGCAGTCAAAGCCAAGGTAGAAGCACTGACAGCACGGTTCCCGATTTACGGGTAAAGACCGGCTCGGTCAGGAGCTTTGACATATGAAATGTCCGTTTTGCGGCGGCGAGGAGACCCAGGTAAAGGATTCCCGCCCCACCGAGGACAACACAGCCATTCGCCGCCGCAGGATCTGCAACACCTGCGGTGGCCGCTATACGACATTTGAACGTGTACAGCTGCGTGAGTTGATGGTGCTGAAGCGATCTGGCCGGCGGGTTCCGTTCGATCGCGAAAAGCTGATGCGATCCGTTCAGATCGCAGTGCGCAAGCGCCCGGTCGACCCAGAGCGGATCGAGCGCATGGTGAGCGGCATCGTACGCCAGCTGGAAAGTTCCGGCGAAAGCGAGATTACTGCCGAGACCATCGGCAACCACGTCATGGAAGGCCTCAAGGGGGTTGATGATGTGGCCTACGTCCGCTTTGCATCCGTTTACAAGAATTTCCGTGAGGCCAAGGATTTCGAAGCTCTTCTCGATGAGCTGAGCGATCCTGTGACGCCGGTCTCCGACAAAGACTGATTTCCGGCACGCTTATGTCTTTAATTACAGAAACCGACAACCGGTTCATGGCGGCCGCCGAACGGCTGGCCCGGCGGGGGCTTGGCCGGGTTTGGCCAAACCCGGCTGTCGCTGCCATGATTGTTCAGGAAAACTCTGAAGGTGTTCCGGTGCTCGTGGGCCGCGGTGTTACCTCCCGGCCCGGAATGGCGCACGCGGAAGTCAACGCCCTCAACCAGGCCGGTGAATTGGCCAAGGGAGCAACGTGTTACGTCACCCTGGAGCCTTGTTCGCATTACGGACGAACCCCGCCCTGTTCACTGGCTCTTATCAAGGCTGGCGTGTCCCGCGTTGTTGTCGGAATGCTGGACCCAAACCCGCGTGTCTCTGGGCGGGGTGTCTGCATGCTTCAGGATGCTGGCATTGATGTGGTCACAGGCGTTCGGGAACGGGCCTTCAAAGATCTCTACCGAGGTTTCACCTACCGGCAACGCCGGCACCGGCCGTCCGTTTTTTTAAAGCTCGCGGTGTCAAAAGACGGCTTCATTGGCCGGGAAGGGGAAGGCCAGATTAAGATATCCGGCCCGATCTCCATGCGCATGGTCCATGGGTTTCGGGCCGCATCAGATGCCATCCTGGTTGGCATCGGCACGGCGCTGGCAGATGATCCCCAACTGACCTGCCGATTGCCGGGGCTATATTCCCGCTCGCCTGTTCGGGTGGTCGTCGACCGGCAAGCCCGGCTCCCGCTCAATTCCAAGCTTGTCCGGACCTGTGTGGACGTCCCGGTTTGGCTGATATGCGGAAACGGCGCGGATGCCGATCAGGTCAATGCGCTGGCTGCGGCCGGTGTGAGTATCATCCGCGTACCGGTCACACCTTCCGGCATCGACCCGGATGTGATCTTGAGCGCTCTTGCGACGCGCGGTGTAACCCGGGTGATGGTGGAGGGCGGCGCGCGGCTTGCCTCCTCTTTCCTGGGCGCTGGGCTGGTGGACGATCTTTGTGTTGTCACCGGAAATGTTGAGATTGGCGAAGGCGGTATACCTGCCTTGCACGACCTTGAACTTGCAAATGTCCTGACTGACCCCCAATTTGCCCGCATCGGAGACGGGTATCTTGGGGTCGACCGATATACTTACCTCAGAAAGAGTGGAGCCTGACATGTTCACCGGTATTGTGACCGACCTCGGCGAGATTCAGTCCGCGTTGGACATTCCGGCAGGCAAGCGGACCCGCATTAAGACCGTGTATGACACGGACAGTTTCGATATCGGGGCGTCCATTTCCTGTGACGGTGTCTGCCACACGGTGACAGCCAAGGAGAACAGTTCAGGCGGCAACTGGTTCGAGGTTGAATCGGCCGCCGAGACTCTGGCGTTGACGAATGTCTCCGATTGGAAAGAGGGGCAAAAGCTCAATCTGGAGCGCTCGCTGACCATGGGGGCAGAGCTCGGCGGTCACCTGGTTCTCGGCCACGTTGACGGTGTTGCCGAAATCACCAAGCGCGAAGACTATCCCGACAGCGTCTATTTCCAGTTCCGTGCGCCGGAGGATGTCGCCAAGTTCATCGCCAAAAAAGGTTCCGTGGCACTTAATGGCACCTCCCTGACCGTCAATGAGGTCGACGGTCTTTTGTTTTCCGTCTTCCTGATCCCGCACACACTGGAAGTGACCAACTGGTCAGACAGCAAGGCCGGGGACCTCGTCAATCTGGAAGTGGATATGATGGCGCGCTACGCGGCACGGCTTGCGGAATTCACCAAGACCGGGTAGGGGACGGTCCCAACACTTTCAAGCAGATCTGAAGCCTGGACCCGAGCACATCGGATCGGCGGAACCAGATGGCAGCTATGCCGTCCGGTCTTAACGGTCTTGCAGGAATGACACTGGACAAACCGGGGCAGACGTGGTTCCTGTCGCGGCCTTACAAAGGATCAAGCAATGAGCGCTGCACCGAAACTCTTGATCATTGAAGCCCGCTTCTATGACGACCTCGCCGATTCCCTTGCCGAAGGCGCAATCGCGACGCTAGAAGCTGCAGGTGCGACTTATGAACGAGTGGCCGTCCCCGGTGTTCTGGAGATCCCGGCCGCGTTGTCGATGGCGATGACGGCCATTGAGAACGAGGGTGCACTCTACGATGGCTTTGTCCTGCTTGGTGTCGTGATCCGCGGAGAGACCACGCATTACGACATCGTGGCAAATGAATCCAACCGCGTGATCATGGATTTGATCGTCGATGCGGATCTTGCTGTCGGAAATGGTATTCTGACAGTCGAAAACAACGAACAAGCGTGGGCCCGCGCAAAAGTTGGCGACAAGAACAAGGGTGGAGCAGCAGCTCAGGCAGCTCTTGACATGATCGCCCTGCGCGAGCGCTTCGGAGTATAAGAAAAATGACCGGAAAGGCCGACCCGGACAAACCGGCACGACAAAAAAGCGACAATGCAAGCCGCCCCGCCAACAAGCGTGGCGTTGCCCGTCTGGCAGCCGTTCAGGCTCTGTATCAAATGGATATCGGCGGCGCACCGCTGACCAATGTTGTCAGTGAATACACGGCGTTTCGTTTGGGCAAGGAAATAGACGGCGAGCAGTATCGCGACGCCGACGAGCAATGGTTCAAGCACATACTTGCAGGCGTTGTTGCGGATCAGAAGTTCCTCGATCCCTACATCCATACCGCTTTGAAGGAAGACTGGCCGCTCAAGCGGATTGACAGCTTGCTTCGGGCCATCTTGCGCGCTGGCGGCTATGAGCTTCTGCGGCGCCGGGATGTACCGGCCAAGGTGATCATCTCCGAATATATAGATGTTGCAAAAGCGTTCTTCGAGGATGATGAACCGGGACTGGTCAACGGTGTGTTGGACCGGTTGGCACACGAGCTGCGCAGCCCGGAATTCGACGTCAAGGACGCGGACGGACAGGCCTGAACATGGCCGCCGACCGGCCCGGAGAGTTTGAGCTGATCAAGCGGTTTTTTGCGCCCTTGGCAAAAGATCCCGGCAGTCTTGGTTTGACGGACGATGCTGCGGTTCTCAAGCCCCGGCCAGGGTTTGATCTTGTACTTACCAAAGACGTTTTGGCCGCTGATGTGCACTTCTTTGCCGAAGATGCCCCGGAGGCCATCGCAGCCAAGTCCCTAAGGGTCAATCTTTCCGATCTGGCTGCAAAGGGAGCCACACCGCGCGGCTATCTTCTCGGCATTGCGCTGCCCAAAGGCTGGACGGCGGATTGGCTCGAGCGCTTTTGCAAGGGATTGGCTGCCGATCAGGCCGCTTACGATATTCAACTCCTTGGTGGCGATACTATAAAATCCTCCAATGGCTTGCAGGTATCTATTACCGCAATAGGTGAAGTCCCAAGCAGACAAGCCGTCCGCCGATGCGGTGCCAAAGCCGGTGACATTTTGTTTGCAACGGGCACGATCGGAGATGCCGCCGCGGGATTGAAGGCGCGGCTCGACAGAGGTTTTGCAGCCGCGACCACTCTTGAGGCAAGTGACGAGGCGCGCGTCCTCGGTCGCGATCTGCTGCCGCGGCCGCGCACCTGTTTGGCGCCCTTGATTGTCAAATACGCCAACGCGTCCATGGATATCTCGGACGGTCTCTTGTCGGACACTGGCCACATGGCTTCGGCGAGTTCTTCGGCGATCCAGATCAACTTGGAAGCAGTGCCGTTGTCACCTGCGCTGACCCATCTGAAGAGCGTGGCTGCGGACGTTTTTTTCGCGTGTCTAAATGGCGGCGACGACTACGAGATTCTGGTTTCGGTACCTGAAGCCGTCTCGCAGGCCTTTTCGGCGGAAGCTTCAGAGCTCGGATGCCCCGTGACTGCCGTCGGCAGGGTTGTGGAGGGCGAGGCTAAAGTTCATCTGCTCGACAACGGTGTTCCCGTTTCTGCCGATCTTCAGAACGGTTTCAGGCACTTCTAAGAGGGCCAGCTGTAACGCGACCGAAACACGCGCCGCGGTGCTTTGCGAACGCCTGCAAGCGTGATAGGCAAGGTGTCTTTCCCACGCCGAGAGCGATCACGCTCTGAGGCTTTGTCCTGTTTGAGATCCTGATTGATGACTGCTGTTGCGCAAGACGCCTTTGTCGACGACCGTTTGGCTAAAAGAACTGCCGTTCATCATGCTCTGGCCCAGGCGTTAGGAGGGGCATCCGCCTCCATCGTAATCACGACGGGATCGTTGGTCGGGTACATGATGCTCGACGAAGACAAGGCGCTGGCGACTGTACCTGTGTCCGCAATGGTTCTCGGAACCGCATTCGGCACGATTCCCGCCGGGATCATCATGCGGCGCTTCGGCCGCCGGGCCGGATTTATGGGTTCTGCATTGGTGGGTGTCGCCTCTGGTCTGCTTGCCGCCTACGCGGTACTGCTGAACCACTTTCTGCTGTTTTCCTTTGCATGCGGTTTGGGCGGTTTCGCAGGAGCTTTCGTCCAGCAATACAGATTTGCCGCCGCCGATACGGCGAGCGATGCTTTCAAACCCAAGGCGATCTCTTGGGTCTTGGCCGGTGGGGTTCTTGCCGGTGTTGTCGGACCTCAAACCGTCATCGCCACCAAGGACATGTTTGCGCCGATCCTGTTTGCCGGAACCTATGTCGCACAGGCCGGCCTCGCCTTGATCGCCATGTGCTTGCTGGCCTTTATCAAGATCCCGAAGCCGCCGCGTCAAAGCCACAAGCAGGCCGGTGGACGGCCACTTGGACAAATCATGAAACAGCCGCGCTTCATCGTGGCGGCTGCATGTGGCATTTGCTCCTACGCTTTGATGAGCCTTGTCATGACCGCAACACCGCTTGCCATGATCGGCTGCGGACTGAGCGAAACGGACGCTGCGCTTGGAATCCAATGGCATGTTCTGGCCATGTTCGGTCCAAGCTTCTTTACCGGCAGCTTGATTGCGAGGTTTGGCAAGGAGCGCATCGTCTCGATCGGTCTGGCGCTTCTGGCCGGCTGCGCCGTCGTCGCTCTCATGGGGCTGGAACTTGCCCATTTCTGGACGGCGTTAATCCTCCTCGGCCTCGGCTGGAATTTCGGCTTCATCGGTGCAACGGCAATGCTGACCGATACCTATCGTCCGGAAGAGCGCAATCTCGTTCAGGCCGTCAATGATTTCCTCGTCTTTGGATTCGTTGCTGCCGCGTCCTTCTCGTCCGGAGCGCTTCTCAACGCGTTCGGCTGGGCGACGGTCAACATCCTTGTGTTCCCGTTCGTTGTGTTGTGCATCGGTTTGTTGATCTGGCTCGCCTTGGCAGAAAGAAAAGCCGTTACAACTGCTTAAAGTCTCTGCACAAATTCACTTCGCCGCTGCAGCATAATTGCTGCGCTGCGCAAGTTAATGACGCAACGGCACGTGGAAATAATACAATCGAAGTGCTTGACGCCCCGCGCTGCTTTGCTGCTATCGTGCAGTTGCTTCACGCTGGGGAATTCGGGTGTGAGGCGATCTGGCGGGTAAAACTACAACAACACCGCCCGCCACAGCCTTGGGAGGAAGCATGATCGAGCTTGTCGTCATCATTATTTGTGGCCTCTTGTCCATCGCGTATGGCGCATGGGCAATTCAGTCCGTTATGGCAGCGGACGCGGGGAATGCCCGCATGCAGGAGATTGCCGGAGCGATCCAGGAGGGGGCCAGCGCATATCTCAATCGTCAATACACAACGATTGCCATTGTCGGTGCTGTTGTTTTTGTTCTTGCATGGATCCTGCTTTCCGGACCTGCTGCAATCGGTTTCCTCATCGGGGCCGTGTTATCCGGGGCCGCCGGATACATTGGTATGATGGTGTCTGTCCGGGCCAATGTGCGCACCGCCCAGGCAGCAAGCCAAAGCCTGGGTGCGGGACTGGAAGTTGCTTTCAAGGCCGGTGCTGTCACCGGCCTTTTGGTTGCCGGCCTCGCGCTTTTGGGCGTCGCCGTCTACTACATGATCCTCACCGGTCCGATGGGCTACGCGGCGAGTGACCGTGTGGTAATCGACGCGCTGGTGGCGCTTGGCTTCGGTGCATCCCTGATTTCGATCTTCGCCCGTCTCGGCGGCGGTATCTTCACCAAGGGTGCTGATGTCGGCGGCGATCTTGTCGGCAAGGTTGAAGCTGGTATTCCGGAGGATGATCCGCGCAACCCGGCGACCATTGCGGACAACGTCGGCGACAACGTGGGTGACTGTGCGGGCATGGCGGCCGACTTGTTCGAAACCTATGCTGTGACCGTGGTTGCAACGATGGTTCTGGCGTCGATCTTCTTCACTGGTGCGCAGGCAACCGAGTTGATGCTGTTGCCGCTCCTGATTGGAGCAAGCTGCGTGGTCACGTCCATCATGGGAACGTTCTTCGTCAAACTCGGCGAAAACAACTCCATCATGGGTGCGCTCTACAAGGGCTTTATCGCCACCGCCGTTTTGTCTGCGGTTGCCTTGGCCATCATCATCTTCGGCTGGCTGGGCGCAGGGACCGAGTATACGACCTCCGGCGGTGCAAGCTTCACAGGGTTCGATCTCTTCATCTGCGGCGTGATCGGTTTGATCGTGACCGGCCTCATCATCTGGGTGACGGAGTACTACACCGGTACAGACTACCGGCCGGTGAAGTCCATCGCGCAGGCCTCTGTAACCGGACACGGAACAAACGTGATCCAGGGTCTTGCGGTCTCCCTCGAGGCAACAGCGCTTCCGGCAATCATCATCATCGTTGGCATTCTGTCGACGTATGCCTTTGCGGGGCTCTTCGGCATCGCAATCGCGGTGACGACAATGCTCGCACTTGCCGGTATGGTCGTCGCGCTCGATGCATTCGGCCCGGTGACCGACAACGCTGGTGGTATTGCCGAAATGGCTGATCTGCCGGCAGAAGTCCGGACCACAACGGATGCGCTCGATGCGGTCGGCAACACCACCAAAGCGGTGACCAAGGGCTATGCAATCGGGTCTGCCGGTCTTGGTGCCCTGGTGCTGTTTGCTGCCTACACGGAGGATCTGAAGTTCTTTAGCGCCAATGCGCAGGAAGGGTCGATCTTCTACGGCATCTCCGTGGACACCTTGTTCTCCTTGTCCAACCCGTATGTCGTTGCCGGTCTGTTGTTTGGCGGTTTGCTGCCGTATCTGTTCGGCGGCATTTCGATGACGGCAGTGGGCCGGGCCGCAGGGGCCGTGGTGGAGGAAGTCCGCCGCCAGTTCAAGGAAAAGCCGGGCATCATGGAAGGCACGGAGCGGCCGGACTATGGCCGGGCGGTTGACATGCTGACAAAGGCGGCGATCAAGGAAATGATCATCCCGTCGCTGCTGCCGGTTCTCTCGCCAATTGTCGTGTTCTTCGTGGTACGCGCGGTGGCAACACCAGCGGATGCTTTTGCTGCACTCGGCGCGATGCTGCTTGGTGTGATCGTCACCGGTCTCTTCGTGGCGATTTCCATGACCGCCGGCGGCGGAGCATGGGACAACGCCAAGAAGTCTTTTGAGGACGGTTTCACCGATAAAGACGGTGTGACGCACCAGAAGGGCGGCGAAGCGCACAAGGCGTCTGTCACTGGTGATACCGTGGGGGATCCCTACAAGGATACTGCGGGCCCCGCGGTGAACCCGATGATCAAGATCACCAACATCGTGGCGCTCCTGCTTCTTGCGGTTCTGGCGCACTGATCGGCGTTAAAGCCAAAAAACAGAAAAGCCCCGGTCATTCGACCGGGGCTTTTTTCATTATCCAAAAGGTATGCGGATTATAGACCCAGGCCCGGGTTTGCCGCACCCTTGAGGATCTGGCTGAGGAAGCCATAGTCTGCGCCGCCGGTGCGGGTTGTCCGGGTCACAATGTCGACGATCTTGCCGTCTTCAAGGGTGTAGTTGCCCATGTCCTTCACAAAACCATCTTCATCGAAGTAAACGGCAACAACCCGCTGTTCGACGATGTCGGGCGCCAAAAAGGCTGTCGTCGCAGTTTTTTGCGAGATGTAGTAGTACGCATCGCCGTCAAGACTTGACCTGGTCGACGGCGAACCCAAAACAAGTTCTACCTGTTCGCGGCTCGAGCCGACTTGAACCTGGCTCATCATGTTGGACGTGATGACATGGCCGTGCGTATAGGTAGATGTGAAACAGCCACCAAGGGGCAGAGTTGCCATCAAGGGAAGTAACAGGGCGCAAGCCTTGAAGTTCATCTATGAAGTCCCGTAATGCCAGATCAGTCCGGCTGTATGTCAATTTCGTTGCTTGGCAAAGTCACTATCGTGGGATAGGGCACAAGGCAACACCTGAATTCTAAGGAGACCGCCATGATCCTCGGCTTGTTCCGCCGCAGATCTCGTGACGCCGAACACAAAACCTACTGTGAAATCGTGGCTCAAGCACGGCAGCCCGTTTTTTACACGGATTTTCTTGTCCCCGACACAATAGATGGGCGTTTCGACCTCATCGTATTGCACGCTGTCCTTTATTTTAAGCGCATGCAGGGTGAAGGCAAGAAGGTCGCCGAGTTCACACAGGATGTCTTTGATCTCTTTTTTCAGGACATGGATGCGTCCTTGCGCGAAATGGGTGTAAGCGATACACGCGTTCCCAAGAAAGTCCGGAAGATGGGCGAGGCATTTTTTGGCAGAGCTGACGCTTATATGTCCGCCGTTGAAGCCGGAAACGCTGAGGATCTTGCGCTGGCCCTTGGCCGCAACATCTACACGGACAAAGAAGAGCCGATTGCTCAGGAACGTCTTGCCCGCTATGTCATCGCTGCCGCGGCGGAGCTGGCGGGGCAAGATGTGCAGGACCTTTTGAACGGTAACATCAGCTGGCCGGACCCTGCACCGTTCCTGTCGGAAAAATGAACAAAAAAGACGAGCCTCAAAAGACATGGCCAATGAAACCTTTCCTTACAGCCATAAGGTAAACGCGGCGCGGGTCGTGGATAAGGATGAGAAAATAACAGTGACGGCAAACGAGGGGGAACGGGCTGCGATTGCAAAAGCCTACGACCTCGATGGCGTGAAAAGCCTTGTCGCAGATCTTGTTCTAAAGCCGTACCGGAAAGCCGGACTGCGGGTTGCTGGACATATCACGGCTGAACTGGAGCAGACCTGCGTTGTGTCTTTGGAGCCGTTCGTTCAGGAACTGGAACTCGACATCGACAGGACGTTTGAGCCGCATTCAAGCAGGCCACGGAAAATCCGCGATCTCAATGAGGACGGTGAAATCGAGATCGATCTTGAATCTTTGGATCCGCCCGATGTCATAACGGACGGCGTGCTCGACCTAGGCAACGTCATTTGCGAAGAACTGGCGCTTGCGCTTGATCCGTTTCCGCGCAAACCCGGTGTCGAGTTTGAGGGCAGCGGCGAGGAAGATGCTGATCCTGCAGAGCCTGTTGAGGAAACCGGCAAACCCTCTCCATTCGCCGCGCTCAGCGCTTTGAAAGAACCGCCGCAGAAATAAAGCCGAACGGGATGTGCCTGCGATTACCGGCGCGTAAGCGGGCGGTTTTTCGTGAAAGCTGCCATGCATGGGCAGGAAAACGGTTGTCACCTCAGCCAAAACCTTTATGTTCGCGCCCGGTTCAAGACCCCTTTGGGACCGGGTTAACATCTGTGACAGCGAGGCAATCTCCGCCTTGCCGGTAAACGTTTAAAGACTTTATAAATGGCGAAAACGATTCCGATTTCACTTGATGTCATGGGAGGCGACCACGGAGCCGAGGTCGTGATCCCTGGCGCTGAAATTGCGCTTGTCCGGCATCCAGATATCCGGTTTCTGCTGTATGGCAATGAAAACGTCGTCCGTCCGCTTCTCGACAAATATCCGCGCGTGCGCGATGCCTCCGTTTTTCATCACTGCGAAGTCTCCATCGCCATGGACACCAAGCCCAGTCAGGCGCTGCGCCAGGGGCGGTGGAAGTCCAGCATGTGGAAGTCCATCGAGGCTGTGAAAACCGGCGATGCCGCCGTATCCGTTTCCGCTGGCAACACCGGCGCGTTGATGGCCATGTCCAAGTTTTGCTTGCGGACAATGGCCAACATCGAGCGTCCGGCAATCGCAGCCATTTGGCCAACATTGCGCGGCGAATCCGTTGTGCTTGATGTCGGCGCAACCATCGGTGCAGATGCTCAGCAGTTGATTGATTTTGCCATCTTGGGTGGAGCCATGGCGCGAGCGCTGTTCGGCATTCAAAAACCCACTGTTGGCCTCCTGAACATCGGCGTCGAAGAGGTCAAGGGCCTGGAAGAGGTACGAACGGCGGGGCGCCTGCTGCGCGAGACGCCTTTGCGCTCGTTGCAATACTCCGGCTTCGTCGAAGGCAATGACCTCGGCGCTGGCACGGTCGATGTGGTTGTCACCGAAGGTTTTGCCGGCAATATCGCGCTGAAGACGGCAGAAGGAACAGCCAAACAAATCGGCAGTTACCTGCGCTCTTCCATGAACCGCACTTTCATGTCGAAACTCGGCTACCTATTTGCCAAGGGCGCTTTTGACCTGCTGCGCGAGAAAATGGACCCGCGCAAGGTCAATGGCGGTGTGTTCCTCGGCCTCAACGGCATTGTCATCAAGAGCCACGGTGGAACGGATGCGGAAGGGTTCGCATCGGCCATCGATCTGGCTTACGACATGGTGAAAAACGAACTGACGCACAAGATCGCGCAAGATCTTGTGCATTACCATCGCGGGCGCTTCGCTGAAGCGGCGCCGACATCGGAAGGTGATTTGTGAGCGTTATCCGTTCAATCGTTACTGGTACCGGAAGTTATTTGCCGGAAAAAATCCTGACCAACAGCGATCTGGCCAAGATGGTCGACACTTCGGACGATTGGATCGTTCAGCGCACCGGCATTCAGCAGCGTCATGTTGCTGCTGAGGGGCAGGTGACTTCGGATCTCGCAGTCGAAGCCGCCTTGCGTGCCCTTGAAAGCGCTGGGCGGAAAGCCGACGACATTGATACGATCATTCTGGCGACAGCTACGCCGGACAACACGTTTCCGGCGACTTCCGTATCCGTGCAGGCCCGGCTCGGAATAAACCACGGCTTTGCATTCGACGTCCACGCAGTTTGCTCTGGCTTCGTCTATGCGCTCACGACAGCAGACGCCTATATCCGTGCGGGAATGTCCAAACGCTGCCTCGTGATTGGCGCAGAGACCTTTTCCCGAATTCTGGATTGGAACGACCGGACCACGTGTGTCTTGTTCGGTGACGGCGCTGGCGCTGTGGTTGTCGAAGCGTCAGAAGGCGAAGGCAATACGGCCGACAGAGGTGTTCTCACGTCGCATTTGCGCTCAGATGGCCGTCATAAGGACAAGCTCTTTGTTGATGGCGGGCCGTCTTCGACCCAGACGGTTGGCTATCTACGAATGGAAGGCAAGGAAGTCTTCAAACATGCCGTCGGCATGATCACGGATGTGATTGAAGATGCGTACTCTGCCACTGGCCTGACGTCCGAGGATCTGACCTGGTTTATTCCACACCAGGCCAACAAACGCATCATCGACGCCAGTGCGAAGAAGCTGAAGATCGCTCCGGAGAAGGTCGTGACCACCGTTCAGATGCACGGAAATACGTCCGCAGCCTCCATTCCGCTAGCGCTGGATCTGGCCGTTCGGGACGGACGTGTCAAAAAAGACGATCTCATCATGCTTGAGGCGATGGGCGGTGGATTTACATGGGGCTCTGTGCTTTTGCGCTGGTAAGTATTTCTGACAGTGCAGGCAACAAATCGCAGTCCGATTAAGAGTTCCTGTTGACCGGGTCCCCTTGAGGCAATACCGTGAGAGCCTGCTGCAGAGTTTCTGTGTAAAATCAGCCAGATCAATGGCGTCCTGAGGAGGGGTTATGGGCAACCGGACTATTACCCGAGCGGATCTGTGTGAAGCCGTTTATCAGAAGGTGGGTCTTTCGCGGACCGAATCTTCGGAATTGGTGGAGCGAGTTCTTTCCGAAATTTCTGACTGTCTCGTGACAGGAGAATCGGTAAAATTGTCAAGCTTCGGGTCGTTCGTCGTCCGTTCCAAAGGGGAGCGCATTGGCCGCAACCCAAAGACTGGCGAGGAAGTTCCGATCTCCCCGCGCCGAGTGATGGTTTTCAAGCCATCAAATGTCTTGAAACAACGGATCAACGACGCCCTGACCGGCAGCTAACGGGTTGCATGAGCTCACAGGACAAAAGCCCAGACGCTTTTCGAACCATCAGCGAAGTCGCTGAGGATCTGGATTTGCCGCAGCACGTGCTGCGTTTCTGGGAAACCCGCTTTTCGCAAATCAAACCGCTGAAACGGGGCGGCGGCCGCCGCTATTACAGGCCCGACGACGTCGAACTCCTGAAAGGCATCCGCCATCTTCTCTATGGCGAAGGCTACACCATCAAGGGCGTGCAACGGATTCTAAAAGAGCAGGGTCCGAAATTCGTGATGCAGATCTGGCGTGAGGATGCGGATCCGCTGATCGCCAGCCAGCAAATAGCTACCGCACCTTCATCCCGGCCAGGCGAAAATGCGTCCGGCGAGGTGCCCGGTAGGGCACTACCCGCAGGGTCGGTGCCTTATGATGTCATCGACGATGAAGCCGACAAACCTGTTGAGGGGCAGGGTGGCAGCGGGTTTGGCATTTTGAGCCGCCTGCGGGGTGAAAAGCCGGAGAGCGCGGCAGCTGGTCCTGCGAAAGCAATTTCGAAAGAAGATATCCGCCGCCTGCAGTCCACGTTGTTCGAGTTGCTGGAGTGCAAACGCACTCTGGACAGGGCGCGCTAACAGCTCCGCTATTTCCGCTTTAAAAACCGCCCAAGAATTCCGCGGCCCTTTGACGGCTGATCGCTGGCGTTTGTCTGTTGTGCCGCAATCGCGATCTGACGGAGCTCATCCATGGTCGAGAGCTTTTTCGGCCCAGCTTCTGATGTCTCAGAAGCCGTCTCATCGCTGACCACGCGTGGTCGTCGGGACTGTGGATCTGGCTGGGAAGTTTCCGGCGAAGATGCGGCTGGCGACCGGCGTATTGGCTTGGCGTAGTTTGCCGCGTCTGCTGCTGCAGCCTCAGACGCTTTCTGGTGTTTTAGTTGTGCGAGGATAGCCGCGTCGATCGGGTCGTCGGGATCAAGAACAACCTCCTCTGCCCCGTCAATGTGTTCGCCTGTCAGGGTACCTTCGGTATTGTATTCCTTGTAGACGGTGGTGACAGGGTCTCGCTCGACACCAAGGGCCGGATTGTGGACCACTTTCAGCTCAATGCGCGGCGCGCCCCCGTCTTGTTGAGGGTGATGAAACACCTGAATTTTTTCGGTTTCGTCTGAACCGAAAACATCTCCGCTTGGAAACACCTTCCCGCGTTTGAGTGTGAAACCAATGAACGAATAGAGCCGTTCAATAAGGTAACCGGTTGGCAGCTTGGACGGCGCGAACTCCACAGAATAACCAATGATCGACGGAGCCCCCGAGCCGATCACACCAATCAGCTGTTCACCGGTGAGCGGAGACTTTTCGCCGTAAAGGTGAGGGTGAACATAAAGAAGAAGTGGTGTGTCTTCATCCGCTACCAGTTTGAAAGTGTCTGGTGTCATCAGGAACAAACTGGGCATCCAGAAAATGGCAGTTGGAGAAGACGCGTTTGCCACGCTAGACGTGACAGACTTCACAATCGCCATCGCCACATGGCTCTCGCTGCTGTCGGTGAAGGTTGCAATGCTTTCACCGATCTCTTGCAAAGCCCCCTCAGGAAAAGCACCGACTGGGATAAGCCCCTTGTAGACGGAGATTTGTGTATGGGCTGTTGTCGCCTCAATAATGTCAGCAGCTTCCGGAAAACTTGACTTCACGGAGAAGCTGTTGAGCGCTGTTTCAAGCTGAGCGCTCGCTTCAAACGGCACTGTTTGCGTCACCAGAATGTGGTAGTTACCGCAGAGAACCCGGATATCCTTTTCTGTTGATGTTTTGAGAAGTTTACACTCTTCGGCAGGCAGCCCGGCCGCGGCGGCAGCGCGCACGATCATTTCCAGGACGGCGTTACCGGAAAGCGGCTCGTAACGCTCCAATAGCACCTGAGCGTCAATGCTCGGGGTCGGAAAGATTTTCATCTGGAAACACCTTTGGACTGAAGTCGCCAAAGGACTTTAGCGATGCACACGTAAAGAAGGACTTATCAATCTACGCGCGCATCGCATCTTGGTGGCTAGAAGCGGACAATTTTACAAGGTCTACTTCATCCCCATGCAGGAGGCATAAAAGGTGGTCGTAGCAGGCCAGTCAGAGAAAAGACCGACAACACCTGCGTCCTGAGCAAGGACATCGACCACTTCATAAACCTTGCCATCGCCGTCGATCGCATCCTTAACCGTCTGGAAATACCAGCCGCCGCCTGTAGTGAGCGGACCGGAGCGCTCCAGCGTCCAGGTGATCAGGTTAAGCCCTGCATCTTTGGCGGCGCGAGCATAGGCGGAGGCAACAATTTCCCCTTCATCCAGCGTCAACAAAACCCAAAGCGGGGGAGCAATGTAGTTGACACCCATTGCCTTAAGCTCGTCCATGGACGGCGAAAAGGTTCTCGGGTCGGACGGGTTCAGGTCGCGGCGGCCATCCAGATAAACAGCCTGCTTGCCAAAATCCGGCTCGTTCTCGATCCAGTACAGAACATCGTCGAGATTGAAGGACTGCGGGAAGACATCAGAGGCCGGTATACCGGCTGCCTTGTATTCGTCGATCAGTTTTTGCGCGTAGTCTTCCTGACTGAACCCGTCAAAGGGCATATCCACCGACGGTGATTTGAGTTCGGGCGTGAATTTGACGCCGAGATCCTTGAACAAGGCAATCGATTCCGCATGGGTCATCAATGTGCCGTTTGTGGCATAGAGGTCTGTGCGCCATCCCGCCGTTCCGTCCATGTAGGCTTCGACAGTCTTTGCACTCCTGTCGGCCGCATCCATTTTGCCGTTCAGGGTCTTGAACTCGGCGAGCGTCAGATCAGAAGCCCGGCATTCTGCTGAGGCTTTTTTGCTGCCATCTGCAGGGCTGAAATCCTTCGTGCATTTACCGGCCATATCCGTCGCCAGAATATTGGTGGTCGTGTGGAGATCGTTCTGTGCGTGCCGGCAGACGAGTTCCTGGTCCTTGGTAAAGGTGACGTCGCACTCCAGGATCCCGGCACCCATCAACGCCGCAGCCTTGTAGCTCTCTGCTGTATGTTCTGGGAACTGCAGTGGCGCGCCACGGTGGCCAATCGAGAAGTCGGTCTTTTTCAGCGGCTGACCGATGCAGGCCTCAAGTTTTTCCTTTAGCGGACCGTTGGCCATCTGGTCGATCAGGTAATAGGGACGGGGGCCGAGCTCGATCGTGTCGGCAATGGCAGGAGCAGACAATACAGCGAGTGCGGCGATCGAAGCTGCTTTGGTAAAGTGCATGGGCGTGAAATTCTCCGTTGCAATTGGCGGCCCGGGTAACCCAGTTGAATGGTAATCAGATTACAGCTTTTGTCAGGAAGGCGACCAGCGAATTTTCAGCGCGTCCGGTCCTCGGACCGACAAGCCGCGTTTGTAGCGGACATCTTCTGTTGCTAGTTCAATCCTGGAAAAGCGGCGTAGCAGTGTTGAGAAGATAATATCCATGTCGAGCCGGGCGAGGTGATTGCCAAGGCAAAAGTGGGCGCCGCGCCCAAAGGCGATATGCCAATTGGGGGACCTGCCCACATCAAAGGCAGCTGCGTCTGGAAATTGCTTTGGATCCCGGTTGGCGGAGCCATAGAGGACTCCGAACTTCGTGCCGCGTTCGAACTTTTGGCCGCAAACGTCCATCTCCTGTGTCACATAGCGATGGAAAAAAGGGAGGGGCGACTCATAGCGGAACATTTCCTGGACTGCCGTCTTCATCAGGCTTTGATCGTCCCGCATCCGCTGCATCTGGTCCGGGAACTTCAAAAGCGCATGCATGCCACTGCCCAGAACGTCGATGGTCGATCCGTGCCCGGCCATCAGGATGAGCATGGCGGTTGAAATGAACTCGTCCTCGTTCATGTGGCCGGCCCTCTGGGCCTCGATCATTACCGAAATCAGATCGTCTTTCGGAGCAGCTTCGCGTTGCCGCTTCAGATCCGACAGATAACGATAGAATTCGGTTGTGTTGCGCTCAGCAAGTTCCTTGCGCTTATCAGACCGGTCGATGTCGAAGTACTGAACGATATTCTCCGACCAGATGCGCAGTTGCGGGCAGTCCGCATCCGGAACCCCTAGAATGCGCCCAATTATGTGCCCGGGAATATGGGCAGCGAGATCTTCGATGAAGTCGATTTCCTCGGACTCGGCCAGACCGTCAAAGAGGCTATCGACGTAGACCTGAATTTCGTGGCGCAGCTTGTTGACCATCACTGGAGTGAACAGCTTGAATACCTGCTTGCGCAGCCGGTCGTGCACATCACCGTCGCTGTCGAGCAGGGAAAACTGTACGAAGCGGGAATGATGCGGCATATCATGCCAGTTTCCGTCATGTTTCTGTTTTGCAATTTCTTCTGCGCTCGCGATGTGTTCCATGGACCGGACCATGTGTTCACCCATCACGATTTCCGAGACATCGTCAAAACGTGCGGCCAGCCAGACATCAAAATCGTCAAAATACGTCAAACCTTCCTTTGCGCGCAGCGCCGCGTAAAACGGATGAGGATCCTGCGAGAATGCATCAGAAAGTGGATTAAATTCAAGATCGGATTTTTGGCTCATTCTGGGCTCTGGGTACTTGGCGGGCTGGGGCGGCGCTCTTTACGATTCGCAAGGCCGCGCGGTATTTTTTGAGAAATACAAGTGAAAAGGGTTTCAGGCCACCCGCAGAACGGGTTTTCCGCAGGTCGAAGTTCGGTGTGAGGACATAGGCTGGGGATTGTGAGGAAAGGACAGTTTTGACAATGAGGCGATGTGCGGTCCCCCTCCTAAGATCGGCTTACACCTGCTAAGGGCGCTGTCTCAAAAAATGACGGCGGAAGCACAGGGGGGCAGATGAAGGTGCCGGAACGGTTTCATGAGGAATATCAAGTTTTTTTGCTGGAAACCGGCTTCGATGACCCGGATCCGCAAAGCCTTTTGATGGAACTCGCATCTCTCAGCATGGAAGTTTATCTTAAGGAAATAGCGTGGCTGTCGGATTTTCTCGGGCGCTTGGAAAAAGACCGCGAAGTTGCTTGAGAGTGACGTTGCCGGGCTGGGAGCGAACCGGCTTAAAAAAACGCAAAACTGACACCGGTTATCGGGCCAAAGGAATTTGGACTTCGTTCCGCCGGAATGGCGGCAGTGTGAGGGGCGCGTTGAAATAGGCGAAAACGGGCGCCCCAGCTGCCTTTAAGCCGTTATTGGAGAGATACTCCTCCAGCGTCTGCAAATGCTGATTGAAATTCCCATCAGTCCACATACCGGAAAACCGGATGGCGGCGACCTTCTTGCCTTTCACATTTACGATCCTGATCCGCTCATCATCCGGCCGCGGCGCCGTGCGAACGGTGTATTCTGATGGCAGGTAAAAAGCGACACGCCACTCTCCATTCCCTGCCGGCTTCTGCGTGACCGGGGCGGTCATTGCAATTTCCGCAGGCTCCACTTGCTGGCGGACGGGGGCTGTCATTTCGATTTTGCTGTCACCTTGATTGTCGCCTGAAATATAGCGGAACAAAATCCGGAAGGCCTTTCGGGTCGCAGCGCTTCGATCACCCGCAACGGTTACTTCAGCGGCAGCCATATCCTGGTATTGCCGGACCTCGATTGGGCCATCGGTCGAAAGGACGTTGTAACTCGGCTGTTCGATCGCGAGGGCTCCGAAAGGCAAATTGGCCAATAACGCGATTAGCGCTGCCGCTGTGATCCCAAGCCATCTTGGGTTCCCGCGGACAATCGATTGAGGTGTATGAATCATGTAAAGGATATGGGGCAATTCCGAATGAGGGCCACATTGCGCGTTGTATCCAACCATGAAACCAGTTTCTCGTTCAGTTGCGCAAGCAGTCGGTGTGTCCCCTACGCAACATCAACATAACCCACAATCCCTTCATAATTGTACTGTGTGAGCGTGGCGATTACATTGTCTTTCTCGGCCTCGCTCGCCGTATAGAAATGGGTGCCGGTGTCCGTATTGAAGAAACGATACAGTGCAATGTCATCCGCATCCGCCATGCTGTGCAAGTGATAGGCGACACCCTCATAATTGAACTGAGATAGCGTGGAAATTACTGAATCCCGTTCAGCAGCGCTTGCCGTAAAGAAGTGCGTCCCGGTTTCCGTGTTGTAAAAACGGTAGAACTCGACCGCATTGGCATCGGTGCTGTTTACGCTTTTATAGGCAACGCTTTCGTAGCTGTATTGCGCCAAGTTGGTGCTGATTGAAACGGCTTCGTTGTGATTTGCTGAGTAAAAATGTGTGCCGGTGGAGCTGTTGAAGAAGCGATAAACTCCCAAATCAACTTCCGGGATCGTAACCGTCGGAGTTGTTGGGGTCGTCGTCGCAGCGCCGTAAATCGCCTGGACGGCGTTGATGTCATCCTGCGTCAGCGATGTTCCATAATTCTCGTTCACGACCACTGCAGCCATGATCGCGGTCGGGTCCTCGCTGTGGCCAATGCCCAAGGCGTGTCCGATTTCATGGATTGCCGTACTCAGGAAAGCCGTAGTGGTCCAGTTTTCTGCCGTGTCAAATATGACTTGGACGGAATCGGTTGTGTAGGTGGCTCCACCGTCACTGCTGGAAAAGAGAGAATCCGCAAACCCCAAAGTGTTGCTCACTCCGTCGATTGCATCCATTGCAAATCTGATTTGGACAGAACTTGAATCTGTCACTTCCCGGAAGCTGATGTCTGCCACTTGCGCCCAGGCATCAAACGCATCGCGTACGGCTTGTTGGAAACTGGGATCTGTAATTGACGCATCGGAGGCGTAAGCGGTTCCGCCGACTGTTCCACTCAACGTCGTTGTTGCAAAGCTCCAGGTAACTTCCCCTCCGGATGTGCCCGGAGTTCCGCTCGTGCCCCATTTCGGGAGCGGGTTATACAGTACAAAATCGCTGACAATGTTGAAATCGCCTTGTGTCCGTTCGGCGGTCCAACTCAAGCTGCCAGTTTTCTTTCCATCCGAGTTATAGCTCAGCGGGAAATCAGCCACCGGACTGCCGCAGATAATGCACATAGTCTCTCCCCGCTTAGTTGCCTGTTCTTACCGCTTCTCCCTATCTGGTCGGAAAATCGTATTTTTTTCCAACCAAATTCAGGTTTGACGTCTGAGTGGAAACACATCAGGCCGTCAGACTGTTTAGTCGAAGCACTATAGTTGCCTTAAGGTAAGGCCCATGAAAGCATGCATGGACAGGCACGGCAATTCCGCAAATTAACGAACTGCAATCAGCCTTTCGGCAACTTCAGGATGAGGAATTCGCAAAGAGCAATGTGGCTGTTTGGTTGGCGAACAACTGCCATTATACAGCAGCGTTATTTCTCCTGGCATCAGCTCCTACTGCAGAGCGCAAAGTTCCCAGGGCAACGAACACCAAGAACCCGGCAGGTCCGAGCATGAAGGTTACGGGCAAGCAGGGAAGAACCAACCAAAAGCTCATGTTTTTGGCACGGGCACTCCGACAAATCCAAGCACCAACAAAAAGGTCAAATGCCAGAAAGTGGACCCATCCCGCCATAACCGCGTTTGGATTTGAAAACAGTTGAGCAACCGCGGAAAAACTCCCGTAGCCACCTTCAGTAACCGGAAAAAATCCAACGATTGCGACGTAGCTAATGGCAAGAAGGGCTGGGATTGCGTAGCCTGAAATACGGTCTGACCATTTCGGGATGAGTGGCGACATCAACAACATTACCCAGCCGAGCATCGCCAGAACGCTCACACTGGAGAATACGGTTTCATAGTTCATTAGAAAACTCCCCCGAGCTCCATCTTATAAAGCAGTCATTATTGCAATATGCTTGCATATGCAAGTATATTGCAATAAAAAAGCACAATGGAAGATATTTGCACAATCAACGCACTGAGACTTATGCAATCGGCAGATGAGTTTCGGGCGAAGCTCTCAGGTGAGTTTTCCGCCGTTCACGGTCTTTCGGTGAATGAGTATTTTTTGCTCATGCATCTTCAAAAAGCGCCGCTCAATCGGCTCTCCCGGGTTGAGCTCGCAAAGCGTATGTATGTAAGTGCCTCGACGGTCACGCGGATGGCCGCCCCGATGGAAAAACTTGGGCTTGTGAGGCGCGAGTCCGATAGCCGCGATGCGCGACTGGCTTATGTCGTTCTGTCCGAAGCGGGGACTACCAGATTGGGGGAGGCGAAAATGACCTTTGCAAAGCACGCCCGTGACACATTCGGCGACCGATGGTCCAGGACTGAATTGGAAAACCTTTCCAAGCTGCTCAATCGGCTTGTCGCTGGTACGCTTCCTAATCTGACGTGAGTCAGAGCAACCAAATACCGTGGTCTTGTTTGGTCCAACAAGACGGAATGCAGGTTACAGGTGCTGATCAAATAGTCTTGAAAAAATGGTCGGGCAGGCCGGATTTGAACCGACGACCCCTTCACCCCCAGTGAAGTG
>CALDSI010000221.1 GCA_937911395.1 uncultured Labrenzia sp.
ATCCCGCCGGTCGATACCCCAGAGCGGACAGCTTCGTTGAATCGCCGCCTCCGCTCTATCTGCTCGTTTGCTGCAAGAAGCGCATCCCGTAGACCAACCAACTGATCGGTCATCTTGTTGAAACTTTGCCCAAGATTGGCAAGGTCGCCACCGGCTTTCTCCGTCGGCACGGTGACGGAAAGGTTCCCGCTCGCCACTTCGTCTGCCGCTGAAATGAGACTTCGGATCGGTGAGACCAGCTGATTTGCAAAACCGAAACCGATCCAGATAGCGGAAAGCAGAAGAACCAACGCCACCCCAAGATAAACAAGCGCAAAGGCGACCTGAACGCCGAAACGGCTGTTTTCCATCTGCTGGTATTGAAGGGCACCACTCTCGGCGAGGCCCATATACTCCACGACACGCGGATCAAGGCGACGAACGGCATAGAGAACAAACCCGTCATAGGCGGAAAGGTTCATCACGCCGCCGACAAGGTTCGAAATCCCCGGAGCAATCAGAATCGGGTCACCGGATTGCGCCTTGAAAATGCTATCTGCCGGCGGCAGAGGGATATCGGCGTTGGGATCCAGAACAACCCTGGTCACCACATCGCCTTCGCGGTTGATGATGTAGGCGGCCAGAATGCCACGCAAGGAGACCTGCGTGCGGAAGAACTGATCAAACCGGGTGGGCTCGAAGTCGTAGACCGGTTTCGCCCGATCCAGATCGGTCCTCATAGCAATGAGATCCCCCCGCAAGACCCTAGCATGTTCCTGCAGGTAGGCTTGCGCCACCGTCAAAGCGTTGTCGATTATGGTGCGCGTGCGGTCTTCAAACCAGCGGTCCAGCCCGCGATCAAGCGTCACAGCCGCCAGAATGGCCATCAGGATCGCTGGAACGGCTGCAACGACACTAAACAGCGCGACAACCCGGACATGAAGACGGGCTGCCGCTCGGCCGCGTCGTCGCGCCTGCAAGAGTTTGATGATTTCATAGCCGATGAGCGCCAGCAGGATCACAGCCCAAAGGCCATTGATCGCCATGGCCGTGACGATGACGTTGCGTGTCGGGTCGAGAGACGTCAGACCCATCAAGATGAAAAATGTGACCCCGATGGAAATGAGCGCCAGGATCATGACTGCAAGACCGGCGCGCCGCCAGAACTTACTTGCGCTGCCGGATTGCGCTACGGGATGTTGCGCGGATTCCAGTATCATTCGGCCCCTGGTATTTGCCTGCAAAAATTCGGCGCAGAGCAACACGATCTGCGAATGCGGCAGACTTACCACACAATGTTGCGAAATTGCGACAAGGCAAAATCGTCCACTGACAAATTCAAGTGAAAAGTGGCGCTGAATTTTGTTCCAGCGTCACCGTGTGGAGCGCATAACCTGTATATCCAAATCCCGGATTTTCTTTCGCAAAGTGTTGCGGTTCACGCCCAAAAGTTCCGCCGCCTTGATCTGGTTTCCTCGCGTTGCCGCAAGCGCCGCGCTGATAAGAGGGTACTCCACCTCCCGTAAAATGCGATGGTAGAGACCAGGGGGCGGAAGCGCGTCGCCGAACGTTTCGAAATATCCGGACAAGTACTTTTCAACGGAACCGCCAAGATCAACGGTTTCGGACGTTTCATCTTCAAGCGGATTCGTAGACGGTTGGCTCAGCTCATGATCAAGCATTGCCTCGCCGATAACATCCTGCGGATAGAGCGCCGCCAACCTCCGCACGAGGTTTTCCAATTCCCGGACGTTGCCCGGCCAACGGTACCGGCGCATAAGGTTCATCGCGCTCTGATCGACCTGCTTGGCCGGAAGACCTTCCTTTTCCGCCATGGAAAAGAAGTGCCGCACAAGGTCCGGAATGTCCTCAACCCGCTCGCGCAGCGGTGGGAGACGGATCGGTACAACGTTCAGCCGGAAATAAAGATCTTCGCGGAAAAGCCCTTGATTGATGAGATGACGTAAATCCTTATTGGTGGCCGCAACTATCCGGACATCGGTTTTGATCGGCGTCCGGCCACCAACAGTGGTGTATTCGCCCTGCTGCAACACCCGCAAAAGCCGCGTCTGCGCCTCCATGGGCATATCACCGATCTCATCCAGGAAAAGCGTTCCGCCATCTGCCTGCTCGAACCGGCCAGAGCTCCTGTTCTGTGCGCCCGTGAATGCGCCTTTCTCATGCCCGAACAGCTCGGCCTCGATGAGATCCCGCGGGATGGCTGCCATATTAATCGCGACAAAGGGTCCGTTGCGCCGTTTGCCATAGTCATGCAGCGCGCGCGCCACCAACTCCTTGCCCGTTCCGGATTCGCCATTGATCATGACCGTCAAATCAGTCTGCATCAGACGAGCAAGAACGCGGTAAATCTCCTGCATTGCCGGCGAACGGCCGACGAGCGGCATTCCCTCGCCGCTTTCCTCAAGGTCGGCCACCGGACGTTTCTTTGGCTCTTCCAGCGCACGCTGGACGATTCCGGTCAGTTCTTTCAGGTCAAACGGTTTGGGCAGATACTCATATGCGCCCTTTTCCGAGGCCTTGATTGCGGTCATGAACGTGTTTTGCGCACTCATAACCAGAACAGGCAGTTCCGGGCGCATCTTCTTGATGCGCGGCAAGACATCAAAGATGTTCTCATCCGGCATCACCACATCGGTGATCACCAGATCTCCGTCGCCGGCAGAAACCCAGCGCCACAGCGTTGACGCATTCGACGTCAAACGTACCGTGTATCCAGCCCGCGACAGGGCCTGGTTAAGCACGGTGCGGATGGCGGCATCATCATCGGCAACCAAAATCGTGCCAGTCGGCATGGTCAGTCAGCCCTTATACTGCTCCGGCCCCAGGCCCGGATTCGGTGGTTGAATACGCTGGCATCAAAATCCGGAAGACGGTTTTTCCGCGCTGGCTGTCACACTCGATGACACCGCCATGATCGCCGATGATCTTGGCGCCAAGCGCGAGGCCCAGTCCGGAACCGTTTGTTTTTGTTGTGATAAATGGCTCAAAAAGATGCGGCAGCAAATCTTCAGGAACGCCCGGACCATTGTCCTGGACGCAAAACTCGAGCGGCAGGCTGACCTTGTCTTCCGTGCCGGGCACAGACAAACGGACACCTGGCCGGAACGCGGTCGAGATCCGGATTTCACCATCAGGATCGTCGCCAATCGCCTCGCTTGCGTTCTTGATCAAGTTCAAGAACACCTGGATCAACTGATCTTTGTTGGCATAGACCGGCGGCAACGACGGGTCATAATTCTCAATGATCCTGTTGTCCCGGGCAAAGCCGCTGTCGGACAATCGCTTCACATGATCCAAGACGATATGGATGTTGACGGGGTCGCGTTCGATCGGCCGTTCATCTGAAAACACTTCCATCCGGTCGACCAGTTTCACTATCCGGTCGGTTTCATCCGTGATCAGCCGGGTTAAAGCCCGGTCTTCATCGGGAGCTGATTGTTCGAGCAACTGGGCGGCACCCCGAATGCCAGACAACGGGTTCTTGATCTCATGTGCAAGCATGGCGGCCAAGCCTGTGACCGTGCGCGCTGCGCCGCGAGACGTCAGTTGGCGGTCGATTTTTTCCGCCATGGTGCGCTCTTGAAACATCAGCACGACAGCACCGGGCCGGTTCGCAACCGGCGCGGCGTTGATGTCGACAATCTTAGGCGCGCCGCTGCGCGGTGACCCAATATCGACCTTGTATTCGTTGACAGCGGCACCGCGCTCGCGAACCTGATCAATCAATGTCAGCAGCGGACTTCCGAACGGGATGAACTCATTGATTGGATGCCGCCGCAGCACTGAGATGCTGGACCGCATGAAAAACTCCGCCGCCATATTGGCCGATTCAATCACCCCATCCGGGGCAACAAGCAGGACCGGATGCGGCAGTGCATCAAGGATGGTTGGACCATCGCTGGCCAGGGCTTCGGTGCGTCCCTTTGGAGTATCTCGATCCGTCACGCTGCCGTCCGTGTATTGCAAGAAGAAAACCAATCGGACGCAATCCGGACGACCTCATCCGGTTGGTTCGATGTCATCATTGTCTTTTTGAGGGCAGCCGGCATATCCAAGCCGCCCTGTTCAATGGACGAATCGAGGTACCAGCCGAGATGTTTTCGTGCGATGCGCACCCCTGGCAAAACGCCGTAAAGGCCCAGAATTGCCTCGTAATGCTCAATCACCAGGTCGCCAAGCGCATTGCCTTGGGGTGCGGTTAGTATTTCGCCCGTTTCCAAATAATGTCCAACGAGACCCGGCAGCCACGGCCGGCCATATGCCCCGCGCCCGATCATGACCGCATCGGCACCAGACGATGCCAACATCGCGTCAGCGCTTTCAATACCCGTGCAGTCGCCATTTGCGATCAGCGGTACCGATATTTCAGATTTGACGGCCGAAATCGCGTCCCAATCTGCCGTGCCTTTATAAAACTGGCAGCGTGTACGGCCATGCACCGTGATCAGTTGCACGCCGGCAGCTTCCGCCAGCCGCGCAAGCTCAGGTGCATTGATTGTTGAGTCGTCCCATCCGAGTCGCATCTTGAGCGTCACCGGGACATCAACGGCTTCAACTGTCGCTTCGATCAAGGTCAAGGCATGGTCGAGATCGCGCATCAATGCCGAACCGGAGTAACCGGAGGTCACCTTTTTCGCGGGACATCCCATGTTGATATCGATGATATCGGCGC
>CALDSI010000222.1 GCA_937911395.1 uncultured Labrenzia sp.
CGATTCGCGGGCAACCGTCAGCTCGGTGCCAGTGAAAATCTCGTCCAACAGGCGGTCATACTGCTTGTTGCTGGTTTCCGTCAGCCGGTGCGGCAGGTAGATCAGATGAAGATCCGTTTCGGCATAAGCTGGCACTTCAAGACCCGCCAGCTTTACAGCCATCACCAAAAAGACAATAGCAATCAGACGCCTGGCATTTCTGTATAGCGTATTCATCACCGCTCTCTACCCAGTGACCTGCAGTATCTGCAGAGCTATTCCTGACCTCCCGTTGCGGAAGCCTCCTATTGCATTCCGGGCGTCAGGTCACCCATAAATCTAGCCATCTTCTCACAATTCTGGATAACCGCCGCTGACTGTGGCGTGCCGTGATGGGCTAACCATTTAAATCAATTAGATATTCTATCCGTTCAAGTTGTTCCAAGCACAATCACTTCAAATGACACTCCGGTGTGGATATAAAGCGGTGGTCAGCCGCAAAGGCTTATCTCCTTGTTTCGAACAGACCTTGTTGCTCCGCCGGTTCAGCATGTTTGCCCACGATCAAACGCATAGCGCGGTCTTGCAAGCATGCCCAGTCTGCTGGTTCTCTCCGACTTGAAACTCGGCCCCCGAGGTATTGTCGTGGCAGATGAGGTTCACCGGACACGTCTAAGTATCCAACCCTGGCCGGACCTTTCCGATGACCGGCTTCTAGGGCCTGCTTTTTTCAGGGGGACAAAGCCGTGAGGAGACAACGGCAACGGTCACAAAACGAATTGCTTGTGATCGACATCTTCTGGTCGCAACCCGGTGTTTTTGTAAGTTCAGACAAAACTTGCGACCAACCCAGATCATTCCAGTTTGAAAGATCCAATTTTTTCTAACGATTAGGGTGAGGCAAATTTTAGCGAACACCTTTAAACGACTTAAACAGGTCGTATTGTTTTTGTAACGGACGATTACGCGCACAATACTCACCACACCGGTCACTTGAGCCGCGATACGCAATGATCAAAAGACCCTCAATGCTTCGCTTTGCCGCCATCACGACCCTCTTAGTTGGCCTCCTGTCAGGAGCAATTGGCGGCATCGGTGCAGGTGTTGCGCAGGAACATCGGACACTGACAACACCCTCCCTTGTCGTGGATCTCGACAGCGGCGCTGTCTTGCATGCCGAAGCGGCTGGAGGTCCCTGGTATCCGGCGTCGACAGCGAAGCTGATGACCGCGCTCATTACGTTCCAGGCCCTGGAGCGCGGGGACGTCGACCTCTCAACGCCGGTCATTCTGTCCCACAACGCAATGGACCAGTCCGCTGCATATGCCGGATTGAAGGTCGGCAATGCAATGACGCTGGAGGATGCGCTCTATGCGGTATTGGTCGGTTCGGCAAATGAAGTAGCCGTCGCACTCGCGGAAACCGTTGCGGGGACCGAAGCCGCGTTTGTCGGCCTGATGAACGCGCAAGCGGACCGTCTGGGGATGACCGCAACCCATTTCACAAACCCGAACGGCCTCTTCGATCGGAAGCAAACCATATCCGCGCGCGATCTTGCTGTTCTCGGCCAACACCTTTTTCAAAGGCACCCGCAATACCACGAGATATTTCGAACAGCTGCTGTGACCATCGATGAGAAGGACCTGATCTCGTACAACGAACTGATCACGCGCTACCCCGGAACGCTGGGGCTCAAGACCGGTTTTGTGTGTTCGGCAGGCCGCAACATCGTGGCGATTGCCGAGCGGGATGGCAAACGCTTGCTGGCCGTTGTTCTTGGCGCAACAACCGGGCGGGAGCGCTCAGTACTGACAGCCAAACTGTTCGATGTCGCCTTTACCGGAATCCTCTCGTCAAATGGTCAAACCGTCGCCGATCTGTCATACATTTTGGAGACGCGGCCGGAGGATATGCGCATGCGGCTTTGCAGCAATGAAACCGCTGCCTATGAGGCCGGACAAAATCGGCGCTATCCGATGGGCCTTCCCGGAGAGCGGAGCTATCTAAACGATCCTGTTTCCGCCCCGACCTACAGCTTCCAGACATGGTTCGTGCCCCAGCCTGAGTTTGTTCCCGTGCCCAGCGCAAAGCCCGTTCAAGCGGTTGAGCTCATCGCAACACCACCGGCAAGCGGATCTACCGTCGAGATCGTACCACCGAGCAAACCACCCTTGCCAAGAGGCTGATCCATCTCGGCATCCTAGGACTGCGGCTGCCTATGTGTCGGTCAGGCTGATGGAGATGTGGAGCTTGTTACCGTCTGGATCCCGGACATAAGCGCCATAATAATCCGGATGATAATCGCGTGGGCCAGGCGCCCCTTCATCCGTCCCACCGTTTTGAAGTGCCGCGGAATGAAACGCGTGCACACCGTCCTTGCCAGCAGCATGAAAGATGAACTGGGTGCCGTTTCCAAACGTCGCGGGTTCGTTGTTGTAAGGCGTTACGATGAACACGGTTACCCGTCCGTCTGCTTCCGCATAGCCTCTTTCGTGTTCGCCCAGAAACGCAGGCGTCATCCCGATCGTTGCAAACACAGCATCGTAAAACTCTACCGCTTTCGCCATGTCGTTTGTCCCAATGCAAACACCGCTCAGCATATAAGATTCCCTTCGTCTTTGATGCTTCTACCATTCTCATCAGAACACCAACACGCAAGGCAATTCCCGGCCGGAGGAACCGGAAAAGCGTTCAGACTTACCCTGAAAGGTGTACCTGACGATGTTGACGCTTGCGGTAGCAAGATCGGACTGCCAAAAAGATGCAACGTCAGATTTGGAGATACTCAGATGAAAGACATTGTCATCACAAGTGCTGCGCGGACGGCTGTCGGAAGCTTCGGCGGGTCCCTGAAAGACATGGCACCGATTGATCTCGGCACGGCGGCTGCAAAGGCTGCGATTGAGCGCGCTGGCATTCAGGCAGATCAGGTCGAACAGGCCTTCTTCGGCAATGTCATCCACACAGAGCCTCGGGATATGTACATCTCGCGTGTCGCCTCCCGTCAGGCCGGTGTGCCAGACCATGCGCCCGCGCTCACCATGAACCGTCTATGCGGGTCCGGTCTTCAGGCAATTGTCTCCTCGGTCCAGGCGATCTCCATGGGCGACGGCGATGTCACACTTGCCGGCGGCGCTGAAAGCATGAGCCGATCCGGATATCTGATGCCTGCGGCCCGCTGGGGCCAGAAGATGGGCGACACGACAGCGCATGACATGATGACCGGCGCCCTGCACGATCCATTTGGCATTGGACATATGGGCGTTACGGCAGAAAACGTTGCAGAGCAGAATAACATTTCCCGCGAACGTCAGGACGCGTTCGCGCTGGAAAGCCATCGCCGTGCCAGCGAAGCGATCAGGAATGGTCACTTCAAAGATCAGGTCATCCCTCTGACCGTCGGTCGTCGCGGCAAGGAGACCGTTTTTGATACGGACGAACATGTCCGCCACGATGCCAAGATTGAGGACATTGCCAAGCTGCGCCCGGTGTTTAAAAAGGATGGACTGGTCACCGCCGGCAACGCTTCCGGGCTCAATGACGGGGCAGCCGCAATCACCCTCATGACGTCTGAAAAAGCCTCTGAACTGGGCGCCTCACCGCTGGTAAAAATCCGCGCTTATGGCGTTGCCGGTGTTGATCCGGCTGTCATGGGCATTGGTCCGGTTCCGGCCATGCAGATCGCGATGAAACGCGCTGGCATCACAGCGGCCGATCTGGATGTGGTGGAATCCAACGAGGCTTTCGCCGCCCAAGCCTGCGCCGTCAACGATCTGCTCGGATTGCCGGGCGAAAAAGTCAACCCGAATGGCGGTGCGATTGCGCTTGGCCACCCGATCGGAGCAACAGGCGCCATCATCATGACCAAGCTCATTTACGAGCTGAAGCGGACCGGAGGCTCTCTGGGTGCTGCCACCATGTGCATCGGCGGTGGCCAAGGCATTGCGATCATCGTCGAAAACGCAGGCTAACGTCTGACAGGGCACAAATCCAAGGCGGCCCATGTGGCCGCCTTTTTTGTTTCTGCAGTAGACGATACTGAAACGGCGCGCGGTATCCCTTTGGAGCGGGTTAAAACAGCTCTGCAGAATGCTGTCCCTCTTTTTCAAATGAAACACGGTTGCTAGAACGGATTTAGATTCTGGATCCGGAGCTTCAGCAGTTGTTTTCCGTTCTTGACAACCGAACATATCGGCACCTGTTCTTTGCACAGGTGGTCGCCTTGTTCGGCACCGGTCTCATGACCGTTGCGCTGGCGCTGCTCGCCTATGAGATCGCTGGCGCGGATGCTGGCGTCGTGCTTGGCACTGCGCTTGCGATCAAAATGCTCGTTTATGTGGCCTTGAGCCCGGTCGCTGCCGGATTTGCAGCCCGTTTTCCAAGACGCGGGTTTCTTATCTTCCTGGATCTGGTCAGAGCATCGGTCGCTCTGGCCCTGCCCTTCGTTGACGCGGTGTGGCAGATTTATGTGCTGATCGCGCTCCTGCAGTCGGCATCTGCCGCATTCACACCGACGTTCCAGGCGACGATACCGGATATCCTGACCGATGAAGACGACTACACAAACGCCCTGTCTCTCTCCCGGCTAGCCTACGACATTGAAAGCCTATTAAGCCCCGTAATTGCAGCACTCCTTGTCGGTCTGATCGGATTTCATTGGCTGTTTACAGGTACATTTGCTGGTTTCCTTATATCTGCCGCTTTCGTAGTCAGTGTCATTCTTCCAACGGCGAACATCGAAACAGCGATATCTCCGCTCCAGCGTATCCAAAATGGGGTAAGGATCTATCTCAAGACCCCGCGATTGCGTGCCCTGATGGCCCTCAATCTCACAGTCGCGGCTTCCGGCGCTATGGTGATTGTAAACGGTGTTGTTCTTGTAAAATCCAAACTTGGCCTCAGTGACGCCGATCTCGCCCTTTCGATGGCAGCTTATGGCGGCGGCTCCATGGCTGCCGCGTTTCTGGTTCCCAAGCTCCTCAAACGGTATACGGAACGATCCTTGATGCTCTTTGGTGGCGCGATGCTTCCAACACTGCTTCTTGTCTTCGCCGCACTCTATTCAAACCTGCCTGAACAGGCGATCTGGCCCGCGCTGCTGGTCTCCTGGGCCATCATGGGTGCCAGTATGTCCGCTGTACTGGTCCCTTCTGGCCGCCTGTTGCGGAATTCCGCACACGCTGAAGACCGGCCACTTGTTTTCGCCGCACAATTCGCGCTGTCCCATGCGGGCTGGTTAATCGCCTATCCGTTGGCGGGTTGGCTCGGCAGTGCCGCTTCCATTCCGCAAACCCTGACAGTCCTTGCGCTTTTCGCTGCACCCGCTGCCCTTGCAGCAGTCTGGCTCTGGCCGAAGGACGATCAGAGGTTTATCATCCACGATCACCCGGACCTGCCGCCCGATCACCCGCATCTCGTCGATTCCCATGGCAACCGGCACGGGCATGATTTCGTTATCGACGGCCTCCATCCGAACTGGCCTGATCGATGATTTGAGCTGTGCTGGTCGGCGCCTATGTATCGACAGCCTGCAACAAAGGATGCCATTGACCGCGAACTTCATGGGATTGCGCATCCGAAAAATCAAATACCCCGGTCCCGGCTGCTGCATGTTTTGCATAGGCAACCCGGTCGGATATGCGGCACAGAACCGGATAGCCTTTTTGGGCCAAAGTTTGTTCCAGTTCAGCGACTTGGGCAGACCTACGATTGATGCGGTTGGCCACCACGTGAATATCCGCCTTGCCTTTCCGCACGCGTTTGATTTCCGAAATACCATCGAGAAATTTCAAGGTCGCATTCCAGTCGAATGCAGACGCCAAAACAGGAACCAGAATGTCGGAAGCTTCGGCGATCAATGTCTTTGCGAGTTCGGAGCGCAGCCCACCTGGGCCGTCAATGACGATCGCGTCCAGCCCCTTGGTCTTTTCACCGATGCTGCTTTCCTTGGTCCAGTTCAGCCCGTCGATTGTAGCAAACCTAGCCGGCCTGCGCTTGACCCAGGATAGGCTCGATTTTTGCCGGTCCGCATCGGCCAACGCCACGTCCTCACCGCGCACCGCCAAAGCCACCGCCAAATTCGTCGCTATTGTTGTCTTGCCGCATCCGCCTTTGGAATTGACCACCAAGATCTTGCGCATTCCCGCTCCCCGTTCAAAACTTCTTATCTGCCTGCGCCCACACTAGGCGCACATATTGCGCCTTTTCAAGATCTACATCACCAATCGTCACCATTTCGTGGCGACAAGTAGGCTGAACTCGGGTATAGCTTTCGATCACCATGGAAGTGATTACAAAAACTGAAGACCTCGCCGCTGCCTGTCAGCGTCTTGCCACCAACGACTATGTCACTGTCGACACGGAATTTCTCCGCGAAACGACATTCTGGCCGAAGCTCTGCGTTATCCAGATGGCCGGGACCGACATGGCCTTTATCGTTGACGCTTTGGCTGAAGGCCTTGATCTAGATCCCTTTTTCGACCTGATGCGCGACGACAGTGTGACAAAGGTGTTTCACGCTGCCCGGCAGGATATCGAGATCATTTACCATTTGGGCGGGCTGATCCCGGCCCCTCTATTCGACACCCAAGTTGCGGCCATGGTCTGCGGTTTTGGGGATTCCATCTCCTACGACCAGCTCGTCTACAAGGTGACGGGTGCACGGATCGACAAGTCGTCCCGCTTTACCGATTGGGCACGTCGGCCGCTCACCACCAAGCAGCTGGATTACGCCCTCGCCGACGTCACCCATCTGCGCGATGCCTATCAGTTTCTGAAGGCAAATCTGGCCGAACAGAACCGGACCCACTGGGTGCAGGACGAAATGACAGTCCTGACGTCGGTTGCGACCTATCGCACGGATCCGGACCAGGCCTGGAAGCGCTTGAAACTTCGCGTGCGCAAGCCGGTTGAACTCGCGGTGATGATGGAAGTCGCCGCCTGGCGCGAAACTGAGGCCCAAAACCGGGATGTGCCGCGCAGCCGCGTGATCAAGGACGACGCGATCTATGAACTGGCCGCGCAACAGCCAGTCACTTCGGAAGCGCTTGGTCGCTTGCGGACGATTCCGCGCGGCTTTGAGCGATCGCGCAATGCAGACGAAATCCTGAAAGCAGTCCGCCGTGCACTGGAGATCCCAAAGTCTGAGCTTCCGAAATTGCCGAAAGGCCGTCAAGCGCCGGATGGATCGGCTGCCGCCGTCGATTTGTTGAAGGTTCTTTTGAAACTCGTCAGTGAAGCTCATGGCGTTGCGGCCAAGGTGATTGCCACTGTTGACGATCTGGAAAAAATTGCAGCCGACGACAATGCGGATGTTGCAGCAATGAAAGGCTGGCGGCGGGAGCTATTTGGAGAAACTGCGCTCAAGCTCAAGCGCGGCGAAGTGGCCTTGGCGTTCCAGAACCGGCAGATCACCGTTTTGGAACAGACGCCTCAGCAGGCCACACAAGCTGCTGAGTGATCATCGGCTTTATATGGAAGACTGACGAAAACCTGCTGTTTTGGCACCCTTTTTCGTTTGCAATTAGCAGCCTGTACGAATGTCAGAGGTAGTTTTTACGCACTGACGCGCACACTCACCGGCGCATCAATGACCTTTGACAGCTGACCGACACGCTTGCGCAAGCGCTCTCCATCTAGGTCGGCCAGCTCCGTGCCGAGGTCAAGGACGAGCTCCTCGCCCTCCTTGTTGATGCCCACCTTTGGCAGCATGCCGCCCATGGAAGCACTCAAGAGTGACGCCACACGCAAAGTCGCACCTAGCACCTTTGCGCGGATCCGAAGGCGGTCGGTGAACAACTCCCGGATTACAGTTGAAAGCGCCCCTTCCCTCAGCCCTTCGTGTCGGTAAAACACAGCAGCGGACAAATACGCCCGGCTCGCGTGGTCAAGCCCTACGAACGATGCGTTGGAAATAATGTTGAGGCTCTGCTCCCCGCGATAATCCGGATGAGCCCGCCAGCCAATGTCGGATAAGAGGCAGGCCGCATGACGCAGCCGGGTTTCATTGGCGGTCTCTTCGATCGAGAGCATTTGGAACAAGGCGTCCGACCAGGCAATCAGTTCCTCGGCGAATTGCGGTGATCGTGCCCGCAACACACAGAGCTCGCGGGCGGCCTCAATGACCGGGTCCTGCGCCTGCATTTCCGGTGACAACTTGGAATGCAGCAGTCCCTCCCGAACACCGGTTGCCGAAAATACAAGCCGCTCTGCCTTCATGGCCGTGAGCACACGCTCTAGTACAACAGCCCCGATCGGAACGAGCGGACGACGTTGCTTGGAAACAACTTCGGCAAGGTCCACGCCCTCCAGATCCGGAACGGCAATCTTTCGGCAAAACTCAATCGCCTCATCGGCGTTGATTTGATAGTTGTGCATCACATGTAGCGGATAGTTTTTCTGCATCAGATGAAGACGGCCCAACGACCGCCACGTTCCGCCGACCGCATAAAACGTCCGCTCGCCGGGCGGCAAGTCCGGCCAGTGAAAATCCTTCAGTGATTCCTCTGCAATCTCAGAGGCCTTTTCGATGTTGCCCTCTGCCATTTCCGCAAGACGCAGGCCGCCGAGCGGAAAGGTCATGCCGTGGCCGGGCCCTTTGTCATCGACTTCGACCAGCTCCAGACTGCCCCCGCCCATATCCCCGACGAGCCCGCGCGGCTGCCAGAAACCTGCGGTAACACCAAGGGCCGAAAAATAGGCCTCTTCGTTGCCATCCAATATACGCACAGGAGCGCCGAGAATTGCCTCGACCTCGCGAACGAAACCTGGCCCGTTTTGCGCATCGCGCGTTGCAGCAGTTGCAACGATATAGATGTCCTTACAGCCTGTATGGCGTATGAGCGCGCGGAAGCGCACCAGCTCGCCAAGTGCGGCCTTGACAGATCCATCCGCCAACTGACCCGTCGCCGCAACGCCGCGCCCGAGCCCAGCCAGCATCTTTTCATTGAAAAGCATTGTCGGCGTCCGCGCCTTGCGCTCATAGATCACAAGACGAACGGAGTTGGATCCGATGTCGACCACAGCGATTGGGCCGGTGCCGTTGAGCCGGCCGCGTGCCGGCTGATGTTGGGAAGACATCAAAGGTCAATCCTTGCCCTTGCGGCCTGTCGGCGGGCAGCTTCTCCGACCACCGAACCTGAATGTGCCTGCACTTAACGTCATCGGATCACAGGGTCAATTGCAGAATTGCAGTTTACGCCGCGCATCTGATCGCTCAGCGATACGGCCAGCTCATCTTCTCTTTTTTCGCTTAACGAAAGGCTTCGGGCGATCGCTTTTCAATGATTTTCCGCGGCCGGACAAAGACGGATTGGTCATGAAATAGCGATGGGCATTAAACGGCTCTTCAGTGGCGCCGGGTTCAATACGCTCGTGGCTTCCATTTGAAAGGATCCGCCAGCTTTGCTGATTATCTTTCAGATTGGCCACCATGATCTGATCAAGGACCTGCTCATGCACTGTCGGTGTCGTTAGCGGCACCAACACTTCCACACGGCGGTCGATGTTGCGCGGCATGAGGTCGGCGGAGCCGATGTAAACATGCGCTTCCGGCGACGGCAGGCCATGACCGTTGCCGAAACAGAAAATCCTTGAGTGTTCCAGAAACCGGCCGACGATGGATTTCACCCGAATGTTGTCGGACAATCCGGCAATCCCGGGCCTGAGGCAGCAAATACCACGTATGACCAGATCAACCTGAACACCCGCCTGGCTCGCCGTGTAGAGCGTATCGATGATTTCCGGATCGACCAGGCTGTTCATCTTCATCCAGATCTGTGCCGGACGCCCCGCACGGGCATGTTCGATTTCCGCTTCTGTCATCTCGATCATGCGCTTGCGCAAATTCACCGGCGAAACAGCCAGGTGATTGAGCTCTGCCGGCTCTGCATAACCGGTGATGTAGTTAAAGACCCGCGCGGCATCCTCGGCAACGCCCGGATCATCCGTGAAGAAGGACAGATCTTCGTAAATACGCGCCGTGATCGGATGATAGTTACCGGTCCCGATGTGGCAGTACGTCTTCAGCTGCCCGTGCTCCCGCCGGATCACCATGGAGAGCTTGGAATGGGTTTTCAGCTCGATAAAGCCGAAGACAACCTGGACGCCGGCACGTTCCAGATCGCGGGCCCATTTGATGTTGGCTTCTTCATCGAACCGGGCTTTCAGCTCGACCAAAGCGGTTACAGATTTTCCCGCTTCAGCCGCTTCGGCCAACGCCTTCACGATAGGCGAATTGTTGGATGTCCGGTATAGGGTCTGCTTGATCGCCACCACATCCGGATCTCTTGCGGCCTGGCGCAAATACTGGACGACGACGTCGAAGGACTCATACGGGTGATGGACGATGATGTCCTTTTGGTGAATTGCGGCAAGGCAATCTCCGCCATGTTCCCGGATGCGTTCCGGAAAGCGGGCCGTGTAGGGCTCAAACTTTAGGTCCGGCCGCTCCAAATCCACAATCTGGGACAAGTTGTTCAGCGCCAATAGCCCTTTGGCGAGGAAGATCTCCTCCCCGTCCACATCCAGGGCATCTGCCACGAACTCCTGCAAGGCGGGAGGTGTCGTCTCCTGAATTTCCAGACGGATCACCGATCCGCGCCGGCGGCGTTTCAGGGCGCTTTCAAACAAGCGCACCAGATCTTCCGCTTCTTCCTCAATTTCCAGATCACTGTCGCGGATGACCCGGAAGGCGCCTTTGCCGCGGATTTCGTAACCTGGGAACAATCGGTCGATGAACAGCGAAACGACCTTCTCGATCGCAATGAACCGCTCGGCCCCGTCATTGGTTTTGGGCAATTGAACAAAGCGGGCGACCTGACTTGGAATACGCAGCAGGGCAATCATGCTGCGACCGCCGCCGGTCGGTGCCAGCTCAAAGACGATTGAAAACCCGAGGTTTGGAATGAATGGGAACGGGTGGGCAGGATCGATGGCGAGCGGCGTCAAAACCGGGAAAATGTAGGACAGAAAATGGTCTTCCAGCCATTCTTTTTCCTCGGCATCCAAAAGATCACCATGAAGGATCTCGATGCCTTTTTCAGCGATCTCACCGCGCAATTCACCCCAGATCTGCTGTTGGGTCGCCTGCAACTGATGAACAGCTTCGCTGATCTTCTCCAGCTGCTCCGGCGGTGTCAGTCCGTCGTCGGAAAGG
>CALDSI010000223.1 GCA_937911395.1 uncultured Labrenzia sp.
TATTTAGAAGGCTTGTGTTTCGTTTCACGACAGGTCACGTTTTTTTTTATGGGGCGGGCTGAGGCTTGGAACTATCGCCGATGATCACATCCAATGCTCTTACTGCAATGAATGCTGGCTAATCGCCAAAGTCGTCTTTGAGCTTCGAGCGGACCTTCGCTACGCGAAACGCCAATGACCGCTTAGGGCCGAAAGTGACCAAACCAATGCTAAACAACTACGCCCAAATGAGTTAGCGCTACACCCACGCAGCACCCAGCCCAACGGGCTTATTCCCCTGCACGCGACCGTATGCTCCGAGACGACACCGGTTGCGGCTAATCGTGAATAGGCCTTCAAACGAAGTTCAAAATGGTGGCCAAACGAAATTGCGCACTACAGCTACACTACAACAGACCCAAATCCGAAAACAAAAGGAGAAGGCCTTTTGGACGGATAGGGACGATGTGGGAAAAATACGGAAAGAAGGGATGGTGCCCAGAGGCGGAATCGAACCACCGACACGCGGATTTTCAATCCGCTGCTCTACCAACTGAGCTATCTGGGCGTGCTTTGATTTGGCGGGAGGCGTGCCCCGTCCGCCGAAAGCCCGGTCCTTATAGAAGCTCGTTTGATCCTTGTCCAGCATCCCGGCAAAGTTTTTTCACAACTTGGGAAAATACCTGCCGGAAAACTGCGCGCCACTTTCCAAATCCAGCGGAAACCTATGATTTTCAGTTACTTAATGATCGTTTTGGGCTTTGGCATACGGCAGCCCGCTTTTGCAAATACTGCATTAGGGCGGACCAACTACCAATGTGAGCAGCCCCTTGCGCTCAGGCGATACTGACGCTTCTGTCTGTAGCGGTCAGTTCATCTCGCCAGCGACTATGCCGCTTGCCGACCAGCTTCCATCCACCGCATTAAAGTTGCCTATCACGCCCTGGTAGTTGGATGACGGGCCGCCGACAACAGATGTGTTGATGGATCCCGACCCAGAACTGCCTGCCAGATTTCCGGAAAACTGGTTTCCGATATCAACGGCGCGTTCGGTGAGATCTGCTCCAAACGTACGGCCATCGAAATTGGTGATGTTGGCAGATCCGGTGCGTCGGGCGAAATCAACCGTCATCCGGAAGTCACCGGCCGCAAGATACTGCGCCCCATTGTTAACAACGCTACCGGCAGCATGTCCAACGTAGCTTGCGCTGCCGCTGGTCGGCAGATCGGCGGCATTGGTCACGTCGCCGGCTACCCAGGTCCCGAGATGAAACGCATCTTTCCGGCTGTTGGCACCGTCCAGAACACCGCCCGTGTCGTCATAGGAAAGTTTTGTGCCCCAATAGCCCCACTCCAGAAAGGCACAGGTGCACTCTGTGGTTCCGGCCATGATCGCATCATCTGCGGTCCCGATCAGTGTGTTCGGCACGAAATAAGTGTTGGCATCCTGTGACGGATCCTGCTGCAGGGTGTGCCCCGCATCACTGGCAAGGGCCGACGCGACATTGCTGGTTGCCTGAAACGGTCCCTCATCCTGAAGCTCCGCCAGACCTGTGAATGGTCCAGTTCCTCCTCCGCCGCCAGCCGGGTCCGGATCGGGCGTCGGGACGACGGGCGTCACTGTATCGACTGTCAGATAAGTCTCTGAGGCATCGGACGCGTCGCGGGCAGCATATACATCGTTTCCAATAAAGGTGGCGCGATCCGTGCCGGATCCGTCGCTGTTGGAGCCAAACCGCACCGTGTAAGCTGCAACATCCGGATCCAGGTCCTGACTGTCATGGACGGTCAAACTGCCGCCGAGCGAATACTCAGCACCATTGAATGTTACGGAAAGATCCGCAGCGCTCTCGCTGCCAAACACAACCGGACCAACGCCTTGTCCCGAGAGGTTGATGCTGCTCTCCAAAACGCCGGCGGCATAACCGGACAGTGTCCGATCACTGCGGGTCAAGATGGTGGCATCGACGGTGCCACTCAGCCGCGCAACATGAAGGCTCGACGAGACTGTCGCCGGTGCTGGAAAGATATCAGGCTGACTGACATAGCTGTCGTCATAGGCATCATCGATACCGCCGTCTGCCAGGGCGTTGCCGAAGACAAAGCTCTGCGCGTTGCTGCCAAAGAAGTGTCCCTCATCAGGCCCGGCAATTGTCCCGACCGGACCGCTGTAAAGCCCGGCGCTCTGGCTGCTGGCAATCCGGTGGCCTCCGCGCCGGTCTGTTTCCATCGAAAGGAGGCCACTGGCCTCATCCGCGGCAACCTCTCCAACCGCTAATGAAATAAATGACTTCTGGTTTTCCCCCGCTCCGTCAATATGGAACGATCCGGCCAGATAATGAGCGCCCTCCAAGGTCGCGGGATCACTTTCGATCATCAGTAGCCCGGTCGAAGTGACATCCTGAAGGAAACTCTCACCCAGCTCCGCGGCAGCCAATGGATTGACGAATAGCGCTTCGGTGATGAGTGGCGTGAAGGTTCTACCCTCCCCCGCCGTGCCACGGGAAAACGCAAGTGTCGGATCGGCTGCAAGGTCATATATCCGGATCGACGGTGTTCAGTTTGCATCTCCAAAACTTGAAAAATCAGTGCCCATTCCATGAATGCCGACCACCATATGCTCAATGTCGAATTTGGTGGCACCACCGGGCGTGACATTTGGCAGATGCGCAAAGGCGGCAAAGTCTTCGTGGTAGTATTGAACGCCCCACGCATATGAGGTGACGTTTCCTTCGGATTCCGGGTCGAATGTCGGCGCCACCGGAATGAAGTCTGACTCACCCAGCTGTGCAACAACATCCTGATCTGTATAGGTCTGGGCATAGTAGTATTGCCCGTCGCCCTCAAATGCGAACTGATAGATCTTGTTGCCTTCGACCTCCGCTTTGTAGAGGGCAGTCGCTGTGCCGGAGGTGATTTCTCCTACCGTGAAAGTGACCGGCGTGTCAGTCCCGCCGCTGCCGCCAATCAATCCTTGCGCACCTGGCTCCAAGACGGTTCGAGTTGTGTCCCAGGATGGTGTAAATTCAATGCCGGAAGTCAGGATCCGCACAACATCTGTCGTTTCGACAGTCTCCCCACCGGTGTCTCCCGTTCCGCCGGTTGTGTCTCCGCCGTCCCCACCACCTCCACCCCCGGTAGGGTCATTCCCGCCGATAATCTCATCGGCAAGCTGATTGATTGTGCGTTGCTGTGTGTTCTTTTGAACTTGCAGCAAATTGGCTTCTGCCCGCGCCGGCGATCTCGGCTGAACACTTCTGGGCTTGGGCACGGGCGCCGTGCGAATGTGGCCGAGACGTGAATTGACATTCGGAACACCAGATCGCGCGATTTGCCGTGCAGTCGGCGGCGTTGGTGTCCCGCCGGATTGACCAGATCTTGCAGTAAGGCCGCTTTGCGCCGAAGCCAGATCAGCCGGCGTTGTCCGGCGTACACCCGCGCCCTGCCCGCCAGTTCCGACCTGCAGGGAATAGCCGGCAGAGTAAATTCGCCGGTTCGTTCCATTTGACCCGGTGAAGGTCAACTCGTCACCGAAGAGGAGCGAAAAGACCGGTTTGCCGCCGTTCAAATTGAGATTGGCCATGCCGCCGCGAATGCCAATCGTGCCAACCGGTGTCTTAACCGAAACGCCGCCCTTCTGCTTGCTGACCTTTCCGCCGACAAACCGGACGACCCCCTTGCCAAACGACGCGACAAGCTTTCCTGTTCCCGCATTTGGATCGTAAACAAACTCATCGATCACGAGATCGGAGTTTGCTCCGACGGTGAAGGTGGACCCATCATTCAACAGCACTTGAACGAGGCCGGAGCCAGACGTTTCTATACGCTCGTTGTAAAGGACGTTGTCGCCGAGCAGCTTCACCTGGCGGACAGCACCAGGCGGCGTTCCAAAGGCGTCTGTGTTGACTGCAGCCGCCGTTCCAACGGTTGTTGCTTGCGCCGTTTCATTTAAAAACAACGAAAAAAGCGCAGTTGCACCAACTGCGGCCCAACGCCTACGCGCGGAGGGAGTGAACTTTGATGATGGCATCATGGGCTTCCCTCCTTGTCAGAATGCTTTTCGCAGCGAAAACATTGCAGAGACGTTTGAGTAACTGCTGAGGTCATAGTTGGAGTTTTGCCTCCGGAACTCGCCGACGAGCCCCGCCGACACGTTGTATTTGAGCGGAACATTCAGCGCCGCGCGCAGCCATCCCTCATGGTCCCGTTGTTTTACAGCGGCATTTACCAGCGGGTCAGGTTCGTCATAGGCGCGGTAAATATATCCCGCTTCCAGATCAATCGACCTTAGATGCGGCAGTTGTTTGACGGGGGATGCAAATTGGTAGGTTGCCCCGACCCCGCCTCCAGCTTCCCAGCTTTGCTGCGATTTGATGCGGGTCTCCTCAAAATCCGCGAGTGCAAGGACCCGCATCTGCAAGCCCTTGGTCAACTGGCGCGAAATCTTGGACGCAAATTGCACGAAATAGCCGTTCCGGTCGGACACCGTTGGGTACTCGGAAGTGTCGTTGAACCAGCGCTGGCGCCACTCCAGCTTTGCATTGATTTCCGTTTGAATGTCCGGCCGGGCGACCAGCCGGGTTCCAACGCCGAGCGCGCCATTGTAATTGGCGTGGTTCAGACGGACACCGGATGCCACTCCGTAAATGCCGAGCTGCACATCATCAAAGTTGAAGCGCGCCATATTGAAGGACGGACCGAGAGTAATTTCTGCAAGACCGGTGTCGAGCCGAACCTGATCAGCAAATCGCGCGGCATAAAACACCACATCAGTTTCGATCAGATCGCCCTGTGTTCCAAGATCATAGGACCCATAAGCACGGCCAGCGACAAACGCATTGATATCAGCCTGACCCGTCGCGGTATCGTCGAGGATAAAGTCCCTACCGTTTAAAGTGACGCGGCGCCCGCCAGGGGCGGCGTTGGCATTGGACTGGTAGCGGGCACCAATAATGACATCCGCACGAAATTGTGTTGGCTGCTGTTTCGACGCGATTGCGGACAGATATGTTTCGACCCGCTGCCGGACTTCTTCCGGCACATTCGGGGTTTCCAGCGTCGACTGAAAATAGTAGCGCGCCGTTTCAAACGATCCCAGCCGGTAATAGAGCACACCCAGTTCCAGCTTCACGCGTGGCAGGTTCGGCGCAAAGATGAGCATGCGTTCAAAGGTAGAGATCGCAGCCTCGTAGTCACCGACCATTACCGAGACCGTGGCATATTCGAAGGCAATATCGAGGTCGGCCGGCCGCTCAAGCATTTTTGCCAGAAGCACGGTTTGCCGCGCCAACAGCGCATCCGCAGAAATTTCCGGCTGGCTGCTAATGTCCGCTTCCTGCGCCTCAGCAACTGCAGAGGAAAACAGAAGACCGGCCATTATCACCAGACAAAGTATCGTATCAGACGTCAAACGCATGCCTGGGAACCACGTTCTGGTTTTCCATCACCGATTTCAAATTCTTAACAGTACGTTACCACACGTATATGAGTCCGGACCACAAGTCCAATTAACCTGTTGAACGCAACGGCATCTCACTCCCCAAACTCAACAACAAAATACCGGCCCTGAGTTTCCCCAGAGCCGGCGCGAAAAATGCCTCAGATCGTTTGACCTTACTTCAAGGTGATGCGGTCATCCGTGTAAGCCTTGTAGCTTTTCTGCTCTCCGAGGTAAGCAGCCACCACATCGGCAAGATCGGGACCGAAATCGTAAGCATTCATGCCGTTGGTTTCGAAAACCGCATACCCGTCGCCGCCGCCGCGCATATAGTTGTTCGACACGACGCCATAGACCTTTTCCGGATCAATCGGCACAAAGGCATCATTTTCGAGCACCATGACGTCTGAGATACGCTGACCCGCCGGTTGCGATTTGTCGATCGTGTATTTCAGGCCTGCAACCTGCGCAAACCGACCTGCACCTTCCTCAATCTGACTGGCTCCATTTTCAAGAGCCGACATCACATCCGCCCCTTTGAGCTGGAAGGTTGCCAGCGTGTTCTGGAACGGCAGAACCGTCAGAACCTCACCCATGGTGACTTCACCTGCGTCAATAGACGCCCGCAAACCGCCGCCATTCTGGATTGCGATCTGCACGCCCTGGTCCTTGACACGGTCCAGCATGGCCTCGGTCACAAGGACACCCATCTCGCAGACCTCAGCCCGGCATACGCTGCGCTCACCACCGATCGCTGCGGTTGCCTCAGCCACAACTTCATTGCGGATTTCATCAAGCGGTTTCGCCAGCTCTTCGATGCGCGCAATAAACTCAGCATCGGGTTCCACAGACGCATCAAGGAGGATCGGCTCCCCTTCGGCCTTGATCACGTTGCCATCATCATCCCAGGTGACAAGAAGATCGCCCAGGAATTTGCTATAGGCTTAGGCTTGAACAATCGGCACGTCCTGACCGTCCGTGTTCTTGACCATCACCGGATAAGGACCAGAAGCTCTATCCTGGGTGTTGGAAAGGAGTGTGTGCGAGTGCCCTCCTACAATGACATCGATGCCTGGAACAGCTGCGGCGATTTTCGCATCCATCGACAGGCCTTCATGGGTCAGCGCGATGATCTTGTTGACCCCGGCAGCTTCCAGCTCTGCGACCTGGGCTTTCAGGGATTCAATTGAGTTGAGAAATTTAACGCCGGCACCTGGCGAAGAGGTTTCTGCCGTATCTTCGGCGAGGCTCGAGACGAAGCCAATTTTCTCGCCGCCGCGCTCCAATACCAATGTGCCAGGGATGCGGCCCTTGAGCAGTGGTTCATTGTCAAGGTCAAGATTGCCGGAAATGACCGGGAACTCGACCTTGTCCAGGAAAGCAGCAAGAGCAGACGGGCCATCATCGAATTCATGGTTGCCGACCGCCATGACATCGTAACCGATACCGTTCATGAAATCGGCCGCTGCTGCTCCTTTGTAGGTCGTATAGAAAAGCGAGCCTTGAAACTGATCGCCAGCGTCGACAACGACGAAGTTCTTGCCTTCGTCTGACAACGCATCGCGGCGCTCATCCACCATGGACTTGATACGGGCGACACCCCCAAAGCACTTTCCCTCAGCTTCGGATTCAGCATCACAGGTGGAATCGTACTTGTTGATCGATTCAATGCGTGAATGAACATCATTTGTGTGAAGGATGGTCAGGGAATAATCGGCGAATGCCGCAGTCGACAATGCGGTCGTTAGCGACAGCACTGCGGCGCTCAGAAGATGGTTTTTCATTTGATACTCGCCCTTGGATAGATTGTTCTTGAGGTCAGGCTTTTTGCCGAACCTTCACCCGCCGTGCCTTCCCAGGATGAGCATTCGTACCTGCCCACTCAACAATGAGCAGACGCCGGAGCGCTTTCCCGAGAGCCGGATCGCCGGTGTCTGGAAATCTTGGTGCAGTTTTATGACAGGAGCAATAGAGGACGTTACGGAATGTGAAAAAAATTTTGCCAGATAAATATTTTTGCAGACTAGACCGCAGAGTGTTGAGACCGCAGCACTCCCCGGCCTTAGCCGCGATCCGAAAACTCCTCGTCGTCCAGATCGTCGGTTTCCACGACCGGGATGGAATACCCTTCGGAGAACCAACGGTTCAGATCAATCTTGGCGCAGCGATCGGAGCAGAACGGGTAATCATCCGGAGTGGAAAGCTTTGAGCAGATCGGACACGGACGCATCCGGCGCTGTGGTTTATTGCCGTTTTCTTCAGTCAATGTGGTCCCCTCCTGAAGTGCATACACCGTCAACGAAACGCAGAAAGCGTTAAGCGCCAGCAGTCACCCAGTTGGCATGGACAGGGTAGCCTGCCGACCGCAAAAGATTCACGGTTTCAGCCAGCGGCAATCCAACAACAGCCGGGTAGGACCCGACAAGCTTGACCACGAAGCTGCCTGCAAGCCCCTGGATCGCGTACCCGCCTGCTTTGCCGCGCCATTCTCCTGAGGAAATGTAGTCATCCATGTCCTGGCGGGACAACCGTTTGAACCGGACACGCGTTTCGACCAGCTTCGTCCGTATTTTCCCGTTCGGCTCTGCCACGGCCACGCCGGTAAAAACACGATGCCCCCGTCCAGACAGCAGAGACAGACACATGACAGCCTGTGCGGTGAGTTCGGCCTTGGGCAAGATCCGCCGTCCGACACCGACCACCGTATCTGCGGCCAAAACAACGCCACCCTTCATGGCATCGGTGTTCTTGGCGACCTCAAGCACGGCTTCGGCTTTGGCCCGTGCCAGACGCAAGGCCAACGCCCGCGGCGTTTCAAACTTCTTCGGGGTCTCGTCGATGTCAGCGGGCAGCAGATGATCCGGTTCCAGCCCGACCTGCTGCAGCAGCGCAAGACGGCGCGGCGAGGCGGACGCCAGGATCAACTGAGGGGCATTCGTCATGGATGCACGTGCTTTCCTGCCGGCGCAAGGCGACCTGCCACTTACTTGAAGCGGTAGGTAATCCGACCCTTGGTCAAGTCATAAGGGGTCATTTCGACAAGAACCTTGTCGCCCGCCAGAACGCGGATACGGTTCTTGCGCATACGTCCAGCCGTATGTGCGATGATCTCATGATCGTTTTCAAGTTTTACGCGGAACGTCGCGTTCGGCAACAGTTCTGTCACGACGCCCGGGAACTCCAGAGCTTCTTCTTTGGCCATTTGATATCCTGATTATGGCGGGCCTTGCCCGCAGGTGCCGCGGAACCTAGCCGATTAGGCTCAGAATGTGAACCATTCTTTCGCATCGGTCCCAAAGCTATATTCGACGACGCTTTATCATCCGCTGGGCGGGGGTGTCCAGTTCAACCGTTTCTTGATCCGCATCATCAGCATGTCCCGCACAGCACGGTATTCATTGAGGATCTGCTCCCGCGAACCGGTTGCCAAAGTCGGATCCATGGTGGGCCAATATTCGACATCAACTGCATCGGTCCGGGTCAGATCGAGAGCCCAGTGGTGCGCCTCTGGAGCAAGCGTCACAATGAGATCGAAGCCGCTCTCTTCGAGCTCGAGATAGCTCTTGGGGCGGTGTGCACTCATGTCGACGCCGATCTCCGCCATCACTGCATCCACAAAGGGATCAAGTTTCCCGGCCCGCACCCCGGCCGACTTCACATAGATCTGTCCCGGGAACAGCTTTTGCGTCAACGCTTCGGCCATGGGGGAGCGCACGGAGTTCATTCCGCACGCAAACAAAACCGCAGTCGGACGCAGGTCCGGCCCGGCCACAGACCTTAGCCCTTCCAGTGTAAGGCGTAGACGAGGGTAAACAACCGCCGGGCGGTCGCCATATCCACCTGGATTTTTCCCTGAAGGCGCTCCATCAGGATCGTAGAGCCTTCATTGTGCACGCCCCGGCGGCCCATATCGATGGCCTCGATCTGGCTGGGGGTCGCGTGGCGGATCGCTTCATAATAGCTCTCACAGATGAGATCGTAGTCCTTGACGATCTTCCGCAAGGGAGTGAGAGAGAGGACGTGCGTGACCACCGGCTGGTCGTCTTCGGTCTGGATCTGGAAGACGAGCTTCTTTTCAATGACTGAGAGGTTCAGAACGAATTTCGCAACCGGATGTCCGACCGGCTGAAAACTGTTTTCCTCGATCAAATCGTAGATAGCGACCGCGCGGTCATGCTCCACTTCCGGTGTGGAGCGGGCAATCGAGGCTTCGTCCAGCACCACGTCCACCAAACGGCCGCCCGCTGTCTGCGCAGAACTTTCCGATTGTGCATCGCTCATGCTGTCAAAGCCTTTCTCAGAACACCCTGCCTACATGTTCAGTCTGATGGAAACAGACCGCGCATGCGCCGACAAGCCCTCCGCTTCACCTAGAGCGATAGCGGCAGGACCAAGTGCACGCAAGTTTTCTGCGTTGCACTTCAGGATTGACGTGCGCTTGACGAACTCCAGAACTGACAAACCAGAGGAAAACCGGGCTGATCTTGCGGTTGGCAAGACGTGATTGGACCCGCCCACATAATCGCCAATCGCCTCTGGAGTATGATGACCCATGAACACAGCGCCCGCATTGCGGACCTTGTCCAACAGCTGCTCCGGGTCTTCAACGGCAAGTTCCAGATGTTCAGGCGCGAGGCGATTCGCGAGCGGCATAGCATTGTCGAGGCTGTCGACCAGGATGATCGCGCCAAAATCCTGCCAGCTGGCACGGGCGACCTCTTCGCGCGGCAACGTTTTAAGCTGGCGCTCAACCGCGCCCGCAACGTGATCAGCGAGCTCTGCATCATCCGTAATCAAAATGGATTGGGCAACCGGGTCATGCTCTGCCTGGGCCAGCAAGTCGGCAGCAATCCAGTCCGGGTTGCTGTCCTTGTCGGCAATCACCAGAACTTCAGAGGGGCCTGCAATCATGTCGATACCGACCGTGCCGAACACTCGGCGCTTTGCAGCGGCAACAAAGGCATTGCCCGGCCCGACAATTTTGGCAACCGGCTGGATGGTCTCCGTGCCAAAGGCCAGGGCTGCGACGGCCTGCGCACCGCCAATGCGGTAGATCTCGGAAACCCCAGCGATCTTGGCGGCTGCAAGAACAAGCGGGTTCAACACATCATCCGGGCTCGGCACGACCATGACGATGCGCTCAACACCAGCCACCTTGGCCGGAACGACATTCATCAAGACCGAACTTGGGTAACTTGCCAATCCACCGGGCACGTAAACCCCAACCGCCTCGACCGCCGTCCAGCGGGAACCAAGTTCAACCCCGATCGGATCGGTGTAGCGGTCATCTGCCGGGAGCTGGCGTTTGTGGTGCGAAAAGATACGGTCATGCGCCAGCTGCAGCGCATCCAACGTTTCTGCCGGCACTTCAGCAACCGCGGCGTCGATCTGCGCTTGCGAGACCTTGAGGTCCGCCATATTAGCGGCTTTCAGGCGGTCGAATTTCGCGGTGTATTCCAGAACAGCCTGATCGCCGCGCTTTCGAACGTCTTCAAGAATATCCCGGACGATTTGATCGACATCTTCCGACGCTTCCCGCTTGCCGGCCAGAAGATCGGCGAAACGTGCTTCAAAATCAGCGCTGGTATTCGTGAGGCGTTGAACCACGCAAGTCTCCATCTCGATTGGCGCTCGAGGCGCCCGCAAATCTTGTTTGTTCAGGTGAGGTCGTGCTGCGGCAGGTTTGGTGTCGACCAGGCGGCCCCCAGATCAGACAATTGGGCCTCAATGCACTCAACGTCCAGCTGAATGCTCGAACCACCGGAAAAGGCCAGCTCAATCTGACCGGCCGGCGCGTCTTGTGCCGGCTTGAACGTAACCGCCAGCAGCTCCAGCACCACGTCCTTGGCGTCCTGCTGAATTTTCTGGGATTTCATGCCGGTGACACGCGAGACCGCAAATGCAGACCGGCGGCGCTCATGTTCCTTGCTTCGCCTGTCGGCCTTCTTGTCCCAGACGAACCGGTTCATGACGAACACGGCCCTTTTTTCCTTTGGCAGATACCGGATATCCGCAATGGTGATCACGGCGTCCTGAACATGGGCGGAAAGAACCTGCAGGTCTTCCTCATCCAAAGCGGCAAGTTTCAATTGATCCATGGTGCTCAAACAAGTGTCCGTTTGTCGTGGTGTCGCGGCACTCATGTAGGGTTCTCCGCGCCAACTCCAAGGCTGATGACCTAGCCGGGATTTTTTAGAATGGCAACAAAGGAACAGCCGTTTCATTCACCGACAGACGGGAATTGGCCGTTGATCTGCTCGAACGGGCACTTCAGTTGGAACCAGCAACAAAATCAGCTCTTCTCATTCTTGACCATTCCTGCAAAAGTTTCAGAAGACAGATAGGAACAGTTGCACCATGCGCTTCAGCACAAGACTTTTTGCCCTCGCATTGATATTAAACGCATCATCGGTGCCCGCAGCTTTGGCCGATGATCTGACAAAAGCCTTCGCTGAGACGATTTATGTGCCGGCCTACTCCAGGATTTTTTCGTTTCCGGACCGGTCAGAGCTTCTGGCCGCCACACTCACCGTTCACAACGTCGACCCGCAGACCCCTCTAACCGTGACCAAAGTGGATTACCACGGTGAGGATGGCAAACTCCTGAAAAGCATCCTGGATGCACCGCTGCGCCTGGAACCTCTGGGCTCGGCCAGTTTCCTCGTGCCCAGCAACGACACCACCGGTGGCGTCGGCGCGAATTTCCTCGTGGAATGGTCATCCGACCAGGGTGCCTTAAGCCCCCTCACCGAAGCGGTCATGGTGACAGGCCCTGGAACTCCGGGCCCATCTTTCACCTCCCGCGGGCGCGTCATCAGCCGGACGGTTGCTGAGTAGTAGTGAAACGAATTAACCAGAAATCCGCTGGATCTGGGCGCCGCAGCGGGTGAGTTTGTCTTCCAGACGCTCAAAGCCACGGTCGAGGTGATAGACGCGGCTGACGGTGGTTTCGCCTTCCGCTGCCAGTCCAGCAATCACAAGCGACACGGACGCGCGAAGGTCCGTTGCCATCACCGGCGCGCCGCGCAGGGTGGAGACGCCTTCAACGGTGGCCGTGCGGCCATCAATCGCGATCTGGGCGCCAAGACGGGCCAGCTCTTGAACGTGCATAAAGCGGTTTTCGAAAATGGTTTCCGTGATCCGGCTTTTGCCGCCGGCCTTGGTCATCAGGGCCATGAACTGCGCCTGCAAATCCGTCGGGAAGCCCGGGAACGGTTCTGTCGTGACATCGGCCGGCTGAATGCCGTTGCCGTTGCGATAGACCTTCAGACCTTCATCCGTTGCGGTGATTTCCGCGCCGGTTTGACGAAGCGTATCCAGCGCGCTTTCCAGAAGTTCGGTTCTTGCGCCCTGAAGCAGAACATCACCGCCTGTCATTGCAACAGCCATGGCATAGGTGCCGGTTTCGATCCGGTCCGGAACAACGGCATGGTGCGCGCCATGAAGGCGCGGCACACCTTGAATGCGGATCGTTGAAGTGCCCTCGCCTTCGATCTTGGCGCCCATCGCTTTCAGGCAGCGGGCCAAATCAACCACTTCCGGTTCGCGGGCAGCATTGACGATTTCGGTTTCACCTTTTGCCAAGGTCGCCGCCATCATGATGGTGTGGGTCGCGCCGACAGACACACGCGGGAATTCGATCCGGCCGCCGGTCAAACCGCCCGGCGCCTTCACAACGACATAACCGCCTTCGATTTCAATATCCGCACCGAGAGCCTCAAGGCCCTGGATAAAGAAGTCGACCGGCCGTGTGCCGATCGCGCAGCCGCCCGGCAGTGAAACGCGGGCTTCATGCATCCGGGCAACCAACGGGCCGACAACCCAGAAGCTGGCCCGCATCTTGGACACAAGCTCATAGGGCGCCGTCGTGTCCACGATCTCACGGGCAGTGAGATTCAATGTCTGCCCCGCCAGATCGTCCTGACCGGTGCGCTTGCCATTGACCGAATAATCAACGCCGTGATTCGAGAGGATCTGCATCAGCTGGGCAACGTCTCGCAGGCGCGGCACATTCGAGAGCGTGAGGGTTTCGTCGGTCAACAGAGACGCAATCATCAAAGGCAGTGCGGCGTTCTTGGCGCCGGAAATCGGAATGATGCCGTTCAGCTCCGCGCCGCCGGTGACTTTAATGCTGTCCATGTCTTTCCCCGAACCCAAGCCGCAATGCCGCGGCGTTCCCAAGAATTTCTCAATCTAGAGCGTGCGATCTACACGCAACTTATGGCCCTTGCAAGGCAGGCCTTTGGCGCACTCTGGCCGATGGCGCAAGCTGTTGGCACGTTACGGCAGATTTAATCCGCCTTGGATTTGCGCGCAGCCGATTTCCGCCGCCGCAAATTTGCACGCAAGGCTTCGGCGAGCCGGTCCTCGCGGCTTTGAGGCGCAGCCTTTGCACCGGCTGATTTCGCGGTTGTTGCTTTCACAGATCCTGCATTCGCAACATCCTGGCTTGGCTTGTCTTTTTCAATCATGGCTTGGCTTATGTCTTAAATGAGGATCGCAACCTATCAAGGGTCCGTGCGCTGGGTCAAAGGCATAAAGGTGAGATGATCAGGAAGCCTGTGTCCGCAGAGCGTCCTGTCCAGAACGGGCCCTGCGGTACGATTAGCAATTCCCTGGAATATCCACAGCCCGGCAAACCACGAAAATCAAACGGACCCGCAGCATACATTATGAAAACCAAATAGCCACGAGGGTGCCGTTTCGAATGGACTGAAAAAAAACAAAAACGGCGCTTGCGTCCCCGGACCTGTTATGGCAAAAGCCCCCTCATTCCCGGCGGCCGCGCTGCTCGGGACCAGCACGTACGTCCCAAAACACCCGTTTTGCCGACGCAGGGTTGACCCCTTACCGGTCCCCACCAGATGCTGCCGTAGCTCAGGGGTAGAGCACTCCCTTGGTAAGGGAGAGGTCGAGAGTTCAAATCTCTCCGGCAGCACCATTAAATCACTTGAAATCATAGAGAAATTGCACGCGACCAAAAACGGCGTCCTGCAGCAAATGGCAGAACAAAGCAGGATATTCCGCCTATGGTGGCACGTTTCTGACACGCGGGTTTTTGGAATGTTCTCAGTGTCGGCCGTCGCAGCCGCTGTAATTTCGGCATCGCTGAGGACAGCGTGAGCGGCCATCACTTCTACATCGGATTGAAAAAAAGACTGCACCGAAGCCAGCTAACTTTAGGGTCGGCCGCGCTCGGCGTCGTGTAACGTATGCACGCAAACAAGTCCGTCACATGCGTCAGTGCCACCGTTGACGGGTGTTTCTCGACCGAGGTCTGGTTGGAGCTTTTCTTTGCGATGGAAGTGCCATTTCTGAACGGCTGCTCAGATCGAGACGAGCCGAACGCCCAATGTTGAAGAAGGGCGGATTCCAGACGTTCGTTGCGATCCGGTCAGATGACTTGATTGGGGCCGAAAGCGGCCTCTCGTTTTGTCAAATGCGCAACTGAAGAAGCAGCGTTTTGATATACAAACGGATTTGCACTTAAGCCGCTTATCAAGTTCTGCGATGATACTTGTGATTGGACCTGTTGACCCAGACGCCTATTGCCCCAGAAAGAACATGTCAGCGACCCGGTCGCCAACCCGGCTCGACAGCGCTTGTTTGTCTTCGGGCAGTGAATCCGGAGTAATCGCTCCGGATCGCATCAGCGAAATCAGGGTCGGAGAATTGGCGAAGGTGGCATGAGAAGCGCCGTCTTGCCCGTCTGTGATGGTTGAAAGATCAATGACGCTGATGCCAAGATCCTGAAGATCTTCGATGTTGTTTCCTTGTCCAACTCTTGGTGTTCCGCCGCGCAGGTCACGGGACAGTTTCAAAGCCTTGTCCTTTTGGGAGGCCAGAATGATGAATGGCTCGGGCAATGACCTGATCTTTGCGATTTGCGATTCAAAAACCCGTTCGTCGATATCGGGGGCAGCCAGTATCAGGGGGCTGATGCGCCGCAGGACTGAGGTCTTTCCCGTCAGCGCGACTTGCCGCAGCGCTTCCATGGTCAAAAGCGTGCCCATGGAATGCGCAACAACTGCAACGGATTTTGCCTTACTGCGCGCAGCAATTTCGAGTGTCGCCGCCAAACCGTCACGAGAGAACTGGACACTATCCCGATCATACAAGTAGGCGCTGGTCTTGGCGGCCGACGGCCAGGAATAGTGCAAGCCGACCGCGTTACGGCCAAAATCATGCAGGATTTGCGCGTGCCGGTATACACCGGACACATAAGATACATTGTAACCATGGACGAAGACCACGATGTCTCTGTTGTCTGGTGGAAGGCGATCCAGCTGCCGGTTCAGAGCCCTCAAAACAGCGGCCTCTGATGTCAATTCGGTCAAGCCGGTAATACCGAACTGCGTCCGGGGGTCCGGCTTTTCATCCGGCAGCTTGATTGACCCGGGTTTGCGGTTTTCCGGCACCCAGACATCAATTTCAGCGTAAGACAGGGATGCACTGCGCCCGCCGGCAAAGGGGATTGACCGGTCGTCCTCGGCGGCACGCGATGTCACGGTCAGGATCGAGACTGAGGTGCCCTTTGCGGGCTGCTCCGGGTAGATGGCAAATTCCGCAGGACGGCCGCCGCAGCTTGCAAGCAGGACGCAGATCCCAAGGAGAATGACCTTTCCGACTGGGTATCCGTGCAGTTTAGACAGCCTGCGCTCCCTCCTCTTCCGAAGGTTCTAGGCGCGTATGGCTTTCGCGTTTTTCCCCACGCATGAACAGGTAGCAAACGCTTGGGACGAAAATCAGTGTCATAGGCGATGCGATCAGCAACCCGCCAATCATGATCGTTGCCATAGGTTCAAACAGTGCCCCACCGTTGATGGCCATTGGGATCAGGCCTCCAACCGTAGTGAGCGACGTCAAAATGATGGGCCGCGCGCGCTGTTCGGCGGCGTTCACGCTCGCGTCCCCGACCTCCATATGCTCAAGATTGAGATCGATCTGATTGATAAGGACAATTGCGTTGTTGATGATGATCCCCATCAGCGACATCAGGCCCAGCATGGCAAAGAAGGACATAGGCCGGTCCGTGATCAACATCGCATATGGCGCGCCGATCAGGATAATCGGAATGGTCATGAAGGTCACAAGCGTCCGGCGTGCGGAATTGAACTGGAAGACCAGCGCCAGGATCATTACCCCGATCGCATAGGGCAGGTTGCCGCCAAGCTGACCATTGACGTCGGCATTGTCTTCCAGTTCACCACCAATATGGATCTTGTAGCCGGGTCCAAGATCAAGACCATCAATGGTCGGTTGAACCCGTTCCAGAAGCTGGTTCGCCGCCAGACTGTCGCTCTTGGCGGAAACTATGATTTGCCGAACCTGATTTTCCCGCCGGATTTCGGAAAATTCCAATGTGGGATGGAATTCGGCCACCTGGTCGATTGAAATCAGCTCACCATTCGCCGCAATGGAAAGATTTGCCAAGTCTTCGGCGCTATCACGAAATGGCGATGCAGCCCGCAGCACGATGGGGATTTGTTCGTCGCCTTCCCGGAAGGTCGAATAGGTGGTACCGGAAAAGTAGGAAGCCATGACACTGGAGATATCTTCCGACGTAACGCCAAACTCGCGGGCTTTGTCCTGAGCAATATCGACCACGATCTTGATGACTTTGTTGCCCCAGTCGGCTTCGTTCTTGACGATATCGGGCACGTCCGCAAACGCTTCTTCCAGTTTGCGTCCGGCGGCCATGAGGGTATCTGCGTCAGGACCGGATATTTCGACATCGACAAGCCCGGCCTCTCCGCCGCCATTCGACAACCGTGTCACACGGAAACGGGCAGCTGGAAACTGTTCTATAAATACGCGCCGAGCGCGGGTCGATGTTTCCACTGCAGCTTCAAAATCCGTCGTGTTCACCACCAGAAACGCGCTTGCAGGATCCGGGTCCGAGGGGTTTAGCGACAGGTAGAACCGGGGCCCGCCGTCACCGATGTACGCAGTCACGGACTTGACACCGGGATTGACATCCGGGTCCGTCAGCCAGTCAGTGATCTCCAGTGCCTGCCGCTCGGTCTCTGAAATTGCGGCTTCCTTCGGCATATCCATATAGATCAGGAAATCAGCCCGTTCGGTCAGCGGAAACATTTCCGATTTTAGCCGTGACATCTGTGTGCCGCTGAAGGCGACAGCCAGGTAAGTTGCAATGATAATTGGAATTCCAAAAGGCAACAGCCGACGGGTGAAAGCGCCATAGGCGCGGATCAGGCCGGACTTTTGACCTGCCGTCTTGGCAGGTTTTTGCCGAAGCAGCCGGACACTCAGGAACGGCAGCACATAGAGCGCCGTTAACCAGGAACCGAGCAACATGGACGACACAACTGCTCCAAGCGAGAACGCAAACTCCCCCTCCACACCTTCCATCAACAGCATGGGAATAAAAGCAGAGACCGTTGTGATTGAGGCGGCAGCCAACGGGATCACATATTGCCCGCCAGCATCGATGGCTGCTTCTTGAGGGCTTTCGCCCGCGTTTATGCGGCCCTCAATGTCCTCAACGACAACCAGCCCGTTGTCGACCAGAAGCCCAAGCGAGATGATAACAGCCGCGATGGACACTTGTTCGACGTCCACGCCGATCAACCCCATGCTGGTCAGGGCAAATGCGATGGTGAAGGGCACGATGCAGGAAATCACGACCGCTGGCCGGAATCCAAGGAACAACAGCATTGCAATGAATACGACGACAAAGGTTTGTGCGACGTTGGATAAGGCCCCAGAAACGGCTTCAGTGACGTTCGTCTCCTGGAATGTGGAAATGTTTGCGGAGATACCAAGCGGCTGCGTCCGCTCAAAACTCTCAATAACCTCAAGAAGTTCCGCACCTAGAATTTGAATATCTGTGCCGCTTGCCATCTCAAGGCTCAGGATGATCGCCGGCTCGCCATTGAAGAATGCCGGCGTTTCCTTCGGGTCGACATAGCCCCGGCGCACATCCACCAGATCAGACAGGCGCACATAGCCAGCCAGGCCGCTTACCTTGGTCAGAACACCGCGGATCTCGTCAACACTCTGGAGATCACCATTCGCCTGCAAGACCACACTGGTTCCACCTGCGTCAATCTTGCCGGCGGGCAGAATAACGTTCTGTGCCTGGAGGTCACTGAGGAGTTGATTGAGTTGGACGCCAACCGACGCAAGTTTTCTTGTATCGAGTTCCAGCCAGATCCGCTCTTCCTGAACGCCATGGAAAGAGACTTTGGTAATGCCCGGGACCTGATAAAGAATCCGCCTGAACTCATCGGCGACATCTTCCAGATAGGCAAGGTCAAAACCGTCACCGGTCAGCGCAATGGTCGCAATCGAAACGTCACCGTAGTCGGTGTTGACGAATGGTCCGTTCGTGCCATCGGGCAACTCGACGACCACATCGTCCATCTTGTTCCGCAAGTCCTCCCAAGCGCTTTCGATTTCGCTGCCGGACACGCGATCATAAAGATGGATATAGAACAGGGCCTGACCATTGGTAATGACCGTTTCAATGTCTTCAACTTCACCAATTTCGCGGATTTTCCGCTCAATTGGGACGGCGATGAGCTCCTCGAGCCGTGTTGGTGCCATGCCGTCAAAGGTCGCCTGTACAGCAGCGGTTCGGATCGTGATTTCCGGATCAGCCCGCTTTGCGAGATTACCATAGGCTCCCGCTCCCATTATCAGGACCAAGATCATTACAAGGTAGGTAAACCTGGACCTTTCCAGGCCAAACCGGGTGAGGAAGTCCATGGCTACTCGTCCGTCTCAAGGAGTTTGACCTGCATGCCATCGCGGAGGAACGATACTCCAGCGATTGCAATCCGTTCTCCGGGTTCAAGGCCATCAATAACCAAGAGTTTGTTTTCGCGAATGCCAGCCATCATGACTTCCCGTTTTTTGACCGTGTCGGTCTGAGGGTCAAAAACATAAACGGGAACAGGCACGACGTTACCAGGTCCGGCATCTTCGGGAATCTGTCCCTCTTTGACGGCTGCTGTCATCGGGATGAAAAAACCCTGTTCTGCGGGCAGGGCGAATTCAAACGAAACCTCTACAGCCATGCCGGCGCGAATGATCGGATGGGTCTCGTCCAATCTCACGATTACCGGAAAGGACGACACAGTATCGGCGCGCTCGCCCAGTTCACTGACTGTCGCTTTCAGCGCAATTGATGGATCATCAGCCTGTCTCACCGTAGCCGTGCTGCCAACCACATGTTGGGCGACTGTGTCGATGTTTACGGAGAAGTAGACTTCATATGCGGAGGCTTCATATAGGTATGTTATAACCGTGCCAGACGCGACGGTAGCAAATGAGTCCACGTCGACCGCATTGATGATCCCGTCAAAGGGTGCGAAAAGTTTCGTATCCTCTAGATCCTCTTCCGCAGAAATCAAAGTTTTTTGCGCTTGAGTAAGTTGGGCTTGCCGCGTTTGGACATCGGTCCTGGCGTTGTCGACAGTCACCTTTGAAACCACGCCGCGCTCAAAAAGGGTTTCCTGGCGCCCCAGATCGTTCGAGGCCTGTTGCAGCAAGGCCCCGGCTTCGTCGACAGATGCCTTGGCGTTGTCTATTGCGGTTATGAATTGTGTATCATCCAACGCCGCAAGGAGCTGACCTTCAGCGACCCGTTGCCCCACCGCAAGATCGACAGGCCCAAGTTTGCCGCCAACCTTGAACGACAAGGATGTAATTGAAGACGGTTCCAGAACGCCCGGAAATTTTCGCTCCGTGGTTCCCGTGCTCTCCCGTATTTCTTGTGTCAGCAGCCCACGGATGGGAGGTGGTTCATTTTTTGTAGTATCTTGCTGGGGATTACAGGCAGTGACAGTAATCCCCAACACGGCGGGCAAATACCAAAACCGCATTCCAACCCCTTAACGTATCTGTCCATACAGGATCACCAACGACCAGCCTCAGGCTGGCATTTTTGTGCAAGGGATGAAATGCGCGATAATTTGGCAGACTATGCGCGAACGTGCGCATCTTCCGATCTAGATCATCGGGCGTGTAGGTGGAAACGTCCGAAGATGCGCGGCACCTCAAATACCATCAGCTTTGGGCGATAAACTGTTTCCGATTTAACGCCCGCTGACCTAGTCTTGGATCGTTTTGGTAAAGCGCAGAAATTCTTGAACTTTTCCGGTTCGATGCAGATCAACATGAGTAACGGTCCAAAGTTGGGTCGAAATTGTCTGATCTGAAGGCAGGACATTCACCAAATCTGGCAACGTCGCGACGTCATGCTCTGCCAAGAAACCCAGACCAAGTCCCGCGCAGACCGCATTTTGAACCACATATTGATTAGTGGTGCGCAGGGCCAACGAGTCCGGATCCACGTTTTGCGTCATCCACCCCATGAACGGCACAGGTGATGGAAGGCCAACCGCGCCAACAAAACGATGGCCCTCGTATTCTCCCGGCTTTGGCATACCGTATCGTGCGATATACTCTGTGCTGGCGTAGAGACTAAAGTGAACCTGTTTAAATGGAAGCACGACGTAGTCGGCGAAGTCTGGCTTGGCGCCCGCCCTGAAGGCGACGTGAGCTTCACCATGTTCATGCCGCGCGAGGCTTGCTTCAGCGATGAATTCATGTTCGATGTTCGGATGCGACTTTTGAAATGCAGCCAGGGCTGGAACGATCAACGGCGCAACACCCGACAGCGATGTGATGACAAGACTGCCTGAAATCAGGCTCTCCCGACCGCGGCTTCGACCTTCGAGGTCGATAAACATTTCCTCGGCCCGGCCTGCGATCTCCAACATATCTTGACCGGCATCAGTCAGGGTGTAGCCATGTGCATGCCGATGAAAAAGCCGCGCCTTGAGTGCGCTCTCCAGCGTTTCGATGTGCCGGTTGACCGTTGCTCGGTGGACACCCAGTTCAGAGGCGGCAGCACTCACAGTGCCATACCGCGCGACCATCAGCGCTGAACGAAGTTCGGTCCAGTGTTTCATCGTGCTGGATTAGCATTGTTCGCATGTCGCATCAACGCGCATGGCGTGCGCATATCGACGCCTTGTGCGCAAATGAAGGACAAGCCAAAAATACCGCACGCCGGTCAAGTGAGGTATGACATGCAACGTTACCATCCGTTTCTTGTTGCACTGCATTGGCTGATGGCTGTGCTGATCCTTCTGGCGCTGGCTGCTGGCGGCCTCGTGCTTGCCAACATGCCGTCCGACAGCTCGGAAAAGGTTGAAGGACTAGGCGGCCACATGGCTGTCGGAATGGCAATTGGCCTATTGCTTCTCGTGCGCCTCACGACCCGCCTCCTCACAAAGCATCCACCCCCTGCGCGCACGGGCAGTTGCCTGCTGGACCGCGTCGGCACACTGACCCACTGGGTCTTCTATGTCTTGATCGCCGGGATGGTGCTGACTGGGCTTGCGACGGCCTTCGGCGCGGGCCTCTTCCCGATCGTCTATGGTGGGGCAGCAGATCGGCTTTCGCCAGACCTGGACACACTGCCTCAACGGGCCGCTCATGGACTGATCGCGCTCGCGCTGGCCACGCTGATCGGTCTGCATGTTGTTGCAGCCGTTTACCACCAGTTTTTCCTCAAAGACCGACTGTTACGCCGGATGTGGTTCGATAAGCGGACTACCTGACTAACCTAAAAGGACAACTCGATGAAAATCCTCGCCTTTGCAGCGTCGAACAGCCGCAAATCGATCAATCGCGTACTGGTGGAATACGCGGCATCCCGGTTGCAATCGAGGTTCTTGTCGAGTGCTGAAGTCGAGTTTCTTGACCTCAACGACTACGAAATGCCGATCTATTCCGTTGATCGTGAAAACGCGGATGGGATCCATCGACTGGCACGGGCTTTCTTTGCCAAAATTGGCGGAGCCGATGCGGTGATCGTGTCTTTTGCTGAATACAATGGCTTTGTCACGGCTGCTTGGAAAAACATACACGACTGGATGAGCCGCATCGAAATGCGGGTCTGGCAGGACAAACCCGTTGTGTTGCTGGCGGCCACGCCCGGTCCTCGTGCCGGAGCAAACGTTCTGGGCACCCAGGAGTTCACTGCCCCGTTTTTCGGGATGGATATCATAGGCAAACATGGCGTCGGCAAATGGGGTGAGGCCTGGGATGGCGAAAGGTTGATCCGGGAGGACGATATCACCGAACTCGACGCGATATTGTCGATCCTTTCCAACGGTGAAATGGCGCGAACGGTGTGAAGTTCGCGATGCCGTCAGACCGCCTAACCCGTCAAACAGTCTTTGTCGTCGGAAGAACCCTTAACCCCGGGCCGTCAACGCCTATGCCGTTTTCAAGGAACTGACCAATGTCCAAGATTAAAACTGTTGTCATTACCGGATCAACAGGCGGTATCGGCAGAGAAATTGCGAAGATCCTGGCCTTGCGGGGAGACAACTTGATCTTGCTCAATCGTTCCGAAACCAAGTCGGAGGCACAACGTTCCGAACTTCTCGCAGCCCATCCCAATCTGAACATCGAACTGGTCATCGCAGACCTGACAGATACTACGGAGATCGCGAACGCGATTACGAAGATCAATGCACTGCCGGGAAGGGTCGATGCCCTCTACAACAATTCAGGTATTCTGACGTCGGAAAAGCTCCTGAGTGCTCAAGGATATGAATCACAGTTCGCAGTGAACGTGTTGGCCCCCTACGATCTGACGCTTGGTCTCAAGGACAAAATGGCTCGGCCGACAGGCGAAAGCCCAGGCGTGGTCGTGCTGTTTTCGTCGAGCGCAATTAATTCGCAGAAGACATTGAATTTGGATGAGCTTGCAAATCCTAAAAAAGTAAGCGGATTGATGGGCACATATGCGCAAACGAAGCTTGCGGTAACAGCGTTGGTTCCAGTGCTTTCCAACAGACTAAGAGCGGACAATATCCTTGTCCGCGCTGTGGATCCCGGGGCAACCAAGACCGCTATGACAACGAGCGGAAACTCTGGCATGCCCAAGATTTTGCAATGGTTGGCGCCCCTTCTGTTCAGCCCCGCTGACAAGCAGGCGGCCAAAGTCGTCGACAGTGCGGATCCGTCTGCGTTCGCAGGCCAGACCGGCCTCTATCTCGCCAACCAAAAACAGAGGAAATTCCCAAAGCCCGCTTCCGATAAAGCCATTCAGAAACAGCTCATCGCGATGCTCGATGCTGCCCTGGAGAAAGAGTAATCGTACCATGTACGACTTTGGCATTATCGCAATATGCTCGAAAAGCTGGAGGTAGCCATGGCAGAAATTGTGTCAGCCGGCCGATTGCGTAAATCGCCCTTTTATCAATCGACGATCGATGATGGAGCTGAGTCACTCCTGACATATAATCGGATGCTGATCCCGCGAGGATATGGCGACCGCGAAGCCGAATACTGGCGGCTGATAAACGGGGTGTCAATGTGGGATATCGCCGTTCAAAGGCAGGTTCAGCTTAAAGGCCCAGATGCGGCAAAGCTGGCCCAGATCCTCTGCGTTCGAGACCTGTCAAACCAGGCAATCGGGCAGGGAAAATATGTAGCGATTTGCGATCATCATGGAGTGCTGATCAACGATCCAATCACACTGAGAGTCGACGAAAATTGCTATTGGTTGTCGATTGGAAACTCAGACATCTGGTTATGGGCGCGATGTGTTGCGGGTGAACGGGGGTTGAATGTCGAGGTGACTGAGCCGGACGTGTCGCCCTTGGCCGTGCAGGGCCCCAAGGCTGATGATGTGGTGGCATCATTGCTTGGGGATTGGGTGCGAGAGCTCAAATACTTCTGGTTCAAAGATGCCCTCCTTGAGGGGATTCCGCTAAAGGTCGTTCGAGCGGGCTGGTCAAAGCAAAGTGGGTTCGAATTGTTTCTCATGGATGGCACCAAGGGCGACCACCTGTGGCAGCTGGTCAAAGAAGCAGGTCAACCCTTCGGTATCGGTCCGGGCTATCCAAATCCCTCCGAGCGTACCGAAAGTGGATTGATGAACTGGGGCGTTGATACAGATGAATTCACCAACCCCTTTGAAGTCCGGTTGGACAAGTTTGTCGATCTTGATGTTGGTGACGATGTGATCGGGGTGCAGGCGCTGAGGCGGATCAAAACGACCGGCGTAAAGCGGCATCAATTAGGTATTGTGCTGGATGGTCCGGAAGAGCATGAGAACCAAGGGATCTGGTTGCCAATTGAAAAGAACGGAGTTGCAATCGGTCATTTGACACATAAGGCGTGGTCCTACCGGCTTAAGAAAATGATCGGCTATGCGCTTGTCACGGTAGACGCCAAGGTTGGTGACGTTGTTCAGGTCTTGGATCATGACTGCTCGGTGAAAGGCAAACTTTCTACGTTGCCTTTCAACATCGTATATACTCACGAATAGGCCAACGGCTCGAAAATTGTTGTCAAGGAAATCTGCTACGATTGACCGGGACTAACTTGTTGGAAAAAATCGGAAAGCGTTCACTGTGGCAACCATAGCGAATGACAGCTTCGCCCGCATCCCCGTCAATTGCCTCAACCGTTTTGAAGGTCTGCTTTTTGGAGTTCGGAGCCGAAGATGGGAAATTAAGCGGTTTCATTTGATATCCGATCGTCACCAGGCGGAAATCCTACCCAGCGGAAGGGCACCGACACTCACAAGAACGAAGCACTTTGAAACTGTTGGAATTGATAAGGAGCGTCGGTGTTCATGTAACCAAGCATACGCCCCTCGAATAGCCCCCTGTCATAACCTTGCTGCGTGTCCGGAGTTGGCAGGTCCGGGTTCATGTCCCGCGAATACGCGAGTGACGAGAGGGTATCCTTCTGTGCATAGAGCGCCGGAAGAAAATTCTCAAAGGTCCCGACCTCAATCACATTGTGTCGTTGCCAGGCTGCGAAGAACTCCGGTCCGAACTCGCCGGTAATCCGACGATTGATAAAACGTGTGACAGGGTTGTTCCCTGTTGCTCCAATCACGC
>CALDSI010000224.1 GCA_937911395.1 uncultured Labrenzia sp.
ACCTTTAGAAAACCCTTCAACAGCCCTCACAACCGTTGATACCAGCAATTCATCTTCGTCTCCTTCAGGAACAGAAGAACCGCCAGGACCGCACGACCTTCCAAAAACTGCTCACTTAGGCTCACCCAATGCACGTGCACTGCTCAAAAACGCAATGTCCCGCCTACGAATTCCCATTGGCTGGCTGCTTGTTACAAATGCGGCATGCTTGGCGGCCGGTTACTGGGCAGGCAGTGAATAACTTCCGCGTTTCAATGCCTTTCCGGGCAAAAACTGCATTTTGCTCTTTGTGACAACGCTTTGTTTACCCTGTTTGGCGAATTATCCCATTAGTCAATCTTTCGAGCCCCGAAGGATTATGACCAAAGCGATGGGAGTTACCCTGCGATGGGGAGTAAAGAGGGCAAGACCTTGCCTGTGATTGTACGCGTTTTGGACGCATCAGCGTCTGAAGCAGCCCGCACATCGGCCGTCTGTGCGAGATTATCGGCCGAGTGTTCTGAGCCGATCCTCTATACCGATACCGCTCCCTGTCTTCAGGACCTTGCTGACAAGACCACAGACATTCTCATCATCGATCTAGAGACGATTGGCGGCGACGACGCACTTGAGGCTTACGCGGTCCGCTGCCCCAAGGCCGTTATTCTCGCGGTCTCCTCGATGGGATCCGTTTCCCGCGCGGTCAGTGCGATGCGCGCCGGGGCTCATGATTTTCTGACAAAACCATTCTCTCTGGATGCGCTGGCATCAAAAATCAGCTTCCAACTGCAACAGCGCCGGCCTGTTACGAAGCCCTGCCAACAGACGGCAGATCGTGCGATCCAGATCGAAGCAGTAAGTCAAGAAAACTTGCCAACACCGCGCAGTCTTCCTGAACCCAAACAGGCTTTGGGGCTCGCCAGGCTGATCGGCACATCCCCCGCAATGCTGGACATTCACGATCAAGTCCGACGCATGGCACCATCGCAAGCCCCTGTTTTCATTACTGGTGAATCTGGAACCGGAAAGGAACTATGTGCGGCCGCAGTGCATGAACTCTCAGATCGGAATTCCGGTCGTTTTGTGACCCTGAATTGCGCGGCTATTCCCCGGGATCTGATCGAGAGCGAAATCTTCGGCTATGTCCGGGGTGCTTTCACTGGTGCTGCCGACAACCGCGCCGGCGCGGCAGAACAGGCCGACGGTGGCACGCTGTTCCTTGACGAAATCGGCGAGATGGATCTGCTGTTGCAAAGCAAGCTTTTGCGCTTTTTGCAAACCGGCACGTTCCAAAGGCTTGGCGACACCGCCAGCCGGAAGGTGGATGCCCGGATCATATGCGCGACCAATCGGGACCCGTTGACTGAAATCACGGCCGGCCGTTTCCGCGAAGACCTTTACTATCGCCTACATGTTCTGCCAGTCCATCTTCCCGCCTTGCGGGAACGGCGGGAGGACATTCTGCCGTTGGCCGAAGCTTTCCTGAAACGATATTCAGGTGAGGAACGCCGCAACTTCCGCGGTTTTGACGCAGATGCAGAAGCGCGGATCGTCTCTTACGGCTGGCCCGGAAATGTCCGTCAGCTTGAGAACACGATCCGTCAGATTGTCGTTATGAATGATGGCGCTGCCGTTACTCATGACATGCTGCCTCTGGTCATTCGCGACGCGCAATCGCGCCCGAACGGCATCATCGACCTGTCGCGCGAACGATCTCGCGCAGCTCCGGTCAGTCGGCCATTCGGTGCGATTGAACCTCTTTGGGCTCAAGAGCGCCGCATTATCGAAGATGCCCTCGATGCGTTTGATGGGAACATAGCCATGGCCGCTGCAGCACTGGAAATCAGCCCGTCGACAATCTATCGCAAAAAACAATCCTGGTCCGCCCGCAGCCTTTAACCGGCTATATTTACCGCAACGCACACATTTCCTTGTTTCTTGGCGATACTCGGTCTATATCGGCAAAATCGCTAAGAAAAGACAAGATCTAAGGGCGGCGGGGATTTATATGACGAAGCAGGCAAGCCGGTTTAAGCTTGGGCGGAATTCCACTTCTCTTGCATTGGTGTTCGGGATATTCGTGGCGGCGGGCTCCGCTGTTGCTCAATCTCCCGACTACAAGTCTCCCTCCCCTGCGTTCACGGAAGCGTTGGCAGCATTCGATGGCGCATGGACTGCAGACGGCCTTGCTTTTTCAACTTTAACGTTCACAGACGGTCCCGGCAGCGGATATGGGAAGTACACTGCCACAGAAAACAACGTGTTTTCAGCCGGTGAGACGATTGCGCTTTATGCTGAACCTGTCGGATACGAATTCGATCAGTCGCAAGACGGTTACACATATAAACTAGCCGCCAGCTATCGCCTGATGAACACGTCAGGTCAGGTCTTGAGCGAACAATCTGATTTTGCAGAATTCACCGGCACGACCCGATCCAAGCAACGCCAACTGTCGGCCAGCTTGTCATTTCAGTTCGATGGGTTGCCCGAAGGTGACTATGAACTCGAAGCCACTTTCGCCGATCAAATCGGCAATCAAACAGCCGGCTTCAAGCTTCCATTTACAATTCAGGCCTCCAACTGATCCGCATCTATTTCACGACTCACAGCGCTCGAGCACCGGCCACGCTCAGCCCGCGACTGGACGCAAGGAAATCCAAGCGTTAACAGTGTCGTGCCAATGTGCCTGATACGGCCAGAAAATCTTTCTTCCGCCATTGACAAGCCCCTCCGCGATACATAAATCCTTGGGCGCTGTTAGCACTCGCCATTAGGGAGTGCTAATTGCGGATGGGAGGGGTAATTTCTCCTGTTCTAAGTAACCCAATAATCATGTCTCGCGCGCTGCCTATTGCGTGGGGCGCGCTCATGAGAGGAAACAGTCTTATGGCATTTCGTCCACTTCACGACCGTGTCGTAGTTCGCCGCGTCGACTCCGAAGAGAAGACCGCTGGTGGCATCATCATCCCGGATACCGCTAAAGAAAAGCCGCAGGAAGGCGAAATCGTTGCAGTCGGCAACGGTGCGCGTGACGACAGCGGCAACGTTGTTGCTCTCGACGTAAAAGCAGGCGACCGCGTTCTGTTCGGCAAATGGTCCGGCACTGAAGTAAAAATCGACGGTGAAGACCTCCTGATCATGAAGGAATCCGACATCATGGGCGTGATCGCTTAATTCAGCGAACCGCTTTTTGATCTCAATCGCAAATTCCAGAATAAGTGAGACGACTACATGTCTGCTAAAGAAGTAAAATTCTCGTCTGACGCACGTGAGAAAATGCTCCGCGGCGTCGACACCCTCGCAAACGCCGTTAAAGTAACGCTTGGCCCGAAAGGCCGTAACGTCGTTCTCGACAAAGCCTTCGGTGCACCGCGCATCACCAAAGACGGTGTTTCCGTTGCCAAGGAAATCGAACTTGAAGACAAGTTCGAAAACATGGGCGCACAGATGGTGCGCGAAGTGGCTTCCAAAACCAATGACATCGCTGGTGACGGCACAACCACTGCAACCGTTCTTGCTCAGGCTATCGTCAAAGAAGGCGCCAAGGCTGTTGCTGCCGGCATGAACCCGATGGACCTGAAGCGCGGTGTGGATCTGGCTGCTGCAGAAGCTGTTAAAGCTCTGATGGCTGCTTCCAAAGACATCACCACGTCTGAAGAAGTTGCTCAGGTTGGCACAATCTCCGCAAACGGCGACGAGCAGGTCGGCAAAGACATTGCTGAAGCCATGCAGAAAGTCGGCAACGAAGGTGTCATCACCGTCGAGGAAGCCAAGTCTCTGGAAACCGAGCTGGAAGTCGTTGAAGGCATGCAGTTCGACCGTGGTTACCTGTCTCCGTACTTCGTAACCAACGCTGACAAGATGCTGGCTGACCTTGAAAAGCCGTTCATCCTGCTGCACGAGAAAAAACTCTCCAACCTGCAAGCCATGCTGCCGATCCTGGAAGCTGTTGTTCAGTCTTCCCGTCCGCTGCTCATCATTGCAGAAGATGTTGAAGGCGAAGCGCTGGCGACTCTCGTTGTCAACAAGCTCCGCGGCGGCCTGAAAATTGCAGCTGTCAAGGCACCTGGCTTCGGCGACCGCCGCAAGGCCATGCTGGAAGACCTCGCAATTCTGACCGGCGGCACCGTGATCTCCGAAGATCTCGGCATCAAGCTGGAAAACGTCACTCTCGACATGCTCGGCACTGCTGAGAAAGTTGCGATCACCAAGGAAACCACCACCATCGTCGATGGCGCTGGCTCTAAGGACGACATCAACGGCCGCGTTGGTCAGATCAAAGCTCAGATCGAAGAAACCACTTCCGATTACGACCGTGAGAAACTGCAAGAGCGTCTGGCGAAACTCGCTGGCGGTGTTGCCGTGATCCGCGTTGGCGGTGCGACCGAAATCGAAGTGAAAGAGAAAAAAGACCGCGTTGACGATGCTCTGAACGCAACCCGCGCTGCGGTTGAAGAAGGCATTGTCCCGGGCGGCGGCACAGCTCTGCTGCGTGCGAAGAAGGCTGTTGAGGCTCTGTCTTCCGACAACGCAGACATTGCGGCTGGCATGAAGATCGTCCTGCGCGCTCTGGAAGCTCCGATCCGTCAGATCGTCGAAAACGCTGGTGTTGAAGGCTCCATCGTTGTCGGTAAGATCCAGGAAAACAGCGACGATACCTTCGGTTTCAACGCTCAGACCGAAGAATTCGTCAACATGATCGAAGCTGGTATCATTGACCCGACCAAAGTTGTCCGTACTGCTCTGCAGGACGCAGCTTCCGTTGCCGGCCTCCTGATCACCACCGAAGCCATGGTTGCTGAGCTGCCGAAGAAAGACGCAGCACCGGCAATGCCGGGCGGCGACATGGGCGGTATGGGCGGCATGGGCTTCTAAGCCAGCCACTCACAAGTCATACGGAAAGGGCGGCCCACGGGCCGCCCATTTTGCCATGCGCAACA
>CALDSI010000225.1 GCA_937911395.1 uncultured Labrenzia sp.
GATGACCGCTTCAGACCGGCCGGGCCTCGGCATCACTCCGATTTCTGACGCCCTCGGCGATCCCGTTGCCAGCTATTCGTAAGGAAAGACAATGCGCAGCAGCAAAACCATTCATGTTGTCTCTTGTCATGCCGAAGGAGAAGTCGGTGACGTAATCGTAGGAGGTGTCACCCCGCCCCCCGGCGAAACCGTGTGGGATCAGCGCAGTTTCATCGCCAAGGACCAGACACTCCGGAACTTCGTTTTGAACGAACCGCGTGGCGGCGTCTTCCGGCATGTCAATTTGCTGGTGCCTCCGAAACATCCAGAGGCGGATGCAGCTTTCATCATCATGGAGCCGGAAGACACGCCGCCCATGTCCGGCTCCAATTCGATCTGCGTCTCGACGGTCCTTTTGGACAGCGGAATACTTCCGATGACCGAGCCGGTCACAGAGCTGACTTTGGAAGCACCCGGGGGGCTTGTCCGGGTAAAGGCGGACTGCCGAAACGGTAAAGCCGAGCGCATTCATGTCCAGAACGTCGCCAGTTTCGCGGATAAACTGGATGCAAAGCTGGAAGTCGAAGGTATTGGAACGTTGACGGTCGACACTGCCTATGGCGGAGACAGCTTTGTCGTTGTGGACGCAAAGGCACTGGGCATTGAGATCGTCGAAAGCGAAGCCGCTGAAATCGCACATCTCGGTGTTCGTATCACCAATGCTGCAAACGAGCAGCTGGGTTTCTCCCATCCTGAAAACTCCGATTGGAACAGCATTTCGTTCTGTGCATTTTGCGGCCCCGTCGAAAAAACCGACCGGGGTTTTGCCGGAAAATCTGCAATTGCGATTCAGCCCGGCAAAGTAGACCGCTCTCCATGCGGAACAGCGGTTTCAGCACGAATGGCCCTTATGGCGGCGCGTGGTCAAATGTCTGTCGGTCAAGAGTTTGAAGCGATTTCTATCATCGGCTCCAGGTTCACCGGGAAAATTCTGTCTGAACAATCGGTCGGCGAGCGACCAGGTATCGTCCCGCAAATCAGTGGCCGGGGATGGATCACTGGAACCCACCAGCACATGCTGGATCCCAGCGATCCGTGGCCAGGTGGTTACAAACTCAGCGACACCTGGGGCGCGTAAGAACCAAAGACATCATTCACGGAGACCCTTCATCAGGTTCCGTAATCACCAACGGAGCCCCGGCGAACACCAAGGAGTTCGCCGGGGCGGCCTTCAGCGTGATTGATCAGGCAAGCTCCAGAACGCGTTTAAACTCGGGAATTGAAGTTGGACGGCGCCCGGATTTTTGTGCTTGGCCCGCAACATAGACCTCCTCGACGGCGCGGTCATCGCCAAGCATTTGTAGGACAAACAGCTCTTCAGACAGATTTGAAGCACGCTCCATGCGCAGAGCCATCGCGTCGGTGGCTTTGGAATTCAGCACAACCACATCGGCCTCGGTCCCCGCATCAAGTGTTCCGATCTTGTCTTCCATGCCAAGCGCCACAGCGTTGCCACGGGTCATCCAGTGAAAGGCACGAAGTGGATGAAGCTTCTGGTCTTGCAGCTGCAGGATCTTGTAGCCTTCATTCAGCGTCTGAAGCATGGAATAACTGGTTCCGGCGCCGATATCTGTTGCAATGGCACTGACAATCCCCTTCTGGCGCATCTTTTCTGCATTAAACAGACCGCTGCCCAGAAAGAGGTTCGAGGTCGGGCAGAACACCGGACGCGCCCCGGTTTCCGCCATCACGGCAACTTCGCGCGGCTCGAGATGGATCGAGTGGCCGAGCAACATCTTGTCGCTCAACAGGCCATATCTCTGATAGACATCGAGATAGTCCCGCGCCTCGGGATAAAGCTCCAGTGTGTACGCTA
>CALDSI010000226.1 GCA_937911395.1 uncultured Labrenzia sp.
CCCTTGTCGTCGACCTTGCCCCCACTTGTGGGCACAAGCTGTGCGAGATCGGAGATGCGTTGCTCGAGCGCATCGGTCGACGCTGGCTGCGCGACCCGTTCGCGCATCGCCGTGATCTCCGAACGCAGCTTATCGAGGTCCGACGTCGTAACGGTGTCTTTCGGTTGATCGAGCCGTGTTGTCAGATCGTTCAAGCGATCCTGGATCTGCGCGAAAAACTCGGTGTCCGCACCAGCAGCGCTTTTTGCAGCTGCCACAGGCGCAATAACAGGGCGGGCGGCCCGTTTTTCGATCGCATCGATCTTTGTTGAAATCGCTTCAAGGCGTTTACCCAACGCGTCGAATGCACCAGGATCGCCCGACTGGATCGGTTTTGCCTGCTCCATCCGCTCCAGACGGTCAACGATGTCGTTGAGGCGGTGATCCAGTTGCGCGAGATGCTCCTGATCTGCAGGCACGGATCGGTCGTCGGCCATCATGCCGACGATGTCTTCAAGCCGCCCCTGAAGCCTCGTGATCGTCTCGGGCTCCGGCATCCGCTGTTCCATTGCGGACAGACGATTGTCGAGACCGCGCTGTTCTTTTGCCAGCGTTTCCAGATCATCCAGGCGGTTGGAGACAAACTTCATCCGGTCGTCGATGCTTTCGACGAGACCCTTAACATCGATCTGCTGCACAAACCCGCGGACTTCACGCAGCTCGGCGCGCAAGGGTTCAATCTCGGCATGATCCTTGCGCTGAAGCAGTTCTTCCATACGTTCGGCAATCGAGACGACCCGGTCCTCCAGGACCATCATGTGCTCAGAACGCGGCAGGGCCGCAAAGGCGTCTTCGATCTCATTCAGCCGAACAGTGACACTGCGCAGAACACGCGGGTCGACAGAAGCTCGGGACAATTCGTCAAGCCGCTGCAAAATATGCGCATAACCGTGTTCCAGCGTCTGAAGAGCGCCTTCCACGTTGGTCCGGCCGACCAGAGACTTCAGCTCGGCAACTTCCTTCCGGATCTCTTTTGCTAGCTGATCGTTCTTTTTGTCATTGCGCAGCCGGTCCACCATGTCGGCCAAACGGCGCAACTCGGCATTCTGACGGCTAACGGTCTCATTGGTGCCCCGCGCAATTCCGCCGAGTGCATCGCGCAGAGACCCCAGCTCTTCGCGAACATGCGCCAGCGCTTGTTCCTGCGGTTTTCTGAGCGCATCAATGCGGCGTCCGAGATCCTTGTAAGCGTGCATGGACGCATTCCGGCTGGCGATCGAACTGCGGCGCGGTGCCCGCTGATGATAAGCATCATCTTCATCGTCATAATCCGCATATGGATCATCGTCATAATAGCCGTCATCATCCCCGTAAGGAGCGGGCTCGTTCAAAGCGTCGAGGGCGTACCGGCCGGCGCGGTGGCCGCGGGACGGCGCACGCTCATAGTCTTCTGCATAGTCTTCGTCACCGGCGAGCCCTTGGACTTGCCGGTCGAGACGGTCCAGCGCTCCCATGACATCATCAATACCAGCGTCTTGTGCACGCTCCCGGCCCCGGCGTCGAGTTGGACGGGGCGCACGCCCGCGCCCGCGTTGTGGTGCTTCCCGTTCGGCTTGTTCGGACAGAAGACGGTCCAACTCGTCGGCAACAGCATCCAGATCCCCTTCCGGCCCGTGTTCACCAGAATACATGCGATCATATCCGCCGAGAGCAGTTGCTGTTCGGGTGAGTCTTTCAATTCGGGCGCGCGCGGGTTCGCGGTGAGGCAAATCGTTCCGATCTAGACTGTCATACACATCTCGGCCGCGGCGTCCTGCCTGGTGTTTGTTTCTAGCCGGCATATCCTGACCCTGGGCTGTTGGTCATGAGACCACTTAAAGGAGCTGGCTTGAAAACAGTGTCCGACGAAGACCGGAAAGCGGGCCAGCATTTTCCAAGACTTTGTCGACTTAGGGTAAACAGGCAGTTAACTCGCATTGCCAAATGCGATTCCGCGCTTTGAACGACGGCTGATCGTTCAGGATATGCACAAACAATATGGAATAGTGCACTTTACCGTCCGCAAATATGACAGCACGTGATGGCCCGGACTAGACGGTGACGCAAACGTAAGCTAAACAGTGCACAAGAATTCAAGAAGAACCCGCGCCGGAATACGCGCACGACAGTCCGTCAAGCAGGTGAACGCGCGGTCTGCACTGGGTCTTTTCAAGTAGAAACGGCAGCCCGCTGGCAGCGGAGCAAAGCAAGAGAACAAGCAAAATGAGCGAAGCGCTTTCGATTTTGAACAACAACGATGAGCTGGTCGATGTGGTTGCAGCCTCAGACGACGGCAGCAAGAAGACGCAATTCACGATCGGCGATCTGGCAAAGGAATTTGGCTGCACGCTGCGGACATTGCGCTTTTATGAAGACAAGGGCCTGATCAATCCGAAGCGCGATGGCATGAACCGGGTTTATAACCGCCGCGACCGGGCACGCCTGAAACTGGTTCTTATGGGCAAGCAGGTTGGCTTTTCGCTCTCTGAAATTCGGGACATGCTGGACCTTTATGACCTGCGCGATGGACAGGTAACGCAGCTTCGGGTCGCACTTTCCCGCTTTAACGAGCAAATCGCGGTTCTTGAGAACCAGCGCAAAGACATCGAAACAGCCATTGAAGAGCTCTCACGGACCGTCGAAATCGTTTCTGGCATGCTGAAACACAAGGAAGCTGAAGAAGCCTGATTTGGCCACTGCCTTTTTGTACAGGCAATTCAAGCCCGGCATTTGCGAACAGCATGCCGGGCTTTTTCATACAATTTATGTAGGCTTTCCCTTTTTTTAATCGCATTGAGTGTATTTTCTGCAACCACCTAACAGGCTGAAAAACGTAGCGTCACGCAGCAGTTTAGTGCGGCCACCACCGCAAAAAACCAACTTTTGATGCCTTTCAGCTCGTTTTTTGAGCTATACTTCCGTTACGATACCCCTTGCCGCCCTAGAATTTCGCGCGTATATAGATGCCCAAGGTGACGTTTACGGAAACGTCATGCAAAAAACATCTGACGGCAAATCTGGGAGGATTTCCATGCCGACTTACTCCGCACCGGTTGATGATACCCTTTTCCTTCTGAAGGACGTGTTCGGATACGAGCGCTATTCCAACCTGCCGGGTTTTTCCGACGCTCCACTGGACCTCGTGGAAGCCATTCTGAAAGAAGGCGCCAAGTTCACCGAGGAAGTCCTCCAGCCAATCAACCAGTCTGGCGATCAGGAAGGTTGCACCCGGAACGACGACGGCACGGTCTCTGTTCCGAAAGGTTTCAAAGAAGCTTATGACGCTTTTTGCGAAGGCGGTTGGGGCACCCTCTCTGCTGATGCGGATTACGGCGGACAAGGTTTGCCGCACACGCTGGCAACGATCTTCAACGAGTTTGCCTCCTCCGCCAACATGGCCTTTTCCATGTATCCGGGCCTGACTGCAGGTGCGATTGCTGCGCTGACCATCCATGGATCGGATGAACAGAAGCAGACCTATCTGCCGAACATGATCGCCGGCAAATGGACCGGCACGATGAACCTTACCGAGCCTCATTGCGGCACGGATCTCGGCCTCATCCGCACCAAAGCCGTCCCGCAAGCCGACGGCTCCTACAAGATTTCCGGCACCAAGATCTTCATCTCGGCCGGCGAACACGAAATGTCGGACAATATCATTCACCTGGTGCTGGCCCGCATCGAAGGTGCCCCGGAAGGCAACAAAGGCATTTCGCTCTTTGTCGTTCCGCGGAACGAAATTGCCGAGGATGGCTCAAGCGGTGCGCGCAACGGCGTGTCTTGCGGCTCCATCGAGCACAAGATGGGAATCCACGGTAACGCGACCTGCGTCATGAACTATGACGATGCGACCGGATGGCTCGTTGGCGAAGAAAACAAGGGCCTGCGCGCCATGTTCGTCATGATGAACGAAGCCCGCCTCGGTGTGGCCGTTCAAGGTCTGTCGCAGTCGGAAGTTGCCTACCAGAACGCCGTGACATACGCGAAAGACCGTATTCAGGGCCGCGCCCTCACCGGGCCAAAGAGCCCGGACAAGGCCGCCGATCCGATCATCGTTCATCCAGACGTCCGCCGCACCTTGATGTCCATCCGGGCTTTCAATGAAGCAGCCCGCGCGCTGGTCATCTGGACCGCGCTGCACGGCGACGTGTCCCATCGCTCTGAAGACGACAAGGAC
>CALDSI010000227.1 GCA_937911395.1 uncultured Labrenzia sp.
TGTCCCAGATCGCCTTGCCGAACTTGCGGGCTTCCTTGAACCATTCGGCGTATTCTGGTGAGCCGACCTTCGGAAGCTGGCCCCAGCAATTGAAGTCCTTGCGGTTCAGGACGCCCTTTGCGCCCAAATCCATAACGAAGTCACGCTTGTCTTCATCGGAGATCACACCAATGGCATTGGCGCCTGCTGCCGTGATCAATTGGATCGCATAGGATCCAAGACCGCCGGATGCGCCCCAAACCAGAACGTTCTGGCCCGGCTTCAGCTCATGCGGGTGGTGACCGAAGAGCATGCGGTAGGCGGTGGCGAGGGTCAGCGTATAACAGGCGCTTTCTTCCCAAGTCTGGTGTTTCGGACGCGGCATCAGCTGCTGCGCCTGGACACGGGTGAACTGGGAGAAGGAGCCATCCGGGGTCTCGTAGCCCCAAATACGCTGTGAATTGGAGTACATCGGGTCGCCGCCGTTGCAGTCCTCGTCGTCGCCGTCGTCCTGGTTACAGTGGATCACGACTTCATCGCCGACTTTCCAGCGCTTGACCTTGTCACCAACGGCCCAAACGATCCCGGATGCATCTGACCCGGCTATGTGGAACGGCGCGCCGTGGCCGTCGAACGGGCTGATCGGCTCGCCAAGGCCGGCCCAAATGCCGTTGTAGTTGACACCGGCGGCCATCACGAGAACCAGAACCTCATGGCTGTCCAGTTCCCAGGTTGGCACGACCTCAAGCTTCATCGCGTCTTCCGGAGCGCCGTGACGTTCCCGGCGGATCGCCCACGCGTACATGTTTTTAGGAACGTGACCGAGCGGCGGGATTTCACCGATTTCGTAGAGATCTTTCAACGGAGCGTCTCCCCGCGTTTGGTTGTCATTGGCTTGCGCTGTTGCTGTCACTCTCCCCTCCCAGGGCTGTCTTTGGCGCCATTTTCTTTCGCATGTGCAAAAGGCTCTATCGAGGCAAAACCCCAATTTGCGCAACTATTGTTCAAAAATAGATACGTATCTATACGACTATTGCTTAACTTGCGTTTTTTGGCCAGTCGTATTTTGCATTGCAAGAGAAGGGTTTCGCGCGCGCGCAAACTCCGGCACACTGTTGGTCTTGGGAGATAGACCGGTAAATCAGGTGCGACAGGGAAAAGAAGACTGGCAAAATAAGGCCTTAGGAGGAGAAGCGGCATGAGCGCAGCAGACGATGGTAAGGTAGAGCGGGACCGCCCTTGGATCTTCCGCACCTATGCAGGGCATTCCACAGCCGCCGAATCCAACAAGTTGTATCGGGGCAATTTGGCCAAGGGGCAGACCGGATTGTCCGTGGCTTTCGATTTGCCCACACAAACCGGCTATGATCCGGATGATCTTTTGGCGCGTGGTGAAGTGGGAAAGGTCGGTGTGCCGGTTGCCCATCTTGGGGACATGCGGACACTCTTTCGCGAGATCCCGCTGGAGCGCATGAACACGTCCATGACGATCAACGCGACCGCGCCGTGGCTGTTGTCTCTTTATATTGCTGCGGCGGATGAACAAGGTGCGGACCGCAAGCTGCTCTCCGGCACAACACAGAACGACATCATCAAGGAATACCTTTCCCGCGGCACCTATGTGTTCCCGCCGGCGCCTTCGCTCAATCTGACGACCGATGTCATTTCGTGGACCTATTCGAACATGCCGAAGTGGAACCCGATGAATGTCTGCTCCTACCATTTGCAGGAAGCAGGCGCGACGCCGGTCCAGGAATTGTCCTTTGCACTTGCGACTGCGGTGGCCATTCTCGACAGCATGAAGGCAAGCGGAGCGATCCCGGAGGAAGATTTCCCGAAGGCTGTTGGCCGCATTTCATTCTTCGTGAACGCAGGCATGCGTTTCGTCACTGAAATGTGCAAGATGCGCGCTTTTACAGAGCTTTGGGACGAGATTTGCCGCGAGCGCTACGGTGTTGAAGACGAGCGCTACCGCCGGTTCCGCTATGGCGTTCAGGTGAATTCGCTCGGCCTGACAGAGCCGCAGCCGGAAAACAATGTCTATCGCATCCTTGTTGAAATGCTGGCGGTGGTTCTGTCCAAAAATGCAAGGGCGCGCGCTGTTCAGCTGCCGGCGTGGAACGAGGCGCTGGGCCTGCCGCGCCCGTTCGACCAGCAATGGTCGCTCAGGATGCAGCAGATCCTCGCCTATGAGACCGATCTTCTGGAGTATGCCGATATCTTCGACGGGTCTGCGGAAATCACCCGCAAAGTGGAAGAGCTGAAAGCCGAAGCCCGCGAGGAACTCGCGCGTATTGATGCGATGGGTGGGGCGGTTGCGGCCGTTGAATCCAGCTACATGAAACGCAAGCTGGTGGAAGCCAATTCGGCACGCCTTGCCGGAATCGAAAGCGGTGATCAGGTTGTGGTCGGCGTCAACAAGTGGACCGAGACCGAACCCTCCCCGCTGGCTGCTGGCGAAGACGGCGGCATTCTGACAGTGCCCGAGCATGTCGAAGGCGAAGCCATTGAAAAGGTCAAGGCCTGGCGTGAGGCACGGGATCAGGCGGCGGTTGATGCGGCCATTTCCGAACTGCGCGCGGCGGCTCAGGAAGGCCGGAACATCATGGAACCGTCCATTGCTGCGGCAAAAGCTGGCGTGACCACCGGGGAATGGGGCCGCACTTTGCGTGAAGTCTTTGGCGAGTACCGGGCTCCAACGGGCGTTGGGCAATCCGTCAGCGACGATGCCGGTGATTTGGCCGCCGTGCGGGCGGATGTGGAAGCTGCGTCAGAAAAACTCGGCCGGCGTCTCAAGTTCCTCGTTGGAAAGCCGGGGCTGGACGGGCATTCCAACGGCGCGGAACAGATTGCCGTGCGTGCGCGGGACTGCGGGATGGAGGTCGTTTACGAGGGCATTCGCCTGACCCCGGCCCAGATCGTCAATGCGGCGGTCGAAGAAGACGTTCACGTCATTGGCCTCTCCATTCTTTCAGGATCCCATTTGGCACTGGTGCGCGATGTGATGGATCTACTGAGAAGATAGGGAGCGGATGAAATTCCTGAGGTTGTCGGCGGGATAATCCAGGATGAAGAAGC
>CALDSI010000228.1 GCA_937911395.1 uncultured Labrenzia sp.
AGAAATCCAGAACAACCTGTTTGCGGTCGAGATTAAGCGCATCAGACTCCGCAATTGCTTTTTGTGTGCCTTCCCAGAGTTTCACATAGGCAAAGGCGGCGCCGGTGCCGGCTGTAATCGACCGGCGCATTTGACCATGCAGCCAGGTTTCAGCCACGTGCTGAAAGCTTTCCCAATTGTCTGTCTGCCCCCGGGCGGCGACCAGATCGGATAAGGCATGGAGAGCTTTCAGATCCATCTCACTACCGGCTTCCGCGAGTTTTCTCGTGCCTTGGGCGATCGCCAAGCCATCGCCAGCCAAAAGGGTCAATGCGGCTCTTAAACTGCCATCAGCGGTCTGGGCGATTTCAGACAGTCCGCTGGCATCCGGGATCGCGTGTTCGGCAAGATCGCGCAGGCCGTTGGCGATGTCGGTTACAGAGAGCGGCGCCATGTCCAACCGTCGGCATCTGGACCTGATCGTAGGGAGCAACCGCCCCGGCGCATGGCTCAAGACGAGGAACAAACACCGTTCAGGTGGCTCTTCAAGTATCTTCAATAACGCATTGGCAGAACTTGCATTCATATCGTCGGCAGCATCAACGATACAGACCCGCCAGGCCCGCGCGGATGCGGTTGTTCCGAAGAAACTGACGGTTCGGCGAACCTCATCAACGGGAAGATCGGCCTTGAACCGTTTGCCCTTGTCATCCCAGGGCCGGCGCAGATGCAAGATGTTCGGATGCCCGCCTGCAGCCACCTGCCGAACCACCGGATGGTCTTCCGGAACACTGAGATCGTGAACCATCGCTGCTTGCGGTCCAAACCGGTCTGGATTGGCCAGAACAAACTTGGCGAAGCGGAATGCCAGTGTCGCCTTGCCGATACCCTTCGGCCCGCCCAGGATCCAGGCGTGGTGCAGCCGCTCTGAGCGGTAAGCGCCCAGAAGGCTCGTCTCCGTCTCGCCATGACCAATCAGAACATTGCGCTGGTGCGGCAATGGAATGCCCGGCAGGGCATCCACTTCTGGGGTTTCAACAGGTTTGTTTCTGCGCGCCAAGGTCAGTCGGCCCCCTGCGCTAGGGTGTCAGTGCTCAGCTGATCCTGAAAGGCAGCCTCGACTGCGGATTGAATGGTTGCGCTGACAGTCTCCAAATCCTTCGACCCATCGATGACGGCAAAGCGGTAAAATTCTTCCTTCGCCAGGTCCAGAAACCGTTGCCGGCGGCCTTCATGGACGCGCAGTGCCTCTCCCTCGAAGCGGTCCGGCCCGCCGCTTGTGTCTGTCTTCGCGCGTTCCTGCACCCGAGCCAGGCCGAGTTCCGCCGGCACATCAATCAGGATTGTGAGTTCCGGCCGGACACCGGCCACGGCTGCGGTTTCCAAAAGCCTCAAATAATTCAGATCTACGCCGGCTTCCCCCTGATACACCAACGTGGAGTCCGAATAGCGGTCGCACAGGACCCAATCGCCACGTTCCAGCGCTGGCTTGAGCAACGTATCCACATGATCGGCGCGTGCCGCTGCAAAGAGCATGGCTTCGCCGCGTGGGCCGAGATCACGGGCTTCACCGGACAGGAGCATGGCGCGAATTTTCTCGGCGCCGGGCGACCCGCCTGGCTCACGCGTAACGACCACCGTCTTACCCAGGCTTTCCAGAAAAGTCTTCAACCGGGCAATTTGGGTGGACTTGCCAGCCCCCTCACCGCCTTCAAAACTGATAAAGTGTCCCTGCACCTGGTTCCGGCCCTGTTTTCTTTTTCCGCTGTTTGCCTTGCCGGGCCGAACGGGGGTTTGTCAACCGGCGGGTTTCAGGATTTTGTTATCCGATCCAGCCAAACAGAAGTTCCTGCACGCCGTCCAGCGCTTTGCCGACAAGTCCACCTTCCGGAACGGATGCGCCGGTAACGAGCGGTGCCCTATGAACCACGCCGTCCTGTCCGATTACCTGAAGTTCTCCGGCAGGGGCGCCAGCTGTAATCGGGGCAACGAGTGGACCTTGGTACACAACGCGCAGCCGGTATTCCAGGGTTCCGCCGCGCGGCAGAAATACATCAATATCTGCTTCAGAAATTAGTGGGACAGTGCCGTCGACGCCGCCAAAGACACGCCCCTCAGCCACCATATCTCCGGCAGGAAAGACGGATTTAACGGCATAAAATTCCCAGGTTCCCTCAAAGATTTCTTTCAAGGCGGCCAGGCGGTGATTGTCTG
>CALDSI010000229.1 GCA_937911395.1 uncultured Labrenzia sp.
GGCATCATCGGCATGCTGCTCGGCCGGGAGGTGGCCCATGACTGAGGCAATTCTCGCAACACATGGCATCTCCAAGAGTTTCGGAGCGCTGAAGGCCAGTGACGACGTTTCCATTGATCTGATGGCGGGAGAAATCCACGCGATCATCGGACCGAACGGGGCCGGGAAATCGACCTTGATCAAGCAGATCTGTGGCGGACTCAAGCCGGATACGGGAACGGTCAAGCTGTTGGGAGAGGACGTCACTGATCTGCCGACGGAACTGCGGGCCCGCGCCGGGCTAGGAAGGACTTTCCAGATCTCAGCACTCGCGATGGAAGACACAGTTCTTCAAAATGCGGTGCTGGGTGCGCTGGGTGGTCAGGGAAATCCGTGGCGTTTTTTCAAGCCGGTTCTCAAAGACCAGGATCTTTTTGACACGGCCATGGAGGCTTTGGAGCGCGTCGGTCTTCAAGATCATGCAAAGACACGCACGGCAGAACTCAGCCATGGTCAGAGACGCCAGCTGGAAGTGGCCGTTGCCCTGACACTGAAACCGAAAGCCTTTGTGATGGATGAACCCATGGCAGGCCTTGGTACGGAGGGTTCCAAGCGGCTGACCGAGTTCCTTGGCGATCTTCGCCATCAGGCGCCGATCCTGTTGGTTGAACATGACATGGACGCGGTTTTTGCATTGGCCGACCGGATTAGCGTGCTGGTCTACGGCAAAGTCATCGCAACCGGCACAGTTGAGGAAATCCGCGCGAACAAAGATGTGCGCGATGCTTATCTGGGAGACGAAGCATGAGTGCGCTTTTGGCTCTCTCCAATGTCACGGCCAGTTATGGTCCCAGTCAGGCATTGTTTGACGTGTCTTTGTCGATCGGCGAAGGCGAAGTGGTCGCCTTGATGGGCCGCAACGGCATGGGCAAATCAACAACGGTCAAGACGATTTGCGGCATGTTGCCGTCCAGCGGAGAAATCCGGTTCAAGGACAAGGTGATTGGCGGGATGCCGAGCCACAAGGTTGCGCGCCTTGGCGTGGGGTTGGTGCCTGAGGGTCGGCGGTGCTTTGCCGATCTGTCGGTTGAGGAGAACCTGACTGCTGCAGCTCGTCCCGGCACCTGGGACTTCGCCAAGGTCGCCGAGTTGTTTCCGCGTCTGGCTGAACGCCGGAACCAGAAGGCTGCCTCGCTTTCTGGCGGTGAACAGCAAATGTTGGCGATCGGCCGGGCCCTGATGACCAATCCGATCCTCGTCATCCTGGACGAGGCGACGGAAGGCCTTGCCCCGATCATTCGGCAGGAAATCTGGGCGGCCATCAGCCATCTGAAGAACAGCAGTGGACTGTCGATCCTCTTGGTCGACAAGTCTTTGAAAGAACTGCAGCAGGTCGCCGATCAGGGTGTCATCCTGGAACGGGGCCGAACGGTCTGGTCAGGCCGGATGACGGATTTGGACGCGGAGACCGGAGAAAAATATCTCGGGATCTAGGGAGTTTGTCTCTTAAGTCCCGGGCAAATAAGAAAGACGCATTATGAGCCACAAAATCATTCATCCCGACGGCTGGGCCCCGGCGAAGGGCTATGCCAACGGTGTCTTAAGCCGCAAAGGCGTTTTGCATATCGGCGGTCAGATCGGCTGGAATGCCGACCAGGTTTTTGAGACCCATGATTTCATCGGGCAGATGGAACAGGCGCTCAGAAACATACTTGATGTCGTTCTTGCAGCCGGCGGTAAGGCCGAGGATATCGTCCGTTTGACCTGGTTTGTGACCGACAAGAAGGAATACCTCGCCCGTCAGCGTGAAATTGGAGCGACCTACCGAGAGGTCATGGGACGTCATTTTCCGGCAATGTCGATGGTCGTGGTCGCCGGTCTGATCGAAGATGATGCCTTGGTCGAAATTGAGGCGACAGCCGAGATCGGGTAAAGGGCCTAACTTGAAGGCAAGAACCAGTCCCGGGCATTTTCGTAGCAGATGCGGCGGATAAGACCGTCGCTCAGCTCTTTACGCGCGGGGATAGATCCATCCTCAACCCAACGGCCGATCATGCGGCAAACAAGCCGACGATAATACTCGTGCCGTGGGAACGACAGGAAGGACCGGGAATCGGTCAGCATGCCGACAAAACGTGAGAGGAGGCCCATCTGGGCGACCTGCGTGAGTTGCCGTTCCATCCCGTCCAGCTGATCGTTGTACCACCAGCCTGGCCCTGCCTGGATTTTCCCCGGCTCAGACCCATCCTGGAAGTTGCCGGCAATCGTCACCAGCATCTCGTTGTGGATCGGGTTGAGTGCATAAAGGATGGTGCGCGGTAGGCCTTTTCGGGAATTGATCAGGTCGAGAACGGAATTGAGCGACGCACCGATCCCGGCATCTGACATGCAATCGCCTCCAACATCAGGTCCTAGAGCCCTGAACAGACGGCTGTTCTGATTGCGCAAGACACCGATGTGGTACTGCATGACGATGCCGCGCTCGGCATAAGCTTCACCCAGTTCAATCAACACCGCCGCTTTGAAGTCGGCCGCATCTTGTGCCGACATGGGCCAGCCGTTTTGCCCGCTCCGCAGAATGATATCGAGTTCCCGGGGGGCACGCTTTTCAAAGACTGGCAAATCGTTGAGACCGTGATCTGCCGCCTTGCAGCCAAGAGACACAAAAAAATCGAGCCGCTTGAGCAGAGCCGCAATCAGCGTGTCGAAACTGTCGACTGCAATGCCGCTGGTCTCACCCAGTTTGCGGCAATAAGCGGCAAATCCTGGCGCTGTGGGAACGAGCGCCTTGTCTGGCCGGAAACTCGGGGCCACTGGAAACGGAAAGTTCGGATCAGATTGCAGGGTGGCATGTGAGGCAAGGTCGTCCGTCGGATCGTCTGTCGTGCCCACATATTCGACGTTCATAGAGGTCAATAGACCCTGGGCACTATGGCTCGGCTGCTCCAAGGCAGCATTGGCGCGCTCCCAGACTTCATCCGCGGTGTCGGGTCCGAAAATGCCGTCCCATTGAAAGTAGCGCTGCAGTTCCCGGTGCGTCAAGTGATAGAGTGGATTGCCCAGGCAATGCGGGATGGTCTGCGCAAAGGCATTGAATTTGTCCCGATAGTCCGCTGCACCTGTCACGAGTTCTTCGGGCACCCCGTTCCAGCGCATAGCGCGCCACTTGTAATGATCGCCCTCCAGCCAGATTTCTCCAATCGACCGCCAGGATTTGTTTTCTGCAATGGCCGCCGGATCCAGGTGATTGTGAAAGTCGACGATCGGAAGATGCTTGGCAACGTCATGGTAGAGGCTGCGGCTGGCCGCGGTATCGAGCAGGAAGTCCGGGCCGAGAAAGGGTACGGTCATAAAAGGTCCTTGGTGCTACGCTGCCAGTGCTGCGCGCGCGCCGTCGTGTTTCAGTGTTTTGTAGGCGTGTGTTACCTGCTTTACAAATGCTGGCTCGGCAGGAAGGTCAGATCCAAAGATACCGGCCAGCAACATCATGTTCAGCACATAATCCTCATCGTCTGATCCGGCGACAAATTCCTTGATGCGGCCGGCGTGTGGGTCGTTGACTGGTAGATCGTTGCCGTTCTCCGATCTGCCCCGGCAGTACCGCATCCAGCCGGCGATGGCCAACGCAGACAGCTGCCAGGGGCGGTCTGCTTTTATATGACGTCTGATTGGCGCCAAAAGCCGTTGCGGCAATTTCTGGCTGCCGTCAGATGCAATTTGCGTGGTTCTGTGGCGAAGGGCCTGATTGGAAAAACGCGCGATCAGTTCGTCGCCGTAGGCAGAGATATCGAAGCCAGCCGGAACGGACAATGTTGGGGCTTGTTCGCCCATCATGAGGTTTCGGACCGCGGTTTTGAAGACAGGATCATCCATGCAGTCGGCAACCGTCTCCTTGCCTGCAAGAGCGCCAAGATACGCCAGGATCGAGTGGCTGCCGTTCAACATGCGCAGCTTGATCTCTTCATAGGGTTCGACGTCGGGGACGAAACTTGCCCCGGCCAGATCCCAGCGTGGCTTTTCTCCGGCAAAACTGTCTTCAATCACCCACTGCCTGAACGGTTCACACAGGATGCCGTTGGGGTCGGGCGTGCCGAGCGCGCCAGTCAGTTTCCCAAATGAACCCTCGGTCATGGCCGGCGTGATGCGATCGACCATGGAACTGGGAAACCGGCAGTTTTCAGAGATCCAGCCTTTCAGCTCGGGATCCCGCTTTTCGGCAAACTCAAGGACGGCCGTTCCGCAGAGTTTACCATTTGACGGGAGATTGTCGCAGGACAGAATTGTGAGCCCGGGCAGCTCCTGTTGGCTTCTTCGGCGCAAACCCTCGACCAAAAGGCCGATGGCCGTCTTGGGGTCGGTTGGCTGTTTGAGGTCGGCCGCGATGCCAGCATTTTCAAGATCGAGGTGCCCGCGAGTGAGGCCGTAACCCTTTTCCGTGATCGTCAAAGTGATTAGTCGCAGGTCGGGGTCACAGATCTGGGCAATCAGTGCGCCGATGCCATCGCGATTGGGATGCAGTGTCTTGATCACGGCGCCGACTTGCCTGAGCGCAAGGGTATCGTTGGACATTTCACCAACAGTGAACAAACCGTTCGCCTTATCAAGCGCGGAGAGTTCGTCTACGCCTGAGTTCAATCGGGCAACCACCATGCCCCAGTCGCTTTTACTCTGGCGCAATAACTCGTCTTGAAAGACCGCAGTATGCGCCTTGGCAAAAGCACCAAACCCGATATGAAATACGCGGGTCTTAAGTAAGCTGCGATCATAATCGGGGAGGGAGAGGTTTCCGGACATAATTTGAAGGCTCAAACAAAGAAAAGGGGTGTCTCCGTGCCGGTCGGAGCACCGTTGACAACCAGCGGAGAAGACCCGGCAAGCCAGAGGTCGACTTGATCATAGGCAGGCTTGTAAGTGCCACTCATGTGCCAGTTCAGCATAACCGTTGTGCTGTTTCGTGACAGGGTCATGCGTGTCAGACAATGGTCTGAGACAAGAGCATTTGCAGAAACACCGTCATCATCATAAGCACGGCTCTCGCGTGCCGGGGCACCTGGGTCATGCGGGTATATGCGCCACGTTCGTGTCTTGTCAGTCTGTGCCGTGCTGCGCGCATTCGGACCGGCCATCGGTAATACCGTGCCGCCACGGACGAACATTGGGATGCTCTCCTGAGTAACCGGCACGTCGAGCATCTGCCCGCCCGGATACCAGGTTGTTCCTGCAAAATCCCACCAGCCTTCCGGACACGCGGGCAGAGGAACTGAGCGGCTCTCCGCGCCTTTTTCAATGACCGTTGCGATGAGCAAATCGGTCCCAAGAAGGAATTCGAACTCGGAGGCTTGCGCCAGCTGGTCTTCCGGAAAATCCAGCCACAGGGGGCGCAACATCGGTTCGCCGTCAGTAACGGCCCGGTATAGAAGTGTGTAGAGGTACGGGATCAGCTGGGCCCGGAACTTGAGAGCCTTGCGGATCAGCGGTGTGATCTCCGGATACATCCAGGCTTCATTGGCAGTGCCGTCGTCATTCCAGGAGTGGATCGTGAAGCGCGGATGGAAAATCCCGTTCTGGACCCAGCGGAGAAACAGCTCCGGTTCCGGCTTCGGGCCAGCAAAACCGCCGACATCGTGGCCGATGTTGTAAAAGCCCGACAGGCTAAGCCCGAGGCCCATCGGAATGTTCCAACGGAGCGTGTCCCAGCTGGTGTAATTGTCGCCGGTCCAGGTTTGGGCGTAGCGCTGTGTGCCCGGTGCGGCGCAACGGGAAATCAGATAGGGGCGCTTCGCCGGCTGGTCTGTGACCTGTGCATCATAGGATGCACGGGTCATCAGCTGGCTGTGCAACGGGCGGATCAGACCAACGGGGATTTCCGTGCCGAAACCAGTGCAAGCAGCCTCGTCATCCCAGACTTCATATTCATTGTTGTCGTTCCAGGTGCTGGAAATGCCTTTGTCGAACAGCTTTTTTTTCAGATTTTTCTGCCACCAGGCAATGGTTGCTGGATTGGTGAAATCGAGATGCGATCCGTATCCGTCCCAAAACGGCGATTGCTCTGGAGCGCCGGTCTCGCTGTCCTTGATGAAAAGACCGGCCTTTTCGGCTTCCTGAAAAAGGGGATGGTCTTCCAGAAGCACTGGCTTGATATTCGCGATCAGATTGATGTTCGCGTCGGCATAAGCTTTGGTTAAGGAGCTGACATTTGGAAAGCGGTCGGTGTTCCAGTGAAAGACATACCGCTTACCCTTGATGGCGGTGTAGCCGGAGGACATCTGAAAACTGTCGCAAGGCATGTCTTCTTCGGCGAGTTTTGCCACAAAGCCTTCCAGACGTTCCTGTGCGTTTTCTGAATCCGTATACGCCATAGTTGAACCGGAATAGCCCAGACCCCAGCGCGGCATGAAGGCTGTGCCGCCGGTGAGCCAGTGGTGGCGCTTGACGATCTCCAGCACCGTTGGAGCCCACGAAAAATAGTAGTCGAGTTCTCCATCCGAAGCGCGGAATGCGCGGAAGGCAGGATGATAGTTGTCCTTCTCGTTCCCTAGATCGAACCAGCAATGGGCGAGCGTGTCGTAATAAAGCCCGTAGGCGCCGAGTGGGCCGCGGTCCGTTATGGTGAAGGGGATGTGCTTGTAAAGCGGATCGGTAATTCGGGCGTCATACCCCATCGCATCGAGATTTCGCATCTCGAAGCGGCGCCCGGATCTTTCCAAGGAGCCGGTTTTTTCACCCAGGCCGTAATATCGTTCGCCGTCAAACCGGCGCATGAAGTGAGATTTGCGGTGATCGCGGCGGCCCATCATGTAGGCGTCCTGCGGGCGGTCTCGCGCAATTTCCTGCCATTCGGCGCTTGGCGTTTCCCGGCTCTCCCAGACGAGAGCCAATGGTGTTTCGACGGTCAGACGCAAACAGTCTGTCGTGAGTTGCAGCTGGGTGTCGTCCTGGGTGAGCGAGAACTCCGGACAAGAGAACCCACTAAGATCATCGCGAGATCGCCCTTCCCAGGGAACATCGCCTTTTGGGGCAATCGCCCAGGTCCGGTCCAGCCGGTGAACCCTGTCTTTGAGAAGCGAGACCCGGATGAGGGCGTGTTCCAGTACCCGGATCACGAGCGCATGCTGGTTTTCGACGAGGAGCGCGATGCCAGTTTCTGTCTGCTCGGCCAGTGTCCAGTGTTTAAGTGCTTTCATATCTGAACTTAGTACCCGAGCAGCAATTGAGGCAGGAACAGGCTGATTTGCGGGATGTAGGTGACGACCAGCAGCAGGCCGACCAGCACCGCGTAAAACGGCAGCATCGGCTTGATCACATCCCCGATTTTGACCCCACCAACGGAACACCCAACAAACAGAGCCGACCCGACCGGTGGCGTACAGATCCCGATGCACAGGTTGAAGGTCATCATGACCCCGAAATGCACCGGATCCATGCCAAGGTCTGTGACGACAGGCAGGAAGATCGGCGTAAAGATCAGAAGTGCCGGGGTCATGTCCATGAAGGTGCCGACAATCAGCAACGCGATGTTGATGATCAACAAAAGAACAAGTGGATTGTCTGACAGCCCGAGAAGAATATCGGAGATCGCATACGGGATGTCTGCGAAGGCCATGGCCTTCGACATGGCAATGGAGCAGCCGATCATCAAAAGAACGATAGATGTGGTAACTGCGCTTTCCAGATAAATGCTGGGTAGCTGGCGCCAGGTGATTTCGCGGTACCAGATGACAGCCAGAAAGAGCGTGTAAACGACAGCAACAGCTGAGGCTTCGGTCGCAGTGAAAATCCCGCCGATGATCCCTCCCATCACGATGACGATCAGGCCGAGCGGCAGGACCGCGCCAAGGGTTTTGTCGATGACTTCGCGTGTGCTGGGCCGCGGCGCAATCGGATAACCCCGGCGCTTTGCAATGATACCGGCCACCAGCATAAGGCAAAGACCCATTAGGATCCCCGGGACATAACCCGCCACGAACAGTGCCGCGATCGAGGTCCCGTTGGTGATCAGTGAATAGACGATGAAGGTTGCGCTGGGTGGAATAAGCAAGCCTGTCGGGCAAGAGGCGATGTTGACAGCCGCGCTGTAAGCAGGGTCATAGCCTTCCTTTTTCTGCAGAGGCGACATGACACCCCCAACGGCTGCGGCGGAGGCCACGGCCGACCCGGAAATCGAGCCGAACATCATGTTGGCGAGAACATTGCAGTGCGCCAGTGACCCAGGCAAACGCCCACCCAGAACCTTCGCAAACTCGATTAGCCGCAGGGCAATGCCGCCCCGGTTCATGATGTTGCCGGCGAGAATAAAGAATGGGATGGCGAGCAGTGTGAAACTGTCCAGTCCCGAGGCCACCTGCTGGGCAACGATATAGACAGACTGATCGAAAGACATGAACAGGAGGAAAGTTGCAAAGGCGGCAAGACCGATGGAAAAGGCGATCGGAACGCCCAAAACCATGAGCAGCACAAAGGTCCCGAACAGGACCGCGACGGCTTGGATATCCATTTATGAGCTCCTCAGGGCCTAGGTCAGCGGTCCGCCAGGGGCAGGCGGTTCAAGTTGTTCGTTGGGGCCACGGCCATCGCGCATGAGGTCGGCTAAGAACGTCAGGCAGTAATAAAGGATGCAAAATCCGGAAAACGGGATTGCCACGTAGATGAACCCCATCGGGATGCGGAGAGCTGGAGAAACCTGACCGGTTTCCAGCGTGCGGCTGACCAATCCGAGGCCGCCGTAAATCATGATAAGGCCAGCAAAAAGAGCAATCGCGCCGATGATGCCTGCGTTGACGGCGAACCTGGCTCTGCCGGTCGTTACAACGGGCAGAAGGTCAATTGCCAGATGCCGCCGTTGGCCGAGAGTGTAAGCGCCGCCCAGCAGGGCGACCCAAATGAACAGGAACCGTGCCATTTCATCGGTCACGGTGCTTGGGCTTTCCAGAACGTATCGCGAGAAGACCTGCCAAACGACGCAGACAACCAGGACGGCGAAAGCCGATGTGATGACGAGGCGCAGAACGAAATCCACCCCTCGGGTTAAAGCGGTCACGATGATCCTCCCAGCCTGTCGATCGCGTGCATGGCGAGTTGGACACCCACACGCTTGGCACCCTTACACTTGCGCCATGAAATAAAATTGGTCAACCAATTTTGCGAAAAAGGTTGACTGATTTTCGAAATTGGACGAACAATTCGACCTCAACGGCGTCTGAAGCCGTGAAATGGGTATACCGGAACGTTCCATGAGGGAGCTGAGCCGGGTCCAGCCCTCACCTGGGAGGAAGTCATGTCGAAGTTCATCAAGGTTGCGGCTCTCTTGGCCGCGGGCGCCGTCGCGTTCGGCTCTGCTGCCAACGCGAAGACTCTACGCCTCAATCACAACAACCCGGAAGACCATCCGCTGCACAAGTCCATGGAATTCATGGCGGATCGCTTGGAAGAGTTGACCAACGGTGATCTGAAAATCCGCATCTATGCAAACGCGCAGCTCGGAACGCAGCGTGAATCCATGGAGCTGATGCAAAATGGTGCGCTCGATATGGCCCGCTCCAATGCTTCGGAGCTGGAAGCCTTTGAAGAATCCTATGGCGCTTTGAACCTGCCCTACATCTTCGTCAACGATGATCACTATTATGATGTCCTGTCCGGCGACATCGGCGCCGATATCCTCAAGGCTTCAGAGGACAAGGGCTTCATTGGCGTTGCTTACTATGTGGAAGGTGCGCGGTCCTTCTACGCCAACAAGGAAATCAACTCTCCGGCAGACCTCCAAGGCATGAAGATCCGTGTCCAGCCGAGCCCGTCCGCGATCCGCATGGTCGAACTGCTTGGCGGCAACCCAACCCCGATTGCTTGGGGTGAACTTTACAGCGCGCTTCAGCAGGGTGTTGTTGATGGCGCCGAGAATAACCCGCTGGCATTGACGTCCGCCCGCCACGGCGAAGTGAGCAAGGTCTACTCAAATGACGGTCACACCATGATCCCGTCTGTTGTAATGATCTCCACCAAGTCCTGGAATGAACTCAGCGACGATCACAAGGATGCACTGACCAAAGCAGCGCGTGAGTCCATGGATTTCCACCGTGAGCAGTGGGACGCCATGGTTGCTGAGGGCATCGAAACCGCGAGGAACGAACTCGGTGTGAAATTCATCGAAGTCGACAAGGGCCCATTCATCGAAGCTGTCTTGCCGATGCATGAGGAAGCCGCTGCCAAGTCTGAAAAAGTTGCGGACCTCATCGACCGCATCAAGGCGATCGCGCCGCAATAATCTGTAGGCCGTGTGGGCTAATTGGAGACGTATTTCTTGAGACAAGTACCAAGAAATGGCAGAGTTGGTCCCTAAGAGCTTATCAGATATACGGTCAAGGGGCAGCCGGTGCCAGGTCGCCGGTACTGGTCTCACCCTGCGGGCCAGGTTTTCGTCGCCCAATTCCAGCGCAAATCCGTCTTGATGATGCGCGAGCATCACCAGCGCCGGATTCCCTTGATCTTGAACGATGCAAATCCTGGCGAAATGCATCTCCAATTCGTCCACACGGCCTAATCAGGACCTGACCGATGCTCGAACGTTCCCATTTGGCCGACAATGCGCTGCAAGCGCTGCATGATGAAGACTATGATGTTCCGTTTAACACCCAGTCTTTAAACCATGACGGCCTGATCTTCATGGGCGGTCGGGCATCGGAAAGTCTGGATGGAAACTGGACCTTTTGCGTCGACCTCCTCGACACCGGCCTCCGGCAGAAGTGGTTTGCCATGCTGCCGGAAGTCCCGGAAAACCGGACGGAACCGTGGGACTACGATCCCTATATGGGGGAAACTGTTCCGGTCCCGTCCAACTGGGCCATGCTGAAGGAAAAATGGTATTTTTTCGAAGGCAGTGCCTGGTACACCCGCCCCCTGGACATTGACGTTATCGATGAGACCA
>CALDSI010000230.1 GCA_937911395.1 uncultured Labrenzia sp.
TCCTCGTTTGTTGGTGTGTTTTTGTTGGTTGTGTTTTGTGTGTTGTTTGTGGTGGTGTTTTGTTTTGTGGCGTTGGCGGTGGTGTCGTTGTTGTTGTCGGCGGCGGTGGCGGCCGGGGCGGATACGGCGGCGGAAACCGTGAAGGGGGAGATCGTCCTCCACGGCGCGATTATCCGCCGGTCGAACGTGGGCCACGCCAATCCGGCGTTGTGAAATTTTTCAAGTCTGACAAAGGCTTCGGATTTATTACCCCGGACGATGGCGAGACAGATGTTTTCGTCCATATTTCTGCGGTTGAGCGGTCCGGACTTGCTTCCTTGGACAGCGGGCAGCGCATTTCTTTCGAGACAGAACCAGACCGCCGGGGCAAAGGTCCTAAAGCGGTGAACCTGCAAATGCTCGAGGAAGACGGCTCGAGCGGCGGTTCTGACGAACAACCGGTCAACGACGGCACGGGCGAGCAGCCGGATTACGAATAAGCTGCTCGGCTCCGGCCTCTGCCGGGAGCTCTGCAACAAGCAATTTCGGGCGCACCACTGGTGCGCCCGTTGTTTTAGGCAGACGGCCTGCTTTTATTGCCGCACGCCACGCACTATAAGGCTGCCAGAATGCGCATGAGAAAGGCAGCAGATGACGACAACTTCAAATCCGACCACAACTGTCCGGCCGTTCCGCCCAGGGGATTTGAGCCACTTGCTGCCCCTGAACAACGCTGCCGTGCCGGCTGTGAACGAGTTGTCTGCAGAAGAACTTCTGGATCTGATCGGCCAATCGCTTGTTTGCCTGGTTGCGGAGATCGACGAGGAGCCCGTTGGTTTTCTATTGTCAATCAGCGACGGCGCGGATTATGCCAGCGCGAATTACCGCTGGCTGAGCCAAAACGTCTCCAACTTCTCCTATACGGATCGCATTTGTGTCGATGAAACTCGGCGCGGTTTGAAGATTGGCGAGAAACTCTACAACGCCCTGTTCGATCAGCTGAAAGACACCGGCCGCAGCTTCGTATGCGAGGTGAACTCAAGGCCACCAAATCCAGGCTCTTTACGGTTTCATCAGCGGCTCGGCTTTGAAGAAATCGGCACGGCGGACCATGGCGAAAAAGCCGTTGTTTTCTTACGTAAAGACCCACTGGGCACTGCGGAATGAACTATCGCCACGCCTACCACGCCGGCAACATTGGTGACGTTCTGAAGCATGCCGTTTTGGCGCGTCTGATCACATATTTCCAGCGCAAGGAAAAGGGTTTTCGGATCATCGATACCCATGCGGGGATCGGGCGCTACGATCTGATGTCGGAAGAAACCCAAAAGACGGGAGAATGGCAACAAGGCATCGGCAAGGTACTTGCCAGCGATATGCCGGAGTGTGTTTCGGAGCTTCTGGCACCCTGGCTTGATGTCGTGCGCAGCGAAAATGGTGAAGGCCCCCTGAAAACGTACCCGGGCTCTCCCTTGCTTGCCCGGCGCATGCTGCGGAAACAGGACAAATTGACCCTCACAGAGCTTCATCCGGCGGATTTTGAAACACTTTCACACTTGTTCGCAGGCGATCATCAAGTGAAAACGATCCACCTGGACGGCTGGCTGGCGCTCGGCAGTTTTCTTCCGCCCAAAGAAAAGCGAGGGCTTGTCCTGATTGATCCGGCCTTTGAAAAAACAAGCGAATTCAGCGACATGACCTCAGCGGTCATCAAAAGCTGGCGGAAATGGCAGACCGGCACCTTTGCTCTTTGGTATCCGATGAAAGATGCACGAGCCATTTCGCGCATGCATAGGGACTTTGAGGAGGCTGGGCTGCGCGATATCGTGGCACTGGAACTAAATGCAGGCAAAAGCGGCCCGGATACCCGGATGTTGGGTTCAGGCATGACTATGGTTAACCCGCCCTTTACCCTTTCAAGCGAAATGAATGTAGTGCTTCCGTGGCTTTGTGAAACGGTTCGGCAAGGGCCGGGAGCCGATTGGAATATTCATCAGATTGTCGGCGAATGACTACATGAGCCGATTTTAACGATCCCTGCTTGACCTGCTCCCGGGTGTCCCCCATCGTCAGAGCCAAGCATTTTTCGGAGGTTCGGCTATGAGTTTGTTTCGTGTTGCCCGCTTTGCCCTTCCTGTGCTGGCCCTCTCGGGGATAATGACGGCCACCGCTGCAGCTGACGATCACCGGCTCTATTTCTCCAGTGAGCGGGCAAATCAGTTACCCGGCTGCGACGCCACCTCCGTTCAACGCGCCGTGCAGAATACCGTGAGCCGCGCTCCCAGCTACTTCAATGGGGTCCGCATCGTCCAGCTTGACAAAATCCGCGACACCACCTTCCGTGCCAACATCTCCAGCGCTGTGACCCGCCGCTATTGCAGTGGCACTGCTAGCCTGTCTGACGGCAGCAGGGTTGCGGTCAAATATCTGCTGGAAGCGCACGCGGGCGTATTCGGGATCAGCTGGAATGTCGAAACCTGTCTGAACCAGCGCGACAAGTGGTATGTTTATGGCGGCTCATGCCGTACGCTGACTGCGCAATAACTCACACTTGGACATATCACATCATGAGATTGGCGAAATTTCTGCAGCGCTTTGCTGTGGCGGCCACCGTTGCCTTCGGATTTTCGCCAACTGCCCAAGCCGACACACCCGGTGATTTCGACTTTTATGTTCTGGCACTCTCCTGGTCCCCCGCTTATTGCCGGGAAGCTGGACCGGATGCCAGTCCGCACCAGTGTGATGTACGGACACCGTTCCGCTTTATTGTTCATGGTCTCTGGCCGCAATACGACCGCGGCTACCCGGAAAGCTGCGATACGAGCCAACGCCGCATTGATCGGCAAATCGCATTTGATATGGACGACATCATGCCGAGCCACGGCCTGATTTTTCATCAATGGCGCAAACACGGCACTTGCTCCGGCCTGACGCCTGAGGACTATTTTGATCTGACTCGGGACGCGTTCGAGAAGGTCCAGATCCCGAGAGCATTCCGGACGATCAACAAACGCGGGCAGGCTGCGCCGTCCAAGATCGAAGCGGCATTCTCAAGCGTCAATCCGGGGCTTTCCAAGGACGGCATCGCGATTGTTTGCGACCGTGGCGAGCTTCAAGAAGTTCGTATCTGCATGTCGAAGGATCTGGAGTTTCGCTCCTGCCCTTCTGTCGATCGAAACGGCTGCCGCTCCGGTTCGCTCACTGTCGTCCCACCGCTCGCCCGATAGCATCACACATTTTCGTCTTCATGTAAGGAGTTTCACCATGATGAAATTGCGCTCGTCCCCGCCGTCACCGTTTGGACGCAAAGTAAAACTGGCCATGGCAATTCTGGGTCTCAAAGACCGGATCGAAATTGTTGAAGCGAACACGGCAGATCCCTCAGATGATCTGCGCAGCCAAAACCCGCTCGGAAAGATCCCGGCGCTCGTTTTGGAAAACGGCGACGTCATCTACGACAGTTCGGTTATCCTGGAGTATCTCGATTTCCTGGCGGGTGGCGACAAGCTGTTTCCACAAGGCGAAGCACGATTTCCGGTCCTTCGGGATCAGGCCCTTGCCAACGGAATGATGGATGCAGCGATCCTTAGGGTGTATGAGAAGCGGTTCAAGGAGCCTAAGTTCCGCGACCCGGCCTGGGACACCTATCAGGCTGCGAAAATGGACCGCGCCCTCGCACATTTCGAAGCCAATGCTCCAGCTGCTCCAAAATCGGCTGACGATATTGATGCCGGTACGCTCACACTGGCGTGCGCTCTCGGATATTTGGACATTCGCTACAATGGCGACTGGCGATCTGATCATCCAAAACTGGTGGCCTGGCTGGACGCTTTTGAATCAGCCGTCCCTGCCTTTGCGGACACCAAAATGCCTGCAGCTCCGGTCCCGGAAAATGATCCGGCACCCCTGCGCTGATGCAAGAAGCCGGGCGCCCGCCCGGCTTTTTTCTTTCAGTGTATTATTGGTCGCCACGCTCCAATGCGTGGAACATACGGCCGCCTTCAGCAAACAAGATGCAGGCAATTGCGCTTAAGCCATAACAGGCAAATGCAAGCCCCAGCGGCATTGTCGACCCGTCAAAGAGCTGGCCCATCACATAACCTAAAATGGCGCCACCCAGGGTGCTCACAAAACCGATCACTGACGATGCGGTGCCCGCGATATCGCCGAGTGGTTCCATCGCCATAGTGTTGAAGTTCGCACCCAAAAACCCAAACGTCGTCATGATCAGGGTTGTCAGGATGAGGAAGAGCCACAGGCTTTCAAATCCCAACGCAGC
>CALDSI010000231.1 GCA_937911395.1 uncultured Labrenzia sp.
GGGCCAACAACATGTTCCAGTGCTGCCTTGAATTCCTCGGCGAGGCGCCCGTGAGTGACGAGGACAAGTCCAATCATACGTATAAAAACCCGATTATCGAGATTTGCTTCAGCTCATTTGAGAGCCGGGCGTTTACCGGCCAGCTGCACTCTCGGCAACCGTATCGCCAGTTGCAAGCAAAAAAGGAAAGGTTCGCCTTAAAAATAGTCAGGGCTGTCCGGGTAAAGGTGCCTGAAGGACCAGCGGATCAATCTGACGCTCGTTAAAACATCATCTTTGGGGCTTCGAAGGAGCGGACACGCCACGCCAAAAACCGTTTCCCGACCACAAGGTTCTTCCGGCAGTCGTTCCACCGCTTCCCTCTCGCACAGGTCAACAATAAGATGGACCTGCGCTTGGTGCAAAAATCCTGCTCTGACGATACCGGCACCGCGCACCTCCATGAGGCCTTGGACCACCCCCGGCGATCCCGCAAGCAATCGCCCGGTATCCACGCTCAGGAGCACGCGATCATCTGCAACGAGCGCCGCGTATTGTCCGCGCAAGTGGGCCGCCTCGAGAAGGGTATCACTCAAAGCAGACTTGCCACTCCCCGAATCCCCGCGGCTCAGGATTCCCTTGGTTCCAACAACAATACAGTTTGCGTGGATGTTATCGGCCGTCACTTCTTGCGGCCCGCGGGCAAGATGATCGTGAAGCGGGCGCCCGCTATCCGGTCCTTCCCGTCTTTTCCAACCTCAATCCGGTTGGTCGCCGAAATCGACCCGCCGTGTGCATTGATGATCTGCCGTGAGATCGAGAGGCCAAGACCGGAGTTGTTGCCAAAGCCTTCGCCGTCCGGCCTGTCGGTATAAAACCGCTCGAATATCCGTTCCGTGTTTTCCGCGCGAATGCCGGGACCATCATCGTCCACGATAATTTTGATTTCCCGACCGTCACGGCCAAGATCCACCCCGACGGTTCCGTTCTTTGGTGAAAACGAACGGGCATTATCGAGAAGATTGCTGATCACCTGACCAAGCCGAATGTCATGGCCCTGGACTTCGTAGGGTTTGGTCCCGGGTGCATCCGCCACGGTGAGTTTGACCCGTGGCTCTCCCTTGTCGGACCGCTCATTGGCTGCGTCCGCCATGTTGCGAAGAAGCTCGGCAATGTCGATGGTTTCCGATTGCGTCCGGGCAAGTTCCGCATCCAGTCGGGATGCGTCGGAGATGTCACTGATCAACCGGTCAAGACGGCGGACGTCATGCTGGATCACTTCCATCAACCGGTTGCGCGAGTCCTCGTTTCTGGCAAGCGGCAGTGTTTCGACCGCGCTTCTCAAGGACGTCAGCGGGTTTTTGAGTTCATGCGCAACGTCAGCTGCAAAGCGCTCGATCGCATCAATCTTGTCATAGAGCGCGTTGGTCATTTCGCGGAAAGACCGCGAGAGATGGCCAATCTCGTCCTGACGGTCTGAAAACTCCGGGATTTCTTCGCGCGAGGTCGTCGATCCTGTCCTGACCCGATCCGCTGCGGCAGCGAGACGGCGCACAGGCCCTGCAATTGTCCCGGCCAGAAGGATCGACAAGAGGATCGTGACCGTGGCTGCAAACAGGAAGACGCGGATGATTGCGATGCGCTCAGCCCGAACGATGGCATCAATATCACCGCCCTGCGTTGACAAGAGCAAGGTGCCGAGCACCGCTCGGAAACGCTGAATCGGAACGGCCACGGAGACAATGAGTTCACCGCGCTGGGAAATCCGGGTCACACTGGCTGGGGATCCTGCAAGCGCTGCTTCCACCTCAGGATAGGCTCGGCCGTCACCAGCGCCGACTTCCTGGTAGAGCGGCAAGTCGCCCTGTTGCATCCAGCGTTTGCTCCACTGCCAAAGTGTATCCCAGAACCCTTCTTCCTCGGCATTTGGTGGCGGCAAGTCAAACCTTAGGATTTGCGCGCTGGAATAGAGGTGCCGGGAATCCAGAATAAGTATTCCTTCGGGATCGTAGATCCGGGCACGGGTTTTGGTCGGAGAAATCAGTCGGCGGAGAACAGGACCGACACGTTCCGGGTTGATGGGAAAGTCGAGGCTTTCAAGATCATCACCAGCCGTTGGCGTGATGCTCTCGCCAGCTTGAAGCTGCAACAAGCGTTCCGGATCGACCGTGATCGTTCCTGTATCGACGGTCGCCGATGCCGCAATCGCACCGGCAATGATCTCTCCTTGCGTGAGCAGGCTCTGCACCCGCGCATCAATCAGTCCCGCGCGAAACTGATTGAGGTAGAGAATCCCGATCACAAGAGCGATGAGACCAACGAGGTTGATCGCAATAATCCGGCGCGTCAGGGAAGACAGCA
>CALDSI010000232.1 GCA_937911395.1 uncultured Labrenzia sp.
AGCTTGGGCGCAACATGGTCCCAATCATCGAGCGCTGCCTGAAGGGTCGGTGCAATGTGGCTGGCATCCGTGCAATAGGTCAGCCGCTCGTTGACCACCACCAGTTTTCCGTCCCGGCTGCCATCTTTCAAACTTGCCAGTTTCATGGATCCGTCTCCCCAAGCCTATTTTGTTATGACCAATCCATCATGACCGACAATTGTCTGCCCGGAAAAGGTTTCTGTTGCCTCCAACCACTCCTGCTCTTCGAAACCGGGCAAATCCGCCGGGATCAGATGGTTGAGGAGAAGGGTCTTGGCTTGGGCCATTTCGGCAATCTTGGCGGCATCCGGCGCCATCGTGTGGCTTGCCCACAAATGCTCGCGCAGCCGGTCGCCATTGCCTGTGATCTCGACGATTTTGTCGACCCCGCGTTGAAGCATGGCCTCGTGCACCAGACCATCGCTGTCCTTGGCAAAGACGGCGAGCGGCGGGAAAAAGGCCGTGTCAGCGGAAAAGACCACCGACCAATCCTCCGTATCGAACCGCAGGGCAAAACAATCAACAACCGGCGGGTGATCGACACGCAGCGCCTTTAGCGCCAAACCGCTGTCGTCAAGCGGCACATCGCCTTCAGCCAGAAGGTGAATTTCGACCAGATCCCGCAGATCCGGGCGGCCTTCATCATCAATCCGCAGATCGATGTCATAGCGCATGGAGGCCAGGAAACCGTCCCAATACTCCATCAGGTCGGCCGGTCCGAACACCTTGACCTTATGCGCCAGCCCGCTGGTCCAAGCCGTATGCAACAAGGGCCCGAGCTCCAGAACATGATCGGAATGCATATGCGTGATGAAGATGAGGTCCAGCTCTTTCAAGGAGACCCCGGCGTCGACCAAGCCACGGGTCACCCCGAGACCACAGTCAATGACACAGCGCCGGCCGCCGATCTCGATCAAGGAACTCGTCGGCGACGGCCCGCCCGGCCGGATCGCAGGCCCGCCCTTTGAGCCCAAAATGACGAGACGGTCATCCATATCCGCTTTGCCCTGCACCCACACACTCCTTGCCAGCATCCACAACTGCGCTTTTGTCAAAAAGCTGTCCCGGACTTGATCCGGGACCAACCCTGAAGGCCCCGGATCAAGTCCGGGGCGGCAAACAGTGCCAGTTACTTCTTATCCCAGGCGCCTTCCGGCGTGCCGTCGAATTTCTTCTCAAGGCTGTCCCAGCAGTCGATGTAATTGTCCTGCAACGGTGCGTCCTTCGCCGCATATTCGGTCAGGTGTTGCGGGAAGCGGGTCTCGAACATGAAGGACATCGTGTTGTCGAGCTTTTCGGCCTTCAGGCCCGCATTGGACGCCCCTTCAAAGGCATCATTGTCCGGTCCATGCGGCAGCATCATGTTGTGAAGGCTCATGCCGCCCGGAACGAACCCTTGCGGTTTGGCATCGTACTGGCCGTAGATGTTGCCCATCAGCTCGGACATGATGTTCTTGTGATACCAGGGTGGGCGGAAGGTGTTTTCGGCCACCATCCAGCGCTCCCGGAACAGAACGAAGTCGATGTTGGCCGTGCCCGGCACGCCAGACGGCGCTGTCAAGACGGTGAAGATCGACGGGTCCGGATGGTCAAACAGGATTGCCCCGACCGGGCAATAGGTCCTGAGGTCATATTTCACCGGTGCATAATTTCCGTGCCAGGCAACCACATCGAGCGGTGAATGGCCAATCTTGGTCTCGTGGAACTGGCCGCACCATTTCACTGTGACCTTGCTCGGCACTTCCTTGTCTTCATACCAGGCGACCGGTGTCTTGAAGTCCCGGCGGTTGGCCATGCAATTGGCGCCGATCGGGCCGCGGCCCGGCAGCTCGAATTTCTGGCCATAGTTCTCGCAGACGAAACCGCGTGCCGGACCTTCAACGACCTCTACCCTGTAGACCAGGCCGCGCGGCAGAATCGCGATTTCTTTTGGCTCCAGCTCGATGATGCCGAGCTCGGTGTAGAAACGGAGAATGCCTTCCTGCGGCACGACCAGAAGCTCGCTGTCGGCGGAGAAAAAGTACTCATCTTCCATCGACTTCGTCGCATGATAGATATGTGTTGCCATACCGACCTGGGTGTTCACATCACCGGCCGTCGTCATCGTGCGCATGCCGGTCAGCCAGTTTAAATCCTCATCAGCGTGCGGCACCGGATCCCAGCGGTATTGGCCAAGGGAAATGACATCTTCGCAAACGTTTGGCGCGCTTTTCCAATAGGGCAGATCGATTTTCTGAAACCTGCTGGTATGCTTGACCGACGGGCGGATGCGATAACACCAAGTCCGCTCGTTTTGATGGCTTGGCGCGGTGAAGGCGGTGCCGGACAGCTGCTCGCCATAAAGTCCATAGGCGCATTTCTGCGGGCTGTTCATGCCTTGCGGCAGCGCGCCCCGCAGGACCTCAGTCTCAAAATCATTGCCGAAACCCGGCATATACTGGAGCTCGTTGGAAGTGGCTTACCACCGTCACCTGAAACTTGCTTGTGATCGACCTTGTTCATAATCGCATCCTCCCAGGATCATGCCCTGCCAAATTAGTTGCACTTGTAACTATCTGCGCAAGTTCGGTCAAGTGACTTCCGAACTGACCGTGACACATTCGCAATTCCACTTGGCCGGAATGTCAATTCTGAGGCTTGTGAAACCGCCACCCTGCCCCAACATTCCATGACCGCAAATTT
>CALDSI010000233.1 GCA_937911395.1 uncultured Labrenzia sp.
GACGAAAACGGCGAAGTTCGGGGGTATGGAGTTCTGCGTCAGTGTCTGGAAGGGTTCAAGATCGGGCCTCTGTTCGCCGACACTCCGGAAATTGCAGACACTTTGTTCCGCGCCCTCGCCGGTCAAGTGAAAGGCCAGACCATCATTTTGGACATCCCGGAACCGAATGCGGCTGCCCTCTTGCTCGCCGAGAAATACGAGCTGTCACCGGAGTTCGAAACATTCCGAATGTACAAGGGCCCTGCCCCCGACCTGCCGCTCGATCAGAAGTTTGGCATCACCACTTTTGAACTTGGATAAATCTATTTGCGCGCCGTCTCATAGGCGAGCATGGCACCCGCAAGGTCTTCCAATGCCGCTCCCACCGATTTGAAGAAGGTGACCACATCATCAGACCGTCGTCCTGGATGGGTCCCTCGGCAAAGGTCGTAAAGGTCGGCCTTGATATCTTCCTCTGTGATAACACCGGCCTGAAGGGGCTGGACCACGTCACCGCCTTCCACAAGGCAGCCGTCGCGGGTATCGACATAGAGGTCCGCGCGTTGGACCAGGTCGTCGTCGCTTTCCCGCATGGACGGCTTGAACGCGCCCACCAAATCGACATGAGCGCCCGGTTTAACGAGGGCGCCCTTGATCAGCGGTTCGTTGGAAAGAGTTGACGCGCTAATGATATCCGCCTTGCCGCGAACATCCTCCAGATGACCGGCAACCGTCACAGAAACCGGATAGGTCGCACCAACGTGGCGGGCAAGCTCGGCGGCTTTTTCCTTCGAACGGCCCCAGATCGTCACCTGCTTGATCGACCGAACCGCCATATGCGCGGCCACGAGATTTGGTGCAAGACGGCCTGTCCCGACAATCAGCAAATGACTTGCGTCTTCCCGCGCAAGATATTTGGCGGCGAGCGCAGATGCAGCTGCCGTCCGGCGGGCAGTCAATTCGCCCCCGTCAATCAGAGCCAGCATTTCGCCGGTTTTCGCGGAAGACAGAAGATACTGCGCCGCCACTGCCGGCAATCCCCGCGCAGAGTTCCCCGGCATGACGTTGACCACCTTTACCCCGGCGTATTCACCTGGCACCCAGGCCGGCATCAAGAGCATGGTCGCGTCCAGTTCTCCCGACATTTCCATGTCGTGGTGGTGACGGGTCGGCATCACACATCCAGAACGGAAAATCTCTTCCAGAGCGTCGATAAGAGCAGGAAATGGCAGTGCGTGACGGGTTTGGTCTTCAGAAAGGAGCAGCATGGGCAACCGGAATCAGGGGATTGGGAATAGATACTGCTCTCAGGAAATCATATTTGCGGCGGCAGTCCAACCGCCTCTTGACTGATGACAGAAGCCAGTTGGTCCGCGTTTCAAGAAAGATCAAAGATCAACATGATATAGGCTGCGAACAAGGCAAGGTGGACAGCGCCTTGGAGGTAGTTCGTTGTGCGGCTACCAAATGTCAAAAGGCTCACAAACAGGGTCAGCACCAACATGATGATCTCGGTCGTTTCCAGGCCAAGCTCAACCCGCAAGCCGGTCCACCACCCGACGATCAAGACAGCGGGCACAGTCAAACCAATTGTTGCCACCGCAGACCCAAGACAAATGTTGACTGCGCGCTGAAGCATATTGTCCCGCGCGGCCTGCACCGCACTCATTCCCTCCGGCATCAAAACCAGTGCAGCGACAATGAAACCACTGAAAGCAATCGGCGCGCCGACGGCGGCAATTCCGAAATCAACGTAAAGTGCCAAGCTCTTTGACAGGAGTATGATCGGCAAAAGCGCGCCGAAAAGCCCAATTACATGAAACGGAACGGTCCGGACAACCACACCATGATGTTCATCGTGACCGGCGCTATCCGGTTGGCGGAAGATGTCGCTGTGAGTCACGGTCTGTATGGCCAGGAAAACACCATAAAGAATTACTGACATCACGATTTCGAAGCCGACTTGAAGCGGCGACAGTTCACCGCCTGGCGCGGAATGAGTGATGCGCGGCAACACAAGTGCAAATATTGCGAGTGGGACAAGCACGGACAAAAACGCGTTGGCGCCTTGAAGGTTATAGGTCTGGTTGCGGTGCTTTAAGCCGCCCAGCAACAGACAAAGCCCAACCAAACCGTTCAGGACGATCATCACGACTGAGAACATCGTATCCCGCGCCATAGTCGGCACAGCATCGCCAGAGAGCATGATCGCAACGATCAGAGCCACTTCAATGCCGATCACTGCCAATGTCAGAATCAAGGTCCCGTAAGGTTCGCCAAAAAGTGTCGCCAGGCCTTCGGCATGACGCACAACGGAGAAGGCGCACCACATGACAACGGCAAAGATCAGAGCGAGCAGGATCAGGCTGCCAAACGTGCCAACTGCGGCTGGTTTCAGACCATCGCCAAGCAGCTTGAAGATGGCAAAGGCTAGGAACCCGACGAGGCTCGGAAGTTCTGATCGTAGATTGGACATCCCGCCCCCAGCCCGCAGAATCAATGAAATACTGTTTTCACTATAGGCAGCATTGCTGGTCGAACAACCGAGCAAAAAAGGGCCGGCGCAAAGGCCGGCCCGTGATCATCCATAATACGTCTGGTGACTTTAGATCGCGAGATACTCTTGACGAAGTTCTGCGTTGTCCAATACCTCTTGCGCCGTGCCGTCAAACACCACCTCGCCCATGTCGAGGATCACCGCCCTGTCTGCCAAGTGGAGCGCCGCGATGGCGTTCTGCTCAACGATGATGGTTGTCATGCCGAGGTCCTTCACACCTTCCAGAATGCGTTCGATTTCCTGGACGATAACCGGCGCCAGGCCCTCATAGGGCTCATCCAGCAACAGGAGCTTGATGTCCCGTGCCAGGATACGGGCAACCGCAAGCATTTGCTGCTCACCACCGGACATGGTGGTGCCCTCCTGGTTGCGCCGCTCTGCAAGCCGCGGGAAGTGCTCATAGATCCGCTCGATTGACCAACCCTTGGGTTCGGCAATTTGCGACAGCTCGAGGTTTTCCTGAACGGTCAGTCCTTGAATAATCCGGCGGTCTTCCGGCACGAGTCCAACACCGTTTTGAGCGGCCTGATGGCTCTGCATTTCGTGCAAAGGCTTGTGATCGAGCCAGATTTCGCCATGCGTGAGAGCCGGATCGTCCATCCGGGCGATGGTTCTTAAGGTCGACGTCTTGCCGGCACCATTTCGGCCAAGAAGCGCCAGGATCTCGCCTTCCCGCACATCAAAACTGACACCCTGAACGATGTAGCTCTCGCCATAATAGCCATGGAGATCCCAAGCGGAAAAGAAGGCAGGTGCACCACCGCGGGCTTTCTTCGGCGGAACGGCCGGCGCCGTCTTGCCGGCAAATTGATCTTCAAGAATGGTCACAGGTGCGCTCCTCCGAGATAGGCTTCCTGAACTTTCGGATCACCCTTGATGTCTTCTGGCTTGCCTTCGGCGATGATCGCGCCCTGAGCCAGAACAGAAACCTTTTCGGCCAGCGAGAACACAACGTGCATGTCGTGCTCGATGACCACCTTGGTGATCCCGCGGTCGCCGATCCGCTTCAAGAGGTCGATCGTGTTGTTGGTGTCAGCGCGGGACATGCCAGCTGTCGGCTCATCCAGCAGCAGGAGTTTTGGGTCCTGGCTCAGGCACATGGCGAGCTCCAGGCGACGTTTGTCGCCGCGGGACAAGGAGCTTGCCGTGATGTCGCGCTTTTCCGCAAGTCCGACGTCTTCCAGCATGTGTATGGCCTTGTCGCGGATCTCTGCATCCTGGTCTACACGGGCAAAGGCGTGGAGAGCAAACTCCCCGTCCCGCTTGGCAAGTGCCGGAATCATGATGTTTTCCATCAGGGTGAGTTCGCCGAAGATCTCAGGCGTTTGAAACACACGCGAAACACCAACCTGGTTGATTTCGTGAGGTTTCATACCCGTCAGAGAAATATCCCCGAACATCACGGTTCCGGTGTCTGGAGCGAGCCGCCCAATCATGCAATTGAGGAATGTCGACTTGCCAGCACCGTTCGGACCGATAATCGCGTGAACCGTCCCCTCTTCCACTTTGAAGTTGACGTTGTTGAGAGCCCGAAGTCCGCCAAACGACTTGTTTACGCCCTCGACTTTGAGGATTTCCATATCAGTTCACCTTATTCAGCTGGCGCTGCGGACGGGTTGCCACCGGAGCTTTCCTTCGAGGACGGCTTGCGCTTGAACAGCCGGCCAATCCTCTCGAAGCCTTCCATGATGCCACCCGGCAGGAAGATAACGATCAGCATGAACATGATGCCGAGCGTCAGGTGCCAGCCCTTGCCGATGAAGGGGTGGATGACGAAGACCAGGAAGTCAGCGATGCCTTCCGGAAGACCGGAGAACCAGCCGTAGAGAATGTTATCGTTGATCTTGGAGAAGATGTTCTCCAGGTATTTGATGAAACCAGCTCCAAGGACCGGACCGATCAAGGTGCCGGCACCGCCCAGGATGGTCATCAGAACCACCTCACCAGACGCCGTCCACTGCATGCGTTCCGCACCTGCAAGCGGATCCATCGCCACCATAAGACCACCAGCCAAACCGGCATACATCCCAGAGATGACGAAGGC
>CALDSI010000234.1 GCA_937911395.1 uncultured Labrenzia sp.
CTACCTCATCATCTTCATCATAGTCATCTTCATCTTGGAACCCAGTGTCATCGATCAAGATTTGATTGTTAGGAGAGCTGTTGTGCGCGCGAATATAGATTTTGCCGTGGTTTGCGCCTTCGCGCAGATCCATGAAAAGCGTTTCGCCAAATGGGTTGTAGCCGATCTTGAGCATAACCTTATGCATGAAGTCGGAGAAATTCGTGAATGTGTGGTTTGTGATGGAGCGGCTTGGATCGTCCGTAACTCCGTAGAGCTCCTGGACCTCTAGCGAGTTCCAGCCGGGAACAAGCGCATAGCTTTCAAGCGGATTCAGCTGCCCGCCGTTAATCTGGAGCAAAAAACTCACATAGTCTTGTGGCAGCAGGATACCTCTTTGCCGCTCAAACTTTTTGATCTCATCTGAGGATGTGGGACTGTTTGTTGCCACGAATTTCATCGATTCCTCGCTATCGAAGCACCACCTTGATGCCCAAAACGTTGATTTATCACGCTGGGAACAAGCTGCATCGTACGTGCATCCTCGACGTGATGCCACGTCCATCCTGTCGGAGGCATGCTATCCCAATCGGTACGCCCTGCCGCAGCATTCGCGCGCAATCGGTCTATTTTGGGGTCGCCACTCACATCGATCTCGACGGCTCGTACACCACTTGGATGGGTCATGAATGGACGGAAATCGGGATAGCCATCAGGGTATTCGACAGAAATCCGTTGAGGCTGTCCCAGAAGGTCGATGTCCGCAGAGTAGCGGAAATGGCCTTCTGGCATGAGTTCAACGGTGCCGCCACGGTTGATCCACTTCTCGAACTTGGGAGCGTGGGGACCTGCATTGCTGACGCCTTCGAAGTCCGGATCGGATCTAAGGCGGTCGAGCGTGAGTTCCTCAGGGGAGGTTAGTCCGTCGGCACGACGCCGCACTCGGCCAAGGGCGGCAACTCCGGCAAGGACTTCTGGCAGCCCATACCCCAATGCACCAGCATAATCGCCTACTGCGATCCTTTCGCGGAACGGCTCCACCATTGCTTCGGGCAAAGATGATGGATCGGCATAGATCGCCTCGGCCACACGGCGCAGGTCATCCAGACGTATGTCGGGAATACCACGTATCGCCTCAGCGATATCCACCAGCGATGTGGCGGTGCCCCCGATGAGCCGGTCTATTGGGCTGCGGGCTTGTGTGAGTGCCTGATCGATAAGCTCATCCGTCGCTCCAGCGGCTGCCAGAGTGGCCGCCGCAGCCAGAGCGTCGGGGTTCGATATCCCAAAGACCGACGCCAGGCGTCCCAGTCCGTCCCCGTGGCGCTCCAGAAGATTAAGGAAAGCATCCGGGTTATCTTTGATGGCGTCTCCCAACTGCTGAAACGCTGATGCCAAATCGCCTTGCGTCTGGATGTCGAGCATCTCGCCATCAATCGTGATGCCGGACTCTGGTACGAAACCATCGCGCAACCGTTCAATGAAAGTCTGAGGCCGAACGCCACTGCCTGCAGAAAAGTCGTCCCCGAGATCGCTTAAGAACCTGTCGAGCAGGCCAACCGGTCCAAGAAGTCCAATGTCAGCACCGGGCGGCACCGGGCGAGCGGAACAACGGCAGTTTGGTGCTTCGCCGGGCTTCTCGTCGTTCGAGTCCCATCGATACACGCCACCGTCCCGAGCAGAATGCGAGGCCCGGACCTTCTCATCGCCGACGGTTTGCCAAACATACTGCTCAATACCGAGGTCACGTTGCCTGATCTCATTGATCAGACCAGCAAAGCTCCGCAACAGCCGCTCTTCCATGGCCTGCCGAAAAGGTCGGAGCCTTTGAGGATGCGTGTTCCATTCGGCCCAGATTGCGGAAAGCCTTTGGTCCCATTCGCTGAGTGTCTCATTAACGGCACCAGAAATGCTGGGCAGGTCCTGTTCTTCCAAGGGTGGGTCATATGCATCAGCCAAAGCATCCAGCAGCATGTTGGCATTGTCGCGGCCTATGGCATCAAGGCGGGCTTCAAAACTGCTCCGCAGTGCGCCATAGCTTGGGAAGTTGTTTTTGACGGACCAGTTGACGCGCTGGCCGAGAACACGGCCACCAGACTTGCGGAGCAGAAACTCGCCCTCTCCGCCGGTGCGGATAAAGTCTGAGAATGACTGATGCATGCAAGACGCCTGAAACTGGTTGGGCGTCAATGTCTCAAGATTTGGTTAACAGGCTGTAACTACAGCGTTCGCTTGCCACACTACCCGTTCGTTGAAACGAAGGAGGCCAAAATGGCAAAAGATAGACTAGATCATACAGTTCAACGCACTCTGGCCGAAGCCGCCGCCAATTTTGCGGCGTTGATCACTGCCCAGGGATATAGCACTCACACCGTCGAGAACTATGCGCGCAACGCTCGGAGGTTTGCAGCCAAGCTTGAGTGTTCTGGTGTTCCGCTTGCGAAGTTGGATGACCAAACCGCAGAAGAACTGATCTCTCAGATTACAAAGCAAATTTGTATGTCAGGCCGAAGCCACGTTAAGTACCAACTGGAACGGTTCCGGGATTATTTGATCGGTGAACATGGTGCGCCGCCGCGTGAACCGGAACCAATCGACATGTCGCCTAGGGCAGTCCTAAAACGTGATTACGAATCCTATCTTCGCATACAGCGCGGCCTGTCCCAGGAAACTATCTACCATTGCCTGCGGTTCTTTGAACGGTTCCTGACGGCGAAGTTCGGCGTAGGTTTGGGTGATTTGAACACCATCAAGCCCGACGACATCACGGGCTTCATTCTTCGCTTGCGGGAGGCGCAAAACGCGCCGCGTGACAAGACCGGCCCATCGCATCTTCGCAATCTATTCCAGTTCCTCTTTTGGAGTGGTAGAACCAATCGGAACCTGAGCACCGCCGTCCCAAAGGCGCGCCAGCCCAAACCAACCGGCATTCCGAGGTATCTTGAGCCGGAAGAGGTCAATCGTCTCGTCGAGGTGGTACGTGGCCACAAGAAAACGGGCCGACGCAACTATGCGATGTTGATGCTGATCGCGCGGCTCGGCCTTCGAGCGCCGGAAGTGACGGCCATTGAACTGGATGATATCGACTGGCGGGCCGGAGAAATCCTGATCCGTGGCAAGAGACAATTGCACGACTGGATGCCAATGTCGCCGGAAGTTGGCGAAGCGATTGTCGATTACATCAGGAATGAGCGTCGCGGCCCGGACCGTGCCCTGTTCGTCTCAGTAAAACCGCCGTTCAAGCGGTTTAAAGATGCTCAAATCCTGCGCTGGATATTGCGAGACGCCTATGACGCAACCTGTATCAGTCCACCACAAGCCTATGTCGGCAGCCACATTCTCAGGCATAGCCTGGCCACCGACATGCTGCGAAAGGGTGCTTCGTTGGCCGAGATCGGCGATGTTCTCCGCCACCGCTCGGCGATGGGCACAACGATCTATGCGCAGCACGATGTTGATGCCCTGCGCTCGATCTCGCGGCCTTGGCCGACTTCGGGAGATGCCCAATGAAGACGCTTTCCCAAAGACTTGATGAATATCTGGCTCTGCGGCGCTCGATGGGGTTTGATCTCTCCTTTGATGAACGAGTCCTGCGCAAGTTCGCCAACTTTGGCGATGAGAATGGGTTCGATAGGATCACGACGCCCTTGTTCCTCGACTGGAAAGCGACCTACGGCGGTGCGGACGACAATACATGGTCCCGACGCCTTGGAATGGTGCGCAGGTTTGCCTTCTGGCTTGCAGAGCACGACGATCGCACCGAGGTTCCATCCAGCCAGCTTGTCACAGGGCGCTATCAAAGGAGGGTGCCGTATATCTACGCGCCCAAGCAGATTGCGGATATTGTGGCAGAAGCCGGCCGATTGCCGTCACCCTATGGCCTCCGTGCCGCATTGTGGCAGACTCTATTCGGCTTGATCGCGGTGACGGGTATGCGTGTGAACGAAGCCTTGTCGCTGGATCGGCAGGATGTCGATCTGGATCGGGCCGTGCTCACGCTCAGAAACACAAAAAACGGCCGGGACCGCCAGCTTCCTGTCAAAAAGGACACCGTTGCCCAACTTGTCCACTATGCCGGATTGCGAGATCGGTTGGTTGCCCAGCAAGCCTCGCGGTTCTTCATCCAAGAGGATGGCCAACATGCGAAGGACTGCGCGGCGCGCTACAACTTCGCGCAGGTCAGCAAAAACATCGGCCTCAGGTCGCCGCAAGCCTACAACCGCCACGGTCATGGGCCACGCATCCATGATTTGCGGCACACATTTGCCGTCCACACCATCCTTGCCTGGTTCCGGGACGGACAGGACATTGAGGCCGAAATATACAAGCTCAGCACGTATCTCGGCCATTCCGAGCCAAAGCACACGTTCTGGTACATCGAGGCCGTGCCAGAGCTGATGCAGTTGGCCGCGGAGCGTGCAGAACGACGGGTTTTGGAGAGCACATCATGATCTCAACCTATCCTCTACCCGTCTACGTGCAGCGGTTCTTCACCGAGCGGCTGTTGACGCAAATGCAGGCCAGCCCAAACACGATTGCCAGCTATCGCGACACGTTCCGGCTCTTGCTGAAATACGCGGAGGCGCAAACCAACCTGCCTCCGACTGAACTGCACGTCGCCCACATAGGCGCCGATATGATTGGGCACTTCCTGACTTTCTGCGAGGAGGAACGCGGCAACAGCGCGCGCAGCCGGAACACGCGGTTGGCAGCGATCCGTTCGTTCTTTAAGTATGTTGCGGGCTGTGAGCCCCAGTTGCTACATCATTGCCAGAAAGTGCTGGCCATGCCGTCCAAACGGTATGAAAAACGCGCCGTGGACTTCTTGACCCGTGACGAAATGGAGGCTCTGCTGAAGGCGCCCGACCAATCGACCTGGTTTGGGCGGCGAGATCGGGTCCTGCTCCTCACAATGCTCCAAACTGGCTTGCGTGTATCGGAACTGATCGGACTTCGCGTTGGCGATGTCGAGCTCGGCACCGGAGCGCACCTAAGATGCATCGGCAAAGGTCGAAAGGAACGCGCAACGCCGCTTCGTGCGGATAGCCGGGATGCGTTGAAAGCCTGGCTTGCCCAATTCGACACCGACCCCGGCGACCCCTTGTTTGCAACGATCCGGGGCGCGCGATTGAGCCGAGACGCGGTTGAACGGATCGTTCGCAAGCACTCGGCCGCCGCTGCTTTAACCAGTTCGACATTCAGGTTGAAGCGTGTCACGCCGCATGTCCTGCGCCACACTGCCGCGATGCAGCTTCTGCAGAGCGGTGTGGACCGAACAATCATCGCGCTTTGGCTTGGACATGAATCGATAGAGACGACACAGGTCTACATCCATGCTGATATCGAATTGAAAGAAAGGGCGCTGGCCCTGACGAAGCCCCTTGACAGCAAGAGCGGACGCTATCGACCGGGTGACGAGTTGTTGTCATTCCTTGAAGCGCTCTGAATTATGCCGGCATGCCGCGCCGCTCTTCTCGCTGAACAATAGGTTATGAGGATCGGCGCGGCATAATCCGAACATCGGCATTATGGGTCATTTCATGAGCAAGCGTTGCATAGTAATGGCGTTCGGTGATGAACGCAGAAACCGGCGGCATTTGAATGCGATCTTCCTGAATGTTGTAGCAGGCGCGACTGCCACCATGTGAAATGTCAGCACCAACCGCGTCAAAGAACTGGTCAAGCTCCGCAATCGGACGCGTTCCCATATCTTTCTGGTCTTCACCGGCAAACGCGTCGTCTAGGCCGTCGATCTGGTCTTGTGTGGATGCTCCCGGTTTTGCAAGTCTGCTCTGTTTCGGATTTTTGACAT
>CALDSI010000235.1 GCA_937911395.1 uncultured Labrenzia sp.
GACAAGACCGGCTCGGTGACATAGGGCAGCAGGATCGGCTCGGATCCGATATCGATCGTCTCCGCGATGGTTTCGATCGGCAAGGTCAGGATACCATCGACAATCGCCGCGTCCTGCGCAATGCCAAGATCGCGCTGGAATTCGTTCTCGAACGGCTCCACAAAGGACCCACGGCGTGAGGCCGGATCACGCTCCTGAATGTCCCTTTCAAGGGAGACCAGTGAAACGAGATCGTCGATCCTAAGGACGGTTCGCAACAGGGCGCGCACGCCCGCTTCGGTCAGCCTACGCTGGTCAAAGCCGGTGACGACCGGGTCAATACCCCACTGATTGTCGATGCGGGCCAACGGAGCCAAGGGGGCCGGCACAGAAGGCGGCACCGGGTTATACTTTGTCGAAAGGCCCTTGAGATAAACCACGCCCCCATCAAGATTGATGGCGATCACATCGATCCGCTTGAGCTTGTAGGTGTATTGAATGGTGACCGGCAGGCCCTCCACAGCAGAGCCAAGGGTGATGGTCGAGCGCCCGATCGCATCCGGCACCACAGTTGCCACATACCGATAAGTTACATCATAGCTGGAGCCTGGTGATGGTTCTGCGCCACCAGGTGCCCAAGAAACGGTATCGCCAACTTTGACGAAGTCCGTGTCGGCGGCATACGTGGTCGCACCCTGAACAACAGAGACGATTTCATAAACAGGCGTATCCGGCAGGGCATCGGCGCCACCAGCCAGCTGGTGCGTCACCGTCTGGGTCACTTCCCTGATGACGGTGACCGTCTGCACATCGGCGATCGGGCCATTATTGAGCGTGACAATGCCGTCATCGGGATAAATCTGTGTCTCGCCATTGACCTGCACCAGTTCCGGATCTTCAACGCGGGTGTAACGCTGATCGGTCGACCGGTGAACCCGGCGCCCCTCAGCCCGAAGCGTGCCCGCCGCAATCACAAATGTCTGCGCACCAGCCTGTGCGTCAAAACCTGCTGGCGACACCTGGAAGCCTTCCACGATATGCGAGCCGTGATCTTCTTTCACGTGGCGCTCGACCGCGAGGTCGGCCGCACTGTCTTGCGGCGGCAGCACCTCATTCGGCAGCTGTCCGTCAATCAGGGTGAAGACCGGATAGAAAGGATCGCCAGTCGTCGCCCAAACAGCATTATATTTCAGCCGGGCAGCAAGCGGGTTCCCGTGAGACGCTGTGTTCGGCACGATGCCCTTAAGTTCCGCGTCTTCGATATCGGTGACCACCTCTTTGGTGACAGCCACGCCGATCGCGACAGTGCCGGACATCTGCACGTTCGTCAGAGTAACTTCAGGCACATGGTGCATGTAGCCACCGGCCCAAACCGTGGAAGCCCCGAGCAACACGGTGCCTGCTGCCTGATCGATGACGATGACCCCACCTTCGCGCAAAGAAATCGGGCCAAAAGCCCCATCACCAACTTCGGAAAGCCGTTCGTATGTGATGCCTTGCGCTTCGTTTGCCTCGGCGCTCTCGACATACTGGCGGCCGCGAAAGAGCAGCTCCGCAAAGCGTTTGGCCTTGAAGCCCGGGAGAAGACGGCGATTGAAGTAATTTTCGAGTGAAAACATCATCAAACCTTCAGGATGAAATTGCGGGCATAGGCAGTCCCGGCATTGAGAAACTGCGGCGGCGACCAAAGGAGATGAACAAGATCACCGGCAGCAGTGACGTCGCCCGGATCAAGCACGGTCTTGCCCGGCGCCAGGCCTTCGATGAAGGCCGGATTGGCCAAGATGCCGATCTCCCGGACATAGACATCGGGAAAGGCACCCGCTGGAATCGATAGGCGCACCCGTAAGTATCGGCTGCGGCCGGCGGCGCCCGTGAACGTGCCCCCCTCCTCGGTCACGATCGTGCCGGCCGGATCCGGCTCGACAAAGTCGACGAGCGTCGGCCGCACGTAGCCGATCAGGTCGGCGACCGCAGTCGCATCAAGACCCGGAGACGGCGGATTGGGATCGGTCCATAGAGGGTCCCATGTGGGATCCCCGGCAGAAAGTGCGGCAACGAAGGGCAAGGCTGAAAAAGCCTCCGCCATTACTTCGCGGCCAACGGTTGTCAAAACCTTGGATGTCATGTCGTCTCCCAATCGGATGCGAAGAGCTGTGCATCGGCAGCCTCCGCCCAGCTGGTTGGCCAGGCGGTCGGCCAGCGGTCGGTGGCAAAGGAATCGGTCTGGGTTGTTTCTTCAAGTTCGAGATCGGCCTCGACAATGGCCGGCGGGCGCTCACCAAAAGCCGCTATGTCCATGCGCATGCCATCGAGCAAGACCGTGAGATCGCCAACGGTCACCTCTGCCGCGCTGAAGAGGATGGGCTCGACCGGCAGCTCGTAAGATCCGGACCAGCCAAACGCAATCAGAGGCCCGTCTTCCCAAAGAGGCTCACCGGAATAGCCATCCATCAGGCCATCATCCGCCCGGTGCATATCCATGCGCACGGGCCGGAAATCATAGCCTGGCGAGTACATGCGGAAGAGTTCATCTTCCGCTGCTTTGGAAAGCCTTATGATGCCGTCCAACTGCTGGATCTGATCCAGGTCGGATGCCGGCTCGGCAAAGGCGACCTGGAACTCCCACCAGTTATGCCGCTGGTCAGATGCCGCGACCACACCGGAGGATTGCACGAAGCTGATACCGGTTGCGATCCCGTCTGGCGTGCCTCGGGTACGCGGCCAGGCCGGGCCAGCCGCGAGCACCGTGCGGTAATCACGGATGTAGGGAACGACGTCTTCGAGCCCGAGATCCCAGATAAACCAGGGCACCCAATCGTCAGGAACGACCGTGATGCCGTAATGCTTGATGGTGCCGATCAACGCACCGTATTCGGTCCAGCTGTCCCAAATCCACGCGTAGGCGTATTCTACAGGATGAGCATTGGGGATTTGATCGGCAGTCCTCACGACGCCACCCTGAATGGCGTCAGGGTAACCGTCCCTAGACGGATAGCCTCATTGAATTCTGCGAACGCATCGGTCCAGCCTTGCAGCTCAACGCGCTGCACGCCGGGACGATGCAAATGCCGCTGAAGATAGGAGCTTGTAACATCAAAGCCCATCTTCTGATCTAACTGAAATGCCTCGGTCAATGCGTTCGCCGATTGAGGCACGACGCTGTCCGGTGCGTCCGGATAAAGGAAGATGTGCGCAGTGACATCTCGTGTCGTGATGACCGCTGGACTGACTTCGACCGTGATATTCCGATTGCGGAAAGACGGATTGTTCAACACCTCTGTGAGTTCGGCCTGGAGCCCTGCGGAAAGCAGGCCATCATTATCGGTGGTCAACACCGAGAGGATCAGAACGCGATCGGAAAAGTTCCGGGTCTCCGCATCAACCTGGACATCCTTGACCAATGCGGAATAGTTGCGCGCTGCCGATTTATAGTAATCGTCTGGCCCCGCAGCACTTTTGCCTTTCCACCCGAGACGCATACGCTCCCGAAGCGCCGCATCTGTTTCGCCGTCTAGCCTTTCCCCAATACCGGTTCGCTTCGAGTGCAGTTCGAGGTCACTTCCCTCTGCGAAACTTGGCAGGAGGATCACACGGGCAGTGTGGTTGACAGCCGCAGCAAAGAAAACATCACCATATCCGGCAGCCTGGGCCCCGATCACCCCCGGATCTGTTTCAAGGCCCCCGACATCATAGTCGATGCCACCGGCCTGCATGAGGTCAACAAACTCACCAAGGCGGCGCTGGAAAGCGCTCTCAAAATCAACCGGCTGGGTTACGACCGGCTTTGGCAGCCCATCTGTCGAAAATCGTGTCACTGAATTGCCTCCACTCCGCCCGATCGGAAATACAGGTCAAAGCTCACCACACGCTCCACGGTGAAATCACCGAGATGGCCGCGGGGCCTATAGTCAACGTCGAGCCGTATTCCGACTGATCCGGCACGGATTTGCTCAACCGTTCCCTGAGGCGAGATCCGCCGAACCTTGAAGCGAGGTTCCCAGATGTCGATGGAGGTAGCGGCAAGTTGCTGAAACAGAGAGAAGAGCGGCAGCGTCACAGCCCTGCCGAGAAGCTCTGCAACGCCTCCGCCAAACTGTCGGCGCATCAACCTGCTGCCGAGACGCGTTGATAAGATCACCTCGACCGATTGAAGCGCGTGATCAAAGTTGTTGAGGATTTTGCCGGTCCGGCGATCGATTCCTGCCATGCGGATCAGGCCTCGTCCGGCTCATCACCTTCGCCGGAGCCATCCGGTTCGCCAGTCCCCGCGCGGGACTTGCTTTTGCGGCTGGCCGGTTTTCCGGCTTTTTGCTCGCTCTTCAAGGAAATCCGGCCGAGGGAGCAATCAAACAATGCCTCCTGCGGTGTCAGTTCCATTTCGCGGCTTGAAGGCACGGGTTGGCCGTTGATGGTCGAGATACCCTCGGCCACCACATAAACTTGCTTATCCATGATTTCTCCTAGTTTTAGACCGGAGGTCCTGGCGGCCCGGGTGGAGCCGTTACATGGCCATGGTCGTGGCCAACATTCTTGCCGTGAGCCTTCAAATGTCCCTGATTGAAATCGGCGTTCCCTTCGACAAGAACGTCCCCAATGATCTTTAAAAGACCGTCCTTCATGGAAATCTCGATACCCAACGCCTTGACCAAATTTGCAAAAAGATCTTGGCTTGGCGGTCCATTTTGCCCGCTGAATCCACCCCGCAATAAGATCCCTTGGTTAGGGTCGCCTCCGGGGTTCAGGACGCCTACGATCTGGCCTTCGGAAAGCGGGATCCAGCTTAACGTTTGGCCGCCTGATTCAGGGTGCGGATACCATGGTGACAGATAAGGCTCGCCGTCCTCGTCACCGAGTTTCAGCCGATACCCTTTTTGGGCATCAAGCTCGGCGATTGGTCCACCTTTCAACGCATTGCCAAAAGCCGTCTTGAGCATCTCAAGATCGGTTTTCATGGCCAGGATGACATCAAACACTTGTTGGCTCCACCAAGACGGTTTCTCCATGACCAGGGATATCAAACACAGCCTCAGTCATTTCCGGTGTTGCTCGATCGATGTCACCAGCAATCGGACCGAGACCAACGCCGAGAAGTTCGCGCATCGTTCGGCCGCGGCGCTCCTGCGCCACCTCCCAAGGCTCGGTCACAGCTTTCAATTCATCACGCATCAACGCGGCAATGCGCTGGTCATCACCTGTGCCGGCGTCCAATAAAGCCAACAACCGGGCAAATGGCGCGCCTGCCGGAACATCGTCTAGGCCGATTGGAACCGGCAAGCGGGTGCCCGTCAGTGCGATTTGCAGCGCAGC
>CALDSI010000236.1 GCA_937911395.1 uncultured Labrenzia sp.
TCGAAGGCTCCAAGAACGGCATCACCGACATCATGGGCATGAAATTCCCCGATGCCGGCCTGCAGTATGTCACCCTCGACGGCCATGCTTACATGGGCGCGTTGTGGTGGATGAACAACGAGAAGTTCCTCTCCATGCCGGAAGACATGCGCCGCGTGGTTGTTGATGGTTTCTATGCCCTGCAGCAAGCAACCTTTGCATCTCCGAAGCGCAAGTCGATCCAGGCCTATGAAGACTTTGTTGCCGGCGGCGGTGATCTTTACGTTCCAACCCCGGCCGAAAAGGCAGCCTTTAAAGAAGCTGCAAGCCCGGTCTTCGATTGGTTCAAGGAAAACGTTGACCGCGGAGGCGAAATCTTCGGCGCTCTGGAAGAAGCCGTGGCAGCTGCCGAGGCAGACGTGAACGGCGCGCGTGACGCAGACCTGAACTAAGATAAAATAGAGCCCGGCAATTTGCCGGGCTCTTAACTTGCCATCTTTTTGATCTGGCGATGGCCTTGTCTCCCAAGCCATTCCCTGATCAAAATCAGCGAAACGGGTACATCCAGACCTTGTAGTCGGCGACAAGAATATGCGCTTTTTCGATCTCTTCCGCAGTCATCTTTTTGACCACCTCTTCGAGCGAAATCGCCGCGTCCGGATCCCCGCCGATGGCAGACAGTGTGTACCACATGTAAGCGCGCACAAGATCGGGCGCCGGCATGCCCCGGCCGATTTCGTAGTACCAGCCGACACCGGACTGGGCGCCGGGATGCCCCTTCATGGCGCTTCTGAGGTACCACTCAAACGCTCTTTGATCGTCCCGCTCAACGCCAAGCCCCATGGCATACATGACACCGATCAGCTCTTCAGCGTCGGCATTGCCGGACCGGGCCGCTGGCCAAAGCGCATCCTTGGCTTCTTCGAATTTCCCGGCTGCCATCAGATCGCGCGCGTCTTCGATCTCCGCACGCGCGGGGATGGTCATTGCCGCGCTGACAAGGATGCAAAATGCGGCGACCGCAGATCGAAGTGGCGTCATGTTTTCCTCGTTCCTTCGCTTTTGTCTGCCTGCATGTTGCAAGCTGGCGCGGCTCAATTGCCAGCACCTCTGACCCGATCCGATTTTCTCGAATTTGATCGCAAACAGGCGGCGCTCGGCCAACTTCTCTTTTACGACAAGATCCTGTCCGGCAACAGGAATATTGCCTGTGCAACCTGCCATCATCCAGAGTTTGGAACCGGCGACGGCCTGTCACTCGGCATTGGCGAGGGCGGCAAAGGCCTCGGTCCTGGCCGTATGGCTGGAACCGGTGACAGCCGGATTAAGAAACGGATTCCGCGCAATGCGCCAGGCCTTTGGAATTTGGGCGCAAAAGGCCTTCACACCCTGTTTCATGACGGCCGCATTTCCATTGCGGACACCTATGAGAACGGCTTCAACTCACCCGCCGAAGAATGGCTGCCGGAGGGCTTCAACTCGCTGCTTGCAGCCCAGGCTGTGTTTCCACTAGTGGCTCAATTCGAGATGTCCGGTAATCCGAAAGAGAACGAGATCGCCGGCGCAGTCCACGACCGGATCGATGCGGCCTGGCCGATCCTCGCCAAAAGAGTGCGCGTAATTCCTGAATATGGTCAGATGTTTATTGAAGCTTTCGACCATATTGAGTCAGCCGAAGACGTCACAATCGTTGAGATCGCCAATGCCCTTGCCGCCTTTCAGGCAATCGAATGGCAGAGCTATGACAGTCTCTTCGCCCGCTATCTGGCTGGAGACACCGAGGCGCTCTCGCCAAAACAAAAACACGGGCTCGATCTCTTTTACGGAAAGGCCGGCTGTTCACGCTGCCATTCCGGAAGTCTGTTGAGTGACCAGAAGTTCCATGCGCTCGGGTTGCCGCCTTTTGGACCGGGCCGGACCCGCCGTTTTGACCCGATGGTTCGGGACACGGGACGCATGGCAGAAAGCGACAGCCTGGAGGACGCATACCAATTCCGCACCCCGATGCTGCGCAATGTCGAGCTCACCGCGCCTTACGGACATAATGGTGCCTATCCGACACTGGCAGGGATTGTACGTCACCATCTTGATGCGGACGGTATGCTGGCGAAATGGAACGCGAAACTTGCTGCCCTTCCCTCTGCTCCGTGGCTGGAGGCCATTGATTTTGTCGTTTGGTCGGACAACCGCGAAATGGCGCGTCAAAGTCTTTTTCGCGACGTTGAGACCATTGACCTTTCTGACAGTGAAATTGATGCTATACTAGACTTTATGAAAGCGCTTACAGGCACAGATTCAGTAGCTTTTCCGCCCTTTGGCATTCCAAATTCCGTTCCAAGCGGTCTTCCGATCGACAAATAAGAACAAGGACGAAAAATGATCGATAAGATCAAACACCGGGCTCACGAATTGTTCCCGGGAATAGCGATTGCCGGTCTGGTCGCGATCTCGGCGCAGTTTTTGAACGAGCACTATGGTGCGCCTGCAATGCTGATGGCGATCCTGCTAGGAATGCCGCTGAATTTTCTATCCGAGGAAAAACGCACTGAAGACGGAATTGCCTTTTCTGCGCGCACGCTGTTGCGGATTGGGGTTGCCTTGCTGGGGGTTCGGATCAGTGTCGATATGGTTCAGGCGCTTGGGCTGCCGTTTTTGGCTCTCGTTATTGCCGGGGTCCTGGCGACCATCGGCTTTTCACTCCTGATCGGGAACCTCTTTGGCAAGGACCGCTTGTTTTCGTTTCTGTCTGGAGGTGCGGTTGCGATTTGCGGGGCCTCGGCTGCGATGGCCATTGGCTCGATTTTGCCCAAGCGCGAGCATGCCGAGCGGGACCTTGCCTTTACCGTCATCACTGTGACCGTGCTCTCCACACTCGCCATGATCTTCTATCCGATCCTGACCGCCTCACTTGGGCTCGACCGGGATGCGACAGGCGTCTTCCTGGGCGGCACCATTCACGATGTTGCACAAGTGGTCGGCGCTGGCTTCTCCGTGTCCGAAGAAACCGGTGATCTCTCAACGCTGGTGAAGCTGATCCGGGTCACCCTGCTGGCCCCAATCGTGTTGATCGCAGCGCTGATCCTGCGCAAGGGCACAGAACCCGGAGCTGCCCGTCCGCCACTGATGCCGCTTTTTGTTGTCGCTTTCCTGATCCTTGCAACCTTCAACTCCTTCGGACTGATCCCTGAGATTGTGAAGGATGGGGCAAGTCAGGTGTCCCGCTGGGCGCTGCTGGCGGCGATCGCCGCTGTCGGCATGAAAACCTCGATCCCGAAACTTCTGGAAGTCGGCGGCCCGGCGATCTGGATGGTGGTCACCCAAACAGTGTTCTTGGCCCTCTTCGTGCTCGGCGGGATCTGGTTGATCGGGTGATCTTTCAGCACGGGTCTAAATGCGGACTGCCGCACTCAGGCGACCTTGCAGAGCACTGACCAAATCCGCCTCCCCGGCCTTGAGCCGGGGTCATGAACATCACAATGGGCAGTGGTCCCGGCGCAAGGCCGGGACAGCCTAGCGCTCGATGCTCCCCCCTAGCTTCGTCCGCCTCTAATCCCTATATCCCGGGCAACCACCCACTACAGGGCAACCACCCATCCGCTTTTGCCCCACCGGGGCTTTTCTTGGGGACGCGAGTGTGAAATATAGCTCGCACCTCTTCACGGCAGATTTTGTGGCCGGTCCTTGAAAGAACAGGCACCCCGGCCCCTGCCTAGAAATTTCGAAAGCATGTTGATGAAAAGCTACATCACCACTCCGATCTATTACGTCAACGGATCCCCGCATATCGGCCACGCCTTCACATCGATCATGGCCGACATCCTGAAGCGGAACCGTCAGGCGCTGGGGTATGAGATGATGCTGTCCACCGGCGTCGACGAACACGGTCAGAAGAACCAGGAAGCGGCCGAAGATCTCGGTATGCCTGTGACCGAGTATCTCGACATGCGCTGCAAGGAATTCCGCGATGTGTTCGAGCAGCTTGGCGTTGAGTTCGATTACTTTGTGCGCACCAGCCGCGAGGGTCACAAGACGGCCGTCGCGGAGATGGAGCAGCGCATCTTCGACAAGGGCCTGATCGTCAAGAAGCAGTACACCGGCATTTACTGCAAGGGTTGCGAGGAGTTCAAGAAGGAAAGCGATCTCACCGAGGACGGCCAATGTCCGTTGCACCCGACAATGAAGGTCGAACAGACGGACGAAACCAACTACTTCCTGAAGATGGAACCGTTCCGCGAAAAGCTCCTGAAACACATCGACGACAACCCTGATTTTGTTCAGCCGGAGCCGTTCAAGAACGAGCTGAAGAAGATGCTGGCCGAGCCGCAGGACGATCTGTGTATCTCCCGGCCGAAAACCCGCGTCACGCTCGGTGTCGATCTGCCATTCGATCCGGATTTCGTCACGTACGTCTGGTTCGACGCGCTTGCCAACTACCTGACCAACATCGGCTGGCCGGAAGACGGCTACCAGGAATGGTGGGCGGAATGTGAACACATGATCGGCAAGGACATCCTGAAGCCGCACGGTGTCTATTGGCCCTTGATGCTGATGGCCGCGGATCTGCCGCTGCCGAAAAAGCTCTCGGTGCACAGCCACTGGGTGGGTGCTGGCGGCGTCAAGATGTCGAAGTCCATCGGCAACGTGGTTGATCCGATTGAGGTGATGGACAAGCTCGGCGTCGATGCGCTGCGCTGGTATCTTGCCCGGCACATGCGCGCGGACAGCGACAGCCAGATCTCGGTCGATCTGATCACCCAGGCTTACAATTCCGAGCTTGGCAACAAGATCGGCAACCTCTTATCCCGTGTTGCGAAATTCTCGAACAAGAATTTCGACGGCAAGGTGCCAATGCCGGGCGCCCTGACGGCCGAAGATGAGGCGCTGCGCAAAACCGTTGTCGAGGCCGGAACGGCGTTTGCTGGCTGGATCAATCTGCAGGATATTCCGGCAGCGACCCAGCACATCGTCGATGCGGCAGTGGCCATGAACGAGTATATCGATCAACAGGCTCCTTGGTCTCTTTTCAAGAACGAAGAGACTCGCGAGCGCTGCGCCACCGTTCTCTATGTCACGCTCGATTGCCAGCGCATCCTGTTCGAGGCGCTGACGCAGGTGATCCCAGTTTCAGCCACCCGAGCGCTTGGTATGCTCAACGCGCCACAAGCTGCAACGCCCTGGGCGCCGGAGCTGGATAAGCTGGCAGGCAGTACAGAACTCGGCGAGATCGACGCGCTCTTCCCCCGGGTGCAGTAAGGCTCAAGCTTCCAAACAAAAACGCCGGCTTTTTGGCCTGCGTTTTTCTTGAAAACAAGTGATTTCTGGACGGTCGAGAAGGTGACTTTCTAGAACTTGTATTTGCTCTCGATCAGCAGGCCGTAACGCTGATAGGTCTGGCTTTGGTCGAGTTCATACTCGGAATGCAGCCACCAATACCGGCCACCAATGCCAATGTCCCAGTTGTTGGTCAGTGCAACGTTCAATGCGGCGTCGGCTTCAAAGCCGTAGGTGTATTCACTCTCAAGCTTAGTTGCACTGTCCTTGACCTGATTGTAGGCCCAAGGCACTGCCGCCGCTTCGACCGCCCAGGCGAGACGGTCGTTAAATTGACCATCCGCTGCAACGCCGACACGAAAAGCATGAAACTTACTCGTGATTTTGACATCGACAGTGTCGAAAGAGGCTGAATGAATATCGCTCAAATACTGATAGCCGACCAAAGCATTGATACGAGCTGAGTTGTTGGACAACCGGCGGAACTCCCACCCGCCATCTAGCGTGAGATAGCCAAGACTGCTTGTGTTCCAACCGGTCGATTTAAAGCCCCTTTGGGACTGCGAGCCGTCAGTGTTCTTGCCAAGACCAATATAGCCTTTCGTGAAAAATCCTGTAGACGTATCTTCAAGACGCGCAAGGAATTCAACAGTGTGTCCAGTCACATTCTCGTTGTCGATCCGGGCCAAGTCGCCCTTGTTCTCGGTTGATCCCTGGCTGTACCAATAGCGAAGTCCGATGGAACCGCGCAGCGTTGATGCGGTGTAGACCTCGCCTGGCATCCCCGGATCATATGGAAAAGGGTCCGCGGCAAGCGCGGAGCCGGCCACCGTAAGGGCCGAAAGAATTGCAATTACACTGGTCTTCATAAGTTGACACGCCACTTGGATTTGCCGAAGGCCACCTTCGGACTTCATCCTACAGTTGTGCGCGCCTTATGGTTAACGCTGTGTAAAAAATCGCAGCATTCTACAACTTGATGTTGATAAACCCATGAAGACTCCAGGCGAGCTTTAATCGCGCAGCCTCAACGCTCCGCAATTGCCAACCGGACGGCAAGACCGACAAAGACGATACCTGCCAACCGGTTGAGCCAGACTTGTGCCGATGGGGAACGTTTCAAATATCCTCCAAGAGAGCCGGCTCCGAGTGCAACGCCGCCAAAAACGAGGATCGTGGCAATGATAAAGAGCCCGCCGAACATGAGGATCTGAAGCGGAACAGAGCCGCGCGCTGGATCTGCAAATTGCGGCAGGAACGCCAGAAAAAAGATCGCGACCTTCGGGTTGGTCACATTCATGATGATGCCCCGCACATAGAGTGCTGGCAGAGACATTTCAGGGGCACTGTTCCCGTTGATCTTGCTGCTGCCGGCCCGGAACGCCTGCACTGCCAGATAAACGAGATAGGCAGCCCCTGCGAACTTAAGCAGCGTAAAGGCAACAGCAGATGTCTGAAAGATCGCGGCGACACCCAATGCAACGGCAGCGCTGTGAAAGATAAGACCCGTGCACAGCCCCAACGTCACGACCAGGCCGGCGAGCCGTCCGTAAAGCGCTGATTGGGTCAGAACAAAGATATTGTCGGGCCCCGGCGCGAGACCCAAGGCAATGGCCGCAACAAAAAATACACCAAGCACATCCACCGGAATCATTTGGATCTCCAATCGTTCGTTCACCTTTCGCCGGTTAAACTTCGATGGTCAAGGTCAGGGAAAACAAAGACAGTTTTGCCTTTGGGTCCCCCGTGTGTTGGTGTATTCAAGGGCGACAGTCCAGCACCCGCCGATCTTCAGGAGGTTTTTTGAGCTCACCGGACGCCATGCAGCCTGCCATCGCAAGCCTCGCAAAGACATGCGAAGCAATCGCGAACGGCCGCTATGATGATGTGGATGGCCTCTTTGACATCATCACGGATAAAAATGTGCCTGAAAGCATCCGCGCGCTTGCAGAAACGTTTTCCAGCATGGTGGTGCAGGTCGAGGCCCGGGAATTTCATTCCGGCCAGCTTATTGAGGACTTGACCGAAACAAGGCGCAAACTGGAACTCGCGGAAGCTCAGCTCCGGAAGGAGAACCAGGAACTGAAGGTCCGCCTCGACAAATTCGAAGTCGCCTATGACGAAGAAGAAGCCAAAATGGAAGTGGAGAAAGTCGCTGACACAGATTACTTCCGAACGCTTCAGGCCCGCGCAAAATCGATGAGATCAAAGTATAAAAAGCAGCCTTGAGGCTTCTTTAGACTGAAAGAATTCCAGTGACCAAAATCATTTCCACCCACTCCTATCGTGGCGGCACCGGCAAATCGAACGTAACGGCAAACATTGCCGCGAGCCTTGCCCTGCGCGGCCATAAGGTCGGGATCGTGGACACGGATATTCAATCACCCGGCATTCACACGCTCTTTCATGTCGACCTGAACACGGTGACACATACGCTCAACAACTACCTGTGGGGCTACTGCGGTATCAAGGATACCAATCTGGACATTACAGACGGTGTCAAAGGCCCGGACGGCGAACCGTCGATCACCGGGCCTGGAAAGGTCTTCTTCATTCCCTCCTCGATCAAGACCGGAGACATCGCCCGGATCGTGAAGGAGATGTATGATGTGGAAGCGCTAAATCGCGGGTTTATGGAATTCTGCGATACCATGGAACTCGATTACCTTCTGATCGACACTCATCCGGGCGTGAACGAAGAGACACTGCTGTCCATCGCGATCTCCGACACGCTATTGTTGATCCTGCGTCCGGACATTCAGGACTATCAGGGGACTGCAGTGACGCTGGAACTCGCCCGCAAGCTGGAAGTGCCGCAGTTGTTTTTGGTGGTCAACAAGGCTTTGGAAACCTTCGACTTCCAGGACCTGTCCCAGCGGATTTTCTCAAACTACAGGACGCCTGTTGCAGCGGTCCTGCCGCTCTCCACCGACCTTATTCAGATCGGCAGCACCGGACTCATCCGCACCCTGCACCCGGACCATGCATTCACCCGGTCGATCGAGACGATTGCGGATTCAATTGAATGATCCACTTTGTGGATTAATCGAACAGTGCTGCCCGGAACGTGCTGACATCTGCTAGCCGGTCTTCGCGTTTGAATGCCAACGCTTTCTCAAGCGCCTGCCAAACGTCGGCATCCAGCCCTTCCAAAGGCTCGGGCACCATGTTTTCCCGGGCAGCCTGATCTGAGCCTTTCAACGAGAACGGATGGCGACCTGCAAGCACCTGATAGGCGATACAGCCCAGCGCAAACACATCGTCGCGCGGATCCCGCGGTGCCTTCTGAAACATTTCCGGACTTGCGTAGGACGCGGTCAATGCACTGCCGAGCCCATTTTCGGCAATGTCAGCGGTCGTAACGGCTGCGAGACCGAAGTCGAGCAGTTTGACCACGTTGTTATCGAGCACAAAGATGTTTCCCGGCTTCAAATCGGAATGGACGACATTCTGACTATGAGCATAGATAAGACCGTCGCAGATACCTTGCAGGATCGGCAAGGCCTCCTTTGCAGGCAGCGAATGGCCCAGCGCTGCGGACAACTTCCGGTCCAGCGTGGTCCCGCGCAACAGCTCCATCACGATAAAGGCTTCACCGCCGTCCCGGTCGAAATCATAGATCGTTGCAATATTTGGATGGGCGAGCGCCTGCGCCTTGCGGGCCTCCGCCTCCAGCTGGCGCAAGGCGCCCGTGTCGGACCTGATTTCATCTGTCAGGAGTTTCAGTGCAACATACGGTTCGTCGTGCCCGGCCTCCAGGCGACGCCGATCAACGGCGGCATAAACGACGCCCATGGCACCACGGCCAACCTCCCGGTCGAGCACGAACCGGTCGCGCAGTAGCGTTCCCACCCCTGCCCGCTCGGCTCCGGCACCCGCGAGCGAGTTCAGATCGGCCGCTCCGCCTGACTGTCCAGCCGCCGCTTTTCGGGCATTCGTGCGCAGACGCGCACTTTTGTAGCCGGTCAGAAACTGGTCGAGTTTCCCCGATTGCGCTTCGGCGGCAGTTTGATCGCCGCCGCTGGTCCGGGCTTTCCGAAAGTCCTTGAACCCGTCAACGATCGACCCGAGGACAACATCATCGACCTTGTTGCGCATGTCATCGCCCGCCTGTGCGGGCGGTACAGTCAGATATGGCAAGGGAGGCAGGTAAGGAGATTGCTCCGAAGGATTTGACTGAGCCGCTGAAGGCGTCCGCCCGACCACGCCATTGGGGATGGTCGGCTCATCCAGATCGTCTTCAGCCGCAGGCTCTGCGGCTCCGCTCGCGATTGCAGCCGTGGCTGAGGGCACTGCCGGTCCATCGTGCTCGTTTGACCCGCCACCTTGTGGCAATTGCGTTCTTATAATCTGTG
>CALDSI010000237.1 GCA_937911395.1 uncultured Labrenzia sp.
CCGCAAACTGGGCAAGAAAAAGCCCTGGCCCCTTTATCGTTTGCATGACAACCTCCCAAAGCATTGAGTTCACAAAGAGCCACAAAAGGTTCTTCGTCAGCCCACCAAGGCTTCTTCGCTTGCGAGCCTCTCCAGTAGACGGGCAACGGCTTCAGCGCCCGGGTCGTTGTGTCCGGACAAGTTGGCTTCCGATACGTAACTCGCCCGACCTGCCCGCGCCCTTGTAATCCGGGATGTGGCATCAGCCCCCTGCCGGGCTTCTCTGGCTGCTGCCTCAAGCCCCTGATCCAGAACGTTCAAGGCCGGCATGAGGGCGTCGATCATTGTTCGGTCACCCGGTTCGGCTCCGCCGACTTGCATGATCCGGTCAAGTCCGGCTTTCAGGGATCCAATAGCATCGCTGCCAGAGGAGGAAGCGTCACCGGCTGCGGCAAAGAAGATCGCCAGCAGGACACCTGAAGATCCCCCCATCGTCTGGCTGAGTTCCAGGCCGATTGCACGATAGAGTTGGGTGAGATCGGCCAACGGCAAACGGTCCAGCGCCTTTATCAACGCACGGGCTGCGGTCGCAAGTGTGCTGCCCGTATCGCCATCTCCGGATTTCGCATCTAGGGCATTCAGGTCATCCTCTGCCTCAATGAGGATACTGCAGCATCTTTCAAGAAACTCCCGGGTTTTGTCGTTTGCCGATGGCAATGGCTGAATCGGCGCCAACCCATCCGGCAGAGGCAGTATGGACACTGGCCCGAGCGCCAGACATCCCGGCCAGACCCAGGGAGCGACCGGCGCTTGCAACAATCCTTCCTCAGCCTTGCTGACCGGAAGAAGTGACACCGAAAAGCCGTGCATATCGAGCGATGTCATCATGGCCGCTGGTCCGATCAACCAACGGATTTGTCCGCCGATGCGTGAATGGGTCAGCTCCTCCGCCAGCACAGACATTTCAAGAGGTGTAGTTCCGCCCAAATTGTTCAAAAGCGCCACATGAGGCCCCGGTGCAATTGACGCCTCGAGCCGATCAACAACCATCGCCATTGCAGACTTGGCGTTGGAAAACGCGACCTGTTCAACCCCGGCCTCACCGTGAATGCCGAGGCCGAGTTCTGCCATTCCGGCCTCTATCCGTTCCTCCTTTGGAGAGCCGGGCAGCGTACATGTGTCCAACGACATCCCGATGGAAACCGCACCAGAAATAACCTTTTGTGCCGCCTCTGTGACAGTTGAAAGATCCGCCCCCTGGTCTGCCAAGGCACCCGCGATCTTGTGGACGAAAAGGGTTCCGGCGACGCCCCGTGCTTGGGGCAAATCGGGCAAGGCGACATCGTCATCAACAATGACCATGTTGACCTTGAGGCCGAATGCCCTGGCCCGCTCGACCGCAAGACCAAAATTCAGCCGGTCGCCCGTGTAGTTCTTGACAATTACCAGGCATCCCGCCTTGCCGGTCACCGCCAGGATGCCCGCCAAAACCGCGTCAACGGACGGCGATGCAAACACCTCACCGCAGACGGCCGCCGTCAGCATGCCCTGTCCGACAAAGCCCGCATGGCTCGGCTCATGCCCGGAGCCGCCTCCCGATACAAGCGCCACCTTCGACTTGTCCCAATCGGTGCGCACAACAACCTTGATATGCGGATAACCGTCCAACCTCGCCAGTCGGCCACCCGCGGTTCTAAGCGCGCCGTCTATGGCTTCTGTTACAAGGGTTTCTTTTGAGTTGATGAACTGCTTCATGTTCCCTCTCCTCAGTTGATTCGGGCGCCATTGGCGTCAAAGAAAAGCGGATTGCGAGGTTGGATCGAGATGATGTCGCCGGGCTCCAAATCCGCATGCGGATCGGTTAGTGTCACCAGATCGTGCCCCTCCAGCGTGAGATGAAGGCGAATCTGGTCACCAAGGTGCTCCACCCGTTTGACAGTCGACTCTTTGCCTTCGCCCTGCTCGATGTGCTCTGGACGCAATCCGATTTGGCGTGCGCCCGCCGGGCTGCCGGCAAACATGTCGGCCGGCAGGATATTAATGCGAGGCTGACCAAGGCGTCCGGCGACATAGAGGTTCACCGGATTTTCGTAGATTTCCCGCGGTGATCCGAATTGAACAAGCCGGCCGTTGTCCAGGACGCCAATATGGGTCGACATTGTCATGGCTTCGACCTGGTCATGGGTCACGTAAAGAAGGGTCGCCCCCAGCGTTTCCTGAATGCGTTTCAACTCGATGCGAAGATCGGAACGCAGTTTTGCATCCAATGAACTCAAGGGTTCATCCATCAGGTAGATGCTCGGATTGCGGACCAGTGCGCGGCCTATTGAGACCCGCTGCATTTCCCCACCTGACAACTCGGTCGCCTTGTTGTTAAGCTTGTGCGGAATCCTCAAAACCTCCGCAACCTCTGTCACTTTCCGCTCAATCTCGTGTTCCGGCGTCTTCAAAAGAGGCGAGCGCAGGGGGAAAGCCAGATTGTCCTTCACGCTGAGGTGCGGATAAAGCGAATACTGCTGGAAAACCATTGCCACGTTGCGCTGTGCCGGCGTATCATCAATTGCGGAGCGGCCACCGATTACAACATCGCCGACATCCGGTTGTTCCAAACCGGAGATTAGCCGCAAAATTGTGGTTTTTCCCGCCCCGGTTGGCCCCAACAACGTAACGAATGCACCATCTGGAACGGTTAAAGTCACATCTTCAACAGCAACGGTCTTTCCGAAGGATTTGGAGAGATTTCGCAGATGCACCTCAGACATGCGCCAGCACCCCCTCATTCAGCTCCGACCGGAGAGCCCGGCCTGATTGATTATCGAACAGTGTCGCGGTCATCCCGTTGAATGTCAGACCAACCTGCTCTCCGGACCGCACTGTCTGGCCGGATGGGACGCGCGCCTTCAAGTCACCGCCCGGCGTCTTGACTGTTACAATCTGGGTGGTTCCGAGATACTCGGCCGCGACAACCTCACCGCGGCTGTCACTCTCGTCCGTCAATGAAATGTGTTCCGGCCGTATGCCATAAACCAGGTCTCCCTCGAACGGTTCGCGCGCAGACGGGATGACGAGATCCGCATGATGCATCCGGACTGAAGACGCACCGGGATGCACCTGACCGTGGAACCGCAGAAAGTTCATCGGTGGGGATCCAATGAAATCGGCCACAAACATACTGGCTGGTTTGTCATAAATGTCCTGCGGCGTACCGAATTGCTCGATCACCCCATGGTTCATGACAACGATCTTGTCGCCCATTTGCATGGCTTCCAGCTGATCGTGCGTGACATAGACGGTGGTCGCCCCCATCCGGTCATGCAGGGCACGCAGCTCTTCTGCCATATGCTCCCGAAACTCAGCGTCCAGTGCACCCACGGGCTCATCCATCATGCACGCC
>CALDSI010000238.1 GCA_937911395.1 uncultured Labrenzia sp.
TTCCGTCACACCGTCGGTCACCAGCAGCACACCATCGCCGGGCGCGATCTGGCGCATTCGGGTTGGATAGTCCGTGTTTTCAAAAACACCCGCGATCGGTCCGAGGCTTTCGACCCGCTGACAGTTCCCGCAATTGCCGAGCCAATAAACGTCTTCGTGTCCGGCACTGGAATAGGAAAGTGTGCCGATTTCCAGATCAAGGCATCCGTAAAACAGCGTCACGAACATGCATTCCGGATTGTCGTCGGCAAGCACATCGTTCAAACGGCTGATTACGGTGCCTGGTGGATGGCCTTCCCGGGCAAGCGTTTTTAGGATCATCCGCGAGACGCTCATGAACATGGCAGCCGGCATGCCCTTCCCGCAGACATCGCCAATAGCAAAGCCAAGCTTGCCGTCTCCGACCATGAAGTAGTCATAAAAATCCCCGCCGACGTCCTTGGCCGGGATCATGGATGCGGCGATGTCGAATGTTTCTCCAAATGCACCCGGGTCGATGCCGGACGGCAGGAAGGAACCCTGTACCTTGGCCGCCATGCGCATTTCTTCGCGCTGCGCGCTTTTTTCGCGGATCTCACCCGCCATCTTGTCGAAGACATGGGCAAACTGCCCAAACCGGCCGGCCTCCGCCTTCAGGGTTTCCAGCATGCCGGGTTGAAATGCGTCGTTGCTGAGCGCTTCGGCAGCCTGGGTCAAGGTGGCAATTGCTCCGTTCATTCCCTGAAGGCGGCTTCCGAGGGCGCCGATGATGGTCAAGATGGCGTCCGGATGATCGATCAAGAGGCCGCGGACAACATCGCGGTCCAGTCTCAGAAGCTGCGCCGCGCTGCGCGTGCGGACAGTCGCTGTCCGGGGACTGCGCGCGAAGACGGAAATCTCACCGACCATGTCCGGTGCCGTCAGCACCGCCAGCGTGACTTCGCCATGCGGCGTGTCGACATCCACCGACAACTCGCCAGACACCAGAAGATAGGCAAAAGACCCCGGATCGCCCTGACGAAACAGAACAGTCCCGGCGGCGGCATCTTCAATTGGACAGGCTTCTGCAATGTTTCGCAGGTGCTGCTCGTCCATGGACGCAAAAATGTCGTGCGTCTTTAAAAGCGCGACCAGCGTTCCAAGGTCAGCATTTTCGCTTGAGAACCGTTCTCCGGACGGATCCATCAGATGCCTTTCAGGTTGTTGCTTACGCCCACATTGCTTTTGAGTTGAACCATTCTGAAGGCAAGAGCACAAGGGGCAACTCAAATCACCCGGCATCCGAAAACAGGCCGCTGGCGCACACGTCAGGCGCTTAAGTCTGTCGCCAACTGGTATTTGCCGAATTTCTCACCGCCATAGCCGACATCGCCGATGAAACTGGCCCCCATTCGCTTGAGGGCTCCCAACTTCTTTCGGGACGGCGGCAGAAGAAAAGTCACGGACGGGATCCGGTCATCAGCCCGGGCGAAAGCAAGCGCTTTTCTGGTAATTGCGATCCCGAGGCCGAAGCGGTCGGGCTTTAGAACAAGACCGAAGTCCCATTCATCTCCCTCTTTCTGAAAGCCGCCCCAGCCAGCATACCGGCCATGATTGAGAAATGCCCAATGCCCCAGCCCATCGCGCTGCCAGCACGCTTCTTTGGCCGCGATGAACTGAGCAGCCGTATCGTCATCCCATGCCTTTGTCAGAAGCGGCATATGCGCTGCAAGACGCGGGTCGTTCATATGCGTGGTCAACTCCGCGAGCGAAATTGATGTCAGGCGTACAAAGCTTATGCTGGCGGGTGACATTGTATTCCGGGTTCCATGGTTCTTTTTGTCGTTCGTGGGGGTTAGATCGAGATAACCTCATGCCGGGTCAAGGTCGGCGGGCTCCAAAGCGATCAACTGTCCGTGTGCCGGCTTTGCATCCTTACAAGAACCGCTGTTTTGGTGAGAATTCCGCCACTGATGAGACGGCCTGAGATCCATGTTTATTGCGCCGTCCAGCCGCCGTCGACCGGGATGGTCGTGCCGGTGACATTGTGGGCAACCGGATGACACAGCCACAGCGCCAAAGCACCGATTTCCGATGGATCGGAGGTGCGCCGTGTCGGTTGTTTTTCAGCCAGAAGATCGGCAATCCCTAGATCCCGGTCACCGCCGTGAAGAGCGGCGCGGGCGGCAACCTGCGGCTCGATGATCGCGGTTTCGGTCCAGCCCGGCGCAATGCAGTTGACGGTGACACCGCCTTTGGCCTTGGTGCCGGCGGCGGCATATTCCAGCGCGGCGACCTTGCTCATGCCAACCAGGCCGAATTTTGAGGCCACATAAGGCGCCTTGTTCACAGACGCGACTAGGCCATGGACCGAGGCAATGTTGATCACCCGGCCATATCCCCGTTCAGCCATGACGGGCAGCGCCTTCCGCATCGTGTGAAAAGCGCCGGACAGATTGACATCGATGATGGCTTCCCAGGTCGCCGCATCGAGCTCGGCGTAGCTGGCGGTTTTCTGAATACCGGCGTTGTTCACCAGAATGTCCGCGCCGCGCCAGTCGGAAACCTCCTGCATCATCGCCTCGATGGCTGCAACGTCCCGCATGTTGGCGTCAAAAAAACGGGCCTCCGGCGCACCGGCCGCCATAACAGCGGCCACAGCCTCCGCGGCCTGCTCCGCTCTCGCAAGACCGTGAACACCCACCCGGGCGCCGGCACCTGCAAGGCTCTTTGCGATCGCCAGACCGATGCCTTGAACAGACCCGGTCACCAAGGCGGTTTTTCCCGTCAAATCACTCATGTTCGTTCCCTCCATCCATCAGCTGGTGTCTCAATTCGGTCTTCAAGACCTTGCCGTAGTTGTTTTTCGGCAGTGCCTCGACAAAGTGGTAGGTCTTCGGCCGTTTGAACCGGGCGATCTGCTCCAGGCACAAGGCATCAAGCTCTGCTGCTGCCACGTTTTGCCCGTCGAGACGCACGACAAAGGCAACAACGATCTCGCCCCATTCCGGATCTTCCTGGCCAATCACGGAGACCTCATGAACCGCCGGATGGCTGAGCAGCACCTCCTCCACTTCTCTCGGGTAGATGTTTGTTCCGCCGGAAATGATCACATCCTTTGAGCGGTCCTGAAGCGTCAGATAGCCGTCCGGATCGAGCCGCCCCATGTCCCCGGTCCACAGCCAGCCGTTTCGAAGGGTGTCTTCGGTCGCGGCCGGGTTCTGCCAATAGCCTTTCATGACCGTTGCCCCGCGCACGACGATCTCCCCCACCTCGCCGGTGGCAAGATCTTCGCCGTTTTAATCAACAACGCGCACCCGCACGGACGATTGTGCTGTTCCAACGGAATTCAGCCGGTCTCGCCATCTTGGATGGCAGCGGTCGGACCCAATGGCCCTGGAGCGCGCGGTGATCCCCATCGGGCATTCCCCCTGGCCGTAGATCTGGACGAACCGGGTTCCCATCACCGCCACCGCCTCCAGAATGTCGGCCTCATACATCGGCCCTCCGGCGTAAACGATGGTGCGCAGCCCCATGCCGTTGAGCCCCAATGCCTTGGCAACATCCACCATCCTGCGCACCATTGTGGGCGCTGCGAACATGCTGACGCATTTTAGGGTTGGCGCGATCCGGAGAACTTCTTCAGCGTCAAATCCGCCGCTTTTCGGAACAACGTGCCGCGCTCCGCGCAAGACATGCATGAAGTTGTAAAGCCCGGCGCCATGGCTCATGGGAGCAGCATAAAGAATGGCTCCGCCCGACTTGACCTCGTCCACATCGACAAAAAAGTTGTACGTCATCGAGGCAATGTTGCCGCAGGTGATCATGACCCCCTTCGGCCGCCCTGTGGTGCCGGAGGTGTAGAACAGCCAGGCGAGATCGTCGTCATCCAGCGGCACGG
>CALDSI010000239.1 GCA_937911395.1 uncultured Labrenzia sp.
ATCATTAATCGAGGCATGGCGCTCAGCCATCAATCCCTGCGGATCAAAGTGCCAGTTTTCATTGCCGTGAGACCGATACCAATTGCCCTCGGCATCATGGCATTCGTAGACAAAGCGCACAGCAATTCTATCGTCACCATGGGCCCAGATTTCCTTGATCAGGCGGTAATCAAGTTCTCTCATCCATTTGCGTGTCAAGAAGGCCTCGATCTCTTCCCGACCATGAATGAACTCTGAGCGATTGCGCCATTTCGAATCCGGTGTATAGGCCAAAGCAACCTTGGCCGGATCTTGAAGGTTCCAGGCGTTTTCCGCCATTCGAACCTTCTTAACTGCGTCCTCATGTGAAAACGGCGGCACAGGTGGTCTGGTCAATGTAGTGGTCCCAATCAATCATCAATGGGGCGATGGGCCGGACATCCGCTCCAGCCCGCCAAAATGGGTTTGGAGCCGTTTACCAGCTGTTGTAGCCTAGGAACTTGCCGGACATTTCGACTTTCACCCTGTCGCCTTTTGGGTTGGCGACACGGGTGATGCTCATGTCAAAATCGATCGCAGACATGATGCCATCACCGAACTCTTCATGAATCAGGGCTTTGATGGTCGGGCCATAGACACCAACGATTTCATAAAGCCTGTAGATGCAAGGGTCGGTCGGTACCGTTTGCTCCCAGACCTTAGTGGGGCTCTCGACAAGAACGTCGACCACTTCGGAAGGCAAGCCGAGCACCAGCACAAGCGCCTTTGCTTTCTCCTCGGGCATCGCATTCATGCCGACGCAGGCTGAGTGGGTCCAGACCGGCGACATCGAGATCATGTCCGCAATGTCATCACAGGACATACCGGTTTCCTTTTTTGCCGCAAAAATAATATGGGCTACGTCATCTATAGTCAGCAATTGCGGAACTTCGATGGTCATGTTTCGCTCCTGTTTTGTTATTCATTCACAGCGCGCAATTGCGCTGGATGGGTTGGGTCATCGTCGCTTTCGAGTGGGTCGTTCCCGGTTCTATCAATACGGATGGTTTCAGGTGTGTGGACTGTGCCGCCGCCGGACTGGCCCGCAAGTTCATTTGACCGAGAGCCGAGGAAATGCACGAGATGATTGCGAATTGCATAGTAGTTCGGGTGATCGATGATTTCTTCACGCCGACGGGGTCGCGGAATGGTGATTTCTACTGCCTCTGCAACACGGGCGAACGGTCCGTTGGTCATAAGCAGAATGCGATCTGCCAGCAGAATGGCTTCATCAATATCATGTGTGATCATGAAAACGGTCTGATTGGTACCGTTCCAAATTTTCAGAAGTTCATCCTGGATTGTTCCGCGGGTCAGAGCATCGAGCGCACCAAAAGGCTCATCGAGAAGAAGCAGTTTCGGGTGATTTGCAAACGCTCTTGCAATAGACACGCGCTGGCGCATGCCCCCTGACAATTGGGAAGGTTTCCGGTGAATCGCATCACCATCCAGCCCAACCATGGCAAGGTACTTTTCCGAATGTGCCTGAACCTCAGCTTTGCTCCAATCCGGGTGCCGAGCCGCCACACCAAACATGACGTTTTTGAGGGCCGATAGCCATGGCAGCAGCGAATAGTTTTGGAACACCACACCACGATCAAGGCTCGGCCCGGAAATCTGCTCGCCATCCATGATAACGGCTCCACTTGTTCGCTCAGCCAAGCCCGCAAGGACGTTCATGAGCGTCGATTTACCACAACCTGAATGGCCAAGAATGCAGACGAATTCGCCTTGCTCAACGCCAAAGGTACTGTTTTCAAAGACGGTTAGCGTGCCCCCGGCACCGTCGGGAAACTGCTGTGTCAGAAGTTCGATGGAAAGATATGGTTTGGTCATCAATTCACTCCTATTCAGCGTAAGCGACGGCACGTTGCAGCCGGGCAAAGGCTGTATCGAGCAGCATTCCCACCACGCCGATCAGAAGAATTGCGACGATCATCCGGTCGAGACGGAGGCCATTCCATTCGTTCCACACCACGTATCCAATACCTGTGCCTCCAACGAGCATTTCAGCAGCCACAATCACCAGCCATGCAATGCCGATGGAAATGCGCATCCCGGTAATGATGGTCGGCGCTGCTGCGGGCAAGATGACGGTTAGTGCAGTCTTGGTGGTGCTCAGTTCATGTGTGCGCGCAACGTTAACCCAGTCGGAACGAACATTGGCCACACCAAAGGCCGTGTTTGTCAGCATCGGCCAAAGCGAGCAGATAAAGATCACGAAAATAGACGACAATTCGCTGTCACCGATTGTGAAGAGGGCAATTGGCATCCAGGCGAGAGGCGAGATCGGTTTCAAAACCTGAATGAATGGATCGAGCGCCTTGTAGAACATCGGCGACATCCCAATGAGAAAGCCGAGTGGAATGGCGACTGCAGCCGAAAGTGAATACCCGATCAGAACCCGCAGCAATGAGTATCCCATCTGTATGCCGTAACCCATGTCGTTGGTTCCAGCGACGTAGAACGGATCTGTTACAGTTGCCCACAACTCCGTCCCGATCTGGCTTGGTGAAGGGAAAAGTGAGCCGGGCGCTGGGGCGCTGTTTTCATCCGGAACGCTGATGCCCAGAGCTCGGATGCCGCCTGCAGCTTCGATCATCGCACGTGAGAGATTCAGGGACGCAATTTGCTCCAGTTGGGTGAATTCAACGCCTTGAGCCGAGTAATACTCAATGTCTTCGGGAAGCATGTTTTTCCCGAGCAGCGTGTCTGTCTCGGTCTGTGATAACACAACACCTTTCGGACCGGTGTCTGGAACGTGTGTTGCGACATGCCAGATGAAGATGCCGATCAACAGAATTGTCAATGACAACACGGTGCTTCGCATATCTATTTTCTGAACCATAAATCAATCCCAAAGCGCCTGACTTGAGACAGAGCAAGCGTGCTTGCTCTGTCTGTGTTTTTTGGGCTGGTTCAGCCAACGGTGCGGGAGAACGGTTGGCTGTCGATGAACTGCTGCGCTGCAGCCGGAGCGAACTCACGGCCTTGAACATCGACCGGCGCGTAGACATCCTGTTCTGCATCGGAGAAGGTCAAATTCGGATCTGCTGCCATCATGGCCCGCATCCGCTCGCGTGTAGTCGTGGTCATCACCAGTTCTTCCGCAAGGGTTGCGTAGTTGGTGTCACTGTCGATGTAGTTCCAACGCCGCAACTGCGAAAGCACCCAGGTGCCCATTGTTTGGGTTGGCAATGGCATGAACGAAATTCGGTCTGGTACGTTTTTGATATTGCCTTGTCCATCGGGGAACACACCGGTCAGGATCTGTTTGAGAATTTCGACGGGTTGGTTGAGATAATTTGCAGGCGCCATCGATTCAGCGAATGCGACGCGACCCTCTGCTGTTTCCGCTGAAGCGGTTGCTTCAAGAATGGAGGTTGTCAGAGCCATAGTCGTGTTTGGGTTTTCGGTGATGAATTTCTCAGACAGACCGAACACGCAGCACGGATGTTGTTTCCAAAGATCCAGCGTCAGCTTATGGATAAAGCCAACCTGATCGTAGACAGCACGCTGACAGAACGGGTCCGGCGCGAGATAACCATCGACGTTTTCCGAGCGCAGGTTTGCGACCATTTCAGGCGGCGGAACCACGCGGATCTGGATGTCACGATCCGGGTCCAGGCCTGCATCGGCAACGTAGTTGCGCAGCAGCAAGTTGTGCATCGAATATTCAAAAGGAACTGCGAACTTGAAGCCTTTCCAGTTCTTTGGATCCTGGTTGTCTCGGTGCTTGTTTGCCAGAACGATTGCCTGGCCGTTGGTGTTTACGTTTGATACCACTTTCCATGGTTGTGCCGTCGATCCAATGCCAAGTGACATTGCCATTGGCATCGGGAATAGGAGGTGTGAACCATCGTATTCGCCATTGAGACACTTGTCGCGTGATACGGCCCACCCAGCTGTCTTAACAATATCAACATCAAGACCATACCGCTGGTAAAAGCCCAACGCATGACCGCCAATTATCGGCGTGGCGCAGGTGATCGGCACGAAACCCAAAGTCAATTTTGTCTTTTCTAGGTTTTTCATGGCCTCTTCGGCCATAGCCTGAAGTGACGTCAGCGGGAAAACGGTTGAGACGGCGGCAAGTGCGCCAGTCACACCGGCACTACGCAAGAACGCTCGGCGGGATATGTCCGTTTTGAACAGTCCCTGCATCACGGAGCTTTCAAGCGCACGCGCCATTCCGACTTCTGCGTTCAACGATTGTTTGGCGCGAAGTTTCAAGATGTTCGCATCTTCCTTTGAGAGCCCAGCATAGGGATCAGCAGGGCTCTCTGAAGCCTCACCACATTCGTTCCAAACATCGATGTTTGGATTAAAGGGATCTTTGAAGTGCGTCATTGATTACCTCTCATGATACTGCCTGGACCGAAAAGACACCCTCACGACCAGCGTTTTTCACCAAGGATTTGGAAATATGCGCCGCGAGCGGAAGACTGCTGAGACTTACAATGAGCGGTCATTAATCATAAAAATAGTCGCTTTCGTAATTCTGCCAAATTTCTTATATGCAATATTTATCAATTACTTATGCTTTTCTTTTCCGACTAAAATAGTACGAAATTTCATAAATTACGAGTTTTCGGGTAAGTTAGAAATGAAGCTTGTTGGTTCGGGTGCTCGGAATGGACATAAGTCTAAAAGATCAAGATCAAGATCTGTCAGTTCGACTTGAAGCCATTCCACTCCCAATGCTGGTGCTAGATGCGAAAGAAGATCGTGTTGTCAGCGCGAATGGTGCGGCGCACCGCGTGTTGGCTGATCCGCTGCAAGAAGGCTTCAAGTTTTCCGCATCGATCAAATCGGACATTGCTGAATTCATTGTCTTTCTGGACGAGGTTATTCATCGTGGATCCGCGTGGACGCGAAAGATAGCCTTTACCAGTCAGAATGGTTTTCCGATCGAATGCGAAATTCGGGCGAAATTGATTGCGCACGATCCTGATGCACATCGCGCCTTTATCGGACTACTGATCTTGGAGCTCAGCGAACTGTCGCAACATGAGAAACAATTCGAGACCAATCAACTTCATCGCGAAGGTATTGTCGGATGGAAGCATGCCGAAGAGTTCTTTGCGGAGCTTGAACTGCAGAACCAGCTTATCCTGAACGCAGCCGGAGAAGGTATATACGGGGTCAATACCCAGGGCCAGGCGACGTTCGTCAACCGCGCAGCGCAAGAAATGCTTGGCTGGACGCTTGAGGATCTCGTAGGCAATGTCATCCATGACATCATCCACCATCACCACACAGATGGCAGCGTTCATCACGCACATGACTGCCCGATCTACAAATCATTTCGTTTTGAACAGGTGATGCGTGTTGATGATGATGTGTTCTGGAAAAAAGACGGTAAACCCATACAGGTGGAATACGTTTCACCCCCAATCTACAACCAAAAGGTCTTGGCCGGTGCAGTAATTGTCTTTCGTGATGTGACTGAGCGAAAACTCAATGAGAAAAAGCTCCTAGAAGCCATGAATGAAGTCGCTGAACTCAGGGATCGCCTGGAGCAGGAAAATGCCTATCTGCAACTGGAGATAACAAAGGAACGTGCGCATCATCATGTGATCGGCCGCTCTCCGTCTATTCAACAGCTTCATGCCAAGATCGACTTGGTTGCACCCACGAGCGCACCGGTTCTAATTACTGGTGAAACTGGAACCGGCAAATCAATCGTCGCAAATGCGATCCATACGAATAGCCTCAGGAAAGGACGGCCTCTTATTCGTTTTAAATCCGGGTCGGTCAGCCGGACGGCGATTGAAGCCGAACTATTCGGCCGCTCTGACAACACCAATGGCGGTGAAAGACCACAGATGATCTCAGGGGCGATTGAGTTGGCGCATGGCGGGACTTTGTACATTGAAAATGTGTGCGAGCTGCCGCTCGAAATTCAGAACAAGCTGTTAGGTGTTCTTCAGGACGGCAAGTTTAAGCGGATTGGCGACACACAGTTCAAGAACCTTGATGTGCGGGTCATTGCTGCAAGCACCAGAAACATTGAACGCGAGGTCTCCGCCGGAAGGTTCAGCGAAGAACTCTTTCTGGCATTAAATGTCTTTCCTATCAGCTGCATCCCATTGCGCGATCGCAAAGACGATATTCCAGATCTCGTGACGCATTTGTTGACAGTCGCCTGTGAGCGCCTCAATCGACCTGAACCCTATGTGACAGAGCGCACCATGCGAATACTGACAGAGTATGCTTGGCCAGGAAACGTCAAAGAGCTACGAAACGTTATCGAGCGCGCAGCGATAGTGTCCCGCGGCGAGAAATTGATTGTGGAACTCGGTGGCACGTCCGGACTGCGCGCCCAGAGCATCAAAACGGTCAGAACCGAGCATGAGATGCAGTTGGAAATTCGAGCCAATATCGTGATGGCCCTCAA
>CALDSI010000240.1 GCA_937911395.1 uncultured Labrenzia sp.
GACGTTTTCGCTCAGGCGGTCGAGGAGTTTCTGATCGACCTGAAATCCGAAGCGCTGATTGCTTGAGTGGAAATTTATCAGCTATTTGAATCTGATGGCGGGAATGCTTCATCGATTGATTCACAATCCCGTCTGTCTTTGTTTTTGATTCAAGCTGCTGGAATAACAGCCTCTTTCCATTGAGAATATTCCGGTTCAGCGCCCCTTGAAGGCCGGTTTGCGTTTTTCCAAGAAAGCGCGGCAGCCCTCGGCGTAGTCGGCGCTGTCGACACAGGTGCGGGCCATTGATTGAGCGGCGCTCAAGTCGGCCGCCGCACTTGCCGATGCCAGCAGGTTGATGGTTGTCTTGGCAGCTTTCAGGGACAGCGGCGCATTCTGTTCGAAGTGGCGGCACAACTCGGCAATCCGGGCATCCAGCCTGCCGGCTTCGTGAACCTCGTCGATGAGGCCGATCTGCAGGGCGTTTTCGGCAGAGAGGCGTTCGGCTGTGAACAACAGCTTTTTTGCATTGGACGCGGACACAGCCTCGATCAGGTCCGCCACCGCATCCGGCGGATAGGCGAGGCCGAGGCGGGCGGCCGGGATGGAGAAAAAGGCGGTGTCCGATGCAATGCGAAGATCGCAGGCCAGTGCCAATCCGAGACCGCCCCCGAGGCATGGGCCTTCAATTGCCGCGATGACCGGAACAGGCAAGGTTTTCAAGGCCCGGAAGGCCGCGACATTGACCGCATCATAATGGGCTGCCTTGTCTGCAGTTGATCTGACGGCCTCGAATTCGGCAATGTCCGCCCCCGCACAAAAGGCCTTGCCGCCAGCGCCGCGCACGATCAGGGCGCGCAGGCCGGCGTTGTCGCGGAGCGGTTCGAGCAATTCGGGAATGCGGGCCCAGCCTGCCAGGGGCAGGGCGTTCTTGCGGTCTGGAGCATTCAGGATCAATTCGGCAATCTGTCCGGAAACACGTAAAAATGGGTTGGTATCTTCGGATCGAGACGGAGATTGATCGGACGTCATGAGAACCTCAAGAGCTGGGCATAAGGGCGAGTGCCGGATTATTGATCGTAAAAAAACGATTCATTAGAGTGATTGATATCTGATATGAGCAAGTTTTGTTTGGAATATCACGCACAGGGCCTATTTTAGAAGGCCAAGTGCAGTGGGCTTGAAAAGGAGACAGTCCATGTCGACCCCGGTACGCCAACCCGGCGAAGATCGCGTGATGAAGCACGATCCCGTCTGGCAACAGTTGCGCGACGAAGCCCAGGCGATGGTAGCGGCAGAGCCAGCCTTGTCGTCCTTTGTCTATGAGACGGTCCTCAATCATGACAGCCTGGAAGAGGCTGTGGTTCACCGTCTTGGTGACCGCCTCGGACGGGACATTGTTTCTGCGTCGCTTATTCGCCAGACCTATCTGGAAGCGCTGGCGGATGAGCCGGAGCTTGCCGAGATTTTTCGAGTGGACATCGTCGCGGTGTTCGATCGCGATCCGGCATGCTTCCGCTATCTGGAGCCGGTTCTTTATTTCAAGGGCTTTCATGGCCTTCAAACGCACCGGCTGGCCAATTGGCTTTGGCGCAAGGGCCGCAAGGACTTCGCTCTTTATTTGCAAAGCCGCTGCTCAGAAGTCTTTCAGATCGACATTCATCCAGCCGTTCCGGTCGGACGCGGGATCTTTATCGACCATGGCACCGGCATTGTTGTCGGTGGCACGGCTGTGATTGAGGACGATGTCTCCATCCTGCAAGGTGTTACGCTGGGCGGCACAGGAAAGGAAGACGGCGACCGGCATCCGAAGATCCGGCACGGCGTTCTGCTTGGCGCTGGCGCCAACGTGCTCGGCAACCTGGAGATCGGGCATTGCAGCCGGATTGCTTCCGGTTCTGTTGTCCTTACCGATGTTCCGGCCAACACAACAGTTGCAGGTGTTCCGGCGAAGATCGTCGGGAAGGCCGGGTGTCCGGAGCCAGCCCGCAGCATGAACCAGCTCCTGGGTGAGTAGGGTGTGGCCGGTATGAAGGAAGACGGGGAAAGCTGATCGAAAAGGTTTGGCATTTCCCGGCTCTCTTGTAGGGTCCGCACCACGACTGATGGATTTGGCGAACGACAAGGAGAGAGCCACGTGAACCCCGAAGAAATCCGCAAGCTTGAAGCCTATCTGCGCAAAAAGTTCGATTTACCGAGCATGCAGGTCCGGGCGCGTCCGAAGAAGGACGACTCCGCGGAGGTCTATATCGGTGAGGAATTCATCGGTGTTATCTTCCGTGATGACGAAGATGAAGACCTGAGCTGGAACTTCCAGATGGCAATTCTCGAGATCGATCTCGACGAAGTGTAAGGCTCATCAGATAGGTTTCTAAAAGGCGGCCCAAGTGGGCCGCTTTTTTCTTGGTCTTTAGGTGCGAAAGCCGCGAACCTTTGCCTTGATCGCGTCATCAAGCTCGCGCCAACTAGGGAGCAAGGTTTGATCGAACTGGTAGCGGATCAGCTGGCCGCCGCCGGGCGTGACCGTTCGATGGCAAACCGCCTTTGCCCCGCTGCGTTTCTTGACACACCGGGCAATAAAACCGTCCTTGGCCTCGGGGTCATAGACGATGATATCCCGGTTCTGCGCTGCTCGGGCAGACAACATCAACATGTTCAACCCTGCTGTCGTTGGCCGCGCACCGCCGCGGGCAAGGCGCTTGTAGACAGGATCCAGCTGAGTTCTGAGTGTTTCCCGGTAAGGATCATGCTCCAGATCCACTTGGATAAGCGGCAGAGGTGTCCCAAGCTGTGCCGTGGCGTCGTCTTCGCCGGGCATCCTGAGGTCCGGCCATGTCATCAGCAAGCTGACTTGCAGGTAGTGATCTGCCTCGTCTTGTGCCGACAAGCGGTGCGTTGCGGATTTGAAGTAGCCCGCCGGGATCTGAAAGTGGTCCGGTCCCATCGTGACACTCACTAAAGCGTGCCGGGGTGTCGATTGGAATAGCGGGGCTGCACGCGTAAACCAATGATATCCGCGTTCGGCAACATGCGCGAAGCTCAGAACACACAAGGCTGTTGCCAGCATCGCGAAGTGAAGTGGCTTTGCATTGGTCGGTGCTGGCAGGGTCGGCCTGATCACGTGCCGTGCCTTTCTAATGACCTAAGCTGGCACACAGTGTTCAAGAATGAGACACGTGTTTCAGCGCAGGACTGGTACCATCCGGCGTAACTTACTAAAAACTGGAGGTTTTTATCCCGTGGCCAGACCGGCACGATGTTTGCTCTTGACCGTTTACAATTTCTTCATCACTTTCTCAGTGAAGGGGTTAACGGAAGGTTAACAGAGGCCATGTCGGATTTACTAATCGTTGGATACATTGCGTGTGCGGGGTTTGTTGCCGCAGGTTTACTCGGAAGCCTCTATCAGCTCGTGACCAATCAACCGCCGAAATTCAACTTCCCAGAAACGACAGCATTAGGTTTTGTAACCGGGGTGCTCGTCTGTGTTTTCGCTGGCCCCTTCATCATCATGCGCAATGCAATCCGCGGCCGGCGGATTGAGAACCGCCCGTTGGGGTGGCTGGTTGCTTCGTCCACCATCGCCGGCATGTGGAGCATGTGCTCCGGGCTGATGGTCATGAACGTTGCCTTGATTGTGGCCGGATACGCGTAAGCAATGCCGATCTATTCACTGGATGGAGTGCGCCCGCAGGTTCCGGACGCTGGGCATTCTTGGGTTGCACCGACGGCAACGCTGATCGGCGACGTGCATCTGGAAGAAGAAAGCAGTGTTTGGTTCGAAGCCGTTTTGCGCGGGGATAGAGAGCCAATCAGGATCGGAGAGCGGTCCAATGTTCAAGACGGCTGTGTGTTTCATGCGGATCCAGGTTACCCGCTCACAGTTGGGGCCAACTGCACCATCGGACACAAGGTCATTTTGCATGGGTGCACAATCAACGACAATTCCCTCATCGGGATGGGCGCTACGATCCTGAATGGGGCCGTGATCGGTTCCAACTGTATCATCGGCGCAAATGCTCTCATTGCCGAAGGTAAGGTTATTCCTGACAACTCATTGGTTGTCGGTGTTCCTGGAAAGGTCGTTCGCGAGCTGCCAGAGAGTGCTGCGGCAGACATTCGAAGATCAGCCGACGGTTACGTTGCCAACTGGCAACGGTATGCAACTGGTCTGGCTGAAGTCTGACTGTTTTTTCGTACCACCAGCCTCGATACACGCTCTCATTTCTATCTATTCTTCACCGGTGCAGCCTGCAGGTTCAAAAAAAGCAGGAACCGGCCTGCGGGGGCGGGCCGGTTCCCTGGATCCGATCGTGGTAGGGATGGGGAGGGTGGGGACGCGACCGGATCGTCTTATCGGCCTGAGATCAGGCCAATTCCCGAATTAGTTCGAAATGCTGCTGACTGTCGTCACGCGCGTATCCGAGATCCCGGTCCATTTGACCGGTGAACTTGCTGATTGCCGTTTGATGTATCGATAGGGCGTGGAATACCAAGGCAACACGGCTTCGATCTGATTATCGAGGATCATGTCGCCGTGATCCGTTCGTACGGTCAGGACGGCGTGACCGCCGTTTTGGATGTCCTTAGCCACCGTGATTAAAAGGGCGCTTTTGGGCCACCCGGCTTCAATTAACACACGTTGTTTTTCAAGAACGTATTCCTCGCAATCGCCGTAACCGTCCACCGGATAGGTCCAATGCTCCTCTTTCCCAAAGAGGTCGGCATCGGTCATCGGGCGAACCCGGCGATTGACTTCCGCGTTGATTGCGATCAGTTCGTTCCAACGGGTTTCCGTCAGCTTGACGACCACCGGCTCGTAGCGTTCATTCTGGCAAGCCCAACTGTTGTCACGACAGAATTGCCGGTGGCCGATTGGCGCTTTGACCGCGGCTTTCATGTCCATAAAGCGGCCAGGATCGGCATGCGCGGTTGGCGCTAGTGCGAAGAAGCCAAGCAAGGTCGCAGTAGTGCACAGATATTTTCCAAGATTTTTCATCGTAACGCCCTCCCCAAGGCTGGGGTTACGATGCATTTTTGATTTTTACTTCACGGAAATTGAGGTGATAAACTTATAGTATTATTTGAATTTGTTTTGATTTTTATTTTAGTAATACTTGAATTGAATTTGAATCAAATTCGATGAAGATTTGAGTCAAATTTTATCGATCCTCCGTAAGTCGCTCATTTCGTGGTAGTTCCTCTTTGAAATTGAAGTTCATCGATTCGAGTTCAGTGCGTTGGAGGTAAGCTTTATGATCCCGATACACTGCGCATTTCAGCCGTGTTGCAGCTTGAAAAAAGTTGGAAAAAAAACGCGGTAAGGCTGCCTGGAACCACTCGTTCAGCGTTTTGAAGACCTGATTATGGCCAAGTTGATCGCAGCTGGCAGCTTTGGGGGGAGGCAAATACCGAAACCTGAGTGCGGCGGATAATCTGAACAAGTCTTACCACTAGCTTGCGCGTTTTCACACAAGCCAAGTGTTGGCAGTCCTTAGCAACTGCTGACAGCAGCTGAAGAGCGAAATTCAAAAAAGGGGCGATTTATTTGGTTTCTGGCGTCGTGATGTGGTGTTCGAGCAGCTCGCGGCTTTGAACCGCAGCAAACTCGACCGCAATTCCGCCTTCTATCTGGCGAACAACGCGGGCACGCATCTTGCCGAGTGTAATTTGATCGCCCATCTCCGGCAGGACATCCGTTGCGATCGCGGCACCAGAGAGGGACACATCGAAAATCCGGCAGACATGTTCCGTTCCGTCTGGAAGGATCATCTTCGTCATCTGATTCTTCGGAACAAAGCGGTCATGGCGGCGATCTTCAGGAAGATTAAGTTCATCCCGGTTGGCGAGCCAAGTCAGAACGTTTGCAATCTTGTCCCGCTTACGCACAGTATTGCGCAGCTCGACCGCAAAGCCGCCGTCAATGAGCCGGGAGATCCGGCCCTCTACGCGGCTGAGGTGATCAAGGTATGCAACGACGCGTTCGCCGACTTTTCCCGAAACTGGAGTGATCATTGCCATGCCACCTGGTGACATGTCGATGACCTGGCACGGATATTCTCTGCGGTCTTCAAGCATGAAGCGCCCAAGTATATTTACCTGAACCCGTTGATGGCGCCGGCGGTCCGTGACTTGAAGCGATTTGCTTCCCTCTGGTGCTGCTGTTGCCAATCCGGCGCTCATGCCTGCAATGTCCAAACCTGTGCGTCTTGCAACGCACTTTTCCCGATCGAGCAGAGAATCATGACAATCCTCACAACCACTCTAGGGGCAATGGGGTTAACGATGTGTAAGAGTGTACCCTACACATCGCCCAAAATTAAGGGTTTTGACCAGGCTGTCAGGATTTGCCGCCGGAATAGACCGTCAGGTGGCCAACTTGGCGTTCTGCGCCATGCGGCAATACCGCCGCGCCCTGCGGGAGAACCGGGGTACGCATTGGCATGTCTTCTGCGGTGAAGCGGGGCATGATCGGATTGATGTTCGAGTGGCTTTCGCCTGTGAAATACGGACGCTCATCTGGCCAGACCAGCCGCAAGCTGCTGATGGACTGTCTCAAGATTGGATGCAGACCGATCCAATAGGGTTTGTCCATTGGTACAGCGCTTCCAAGTATCCGGATCCGGCCTTCACCTGGGACGTTCAGCGGAACAAGCAGCATTTCCATCTGCAGTTCCTGTTCACGTTCTGTGCGCCCATTAATCCCAACCACTGCGGCAGCGCCGTCTTCGGTAATGGCTGCGATCAGGCTTTCCAGTGCTTCACGGTCCTTGGTGTCCCAGCCCCGAAGAAAATTGCGGCCTTTCAGTTCCCGGCAATGGGCAGAGCACAGGCGCGTCCCGGCAAGACGGTAACGCACATCACTCGGTCCATTGGTCTCCAGGATGAACGTATCGCCAAGCAAGCCACGGATTTCGCCCGGATCAATTTCGCTCCGGTTTGGAGCGGGCCGAGCTCCGCGCAGAGAATCCCAATAGGAGTATAGTGTCTGGGTCACGCCATGTTTCATTTGACTTGCCTTTCGTCCCACTCCGGAGCGCTGTTTCGTCTCAAGACAGTAACTGTTTCAAAACGGGACGCTCCGTGATCCGTCACTTTGTTTGCCTCCTACTAAGCAGGGGGTGTGCCAAGTCGCTGAAAGTATGAAAAAATCGTCGAGCAACACTTCGTTAAGGTTAATTCTTCGTAAAGCTTGCCAGCGCAGAGTGAGGCTGGCAAATTCACTCTGTCTTCAGGGTATGCGGTAGGTGATATCTATGCCCGTGTGAGCGCAAAAAACTTCGAAAAGGGGCGTACAAGAACCCGCAAACGAAAAGGCGATCGCAGCGAGACACCTCAATTTGGCGCGTGGGGACGCGACCGTTTGTGGGGGGCTCAACAAACGCCGGTTATCGTTTCGATAGCCGGCGTTTTGTTATGTACTGACAAGGGCAGGGCAGAAACGAACCAACGCATTGGCGTTCACCATGTTTCTGCAAGCGTTTGCGATTGTTGACCGGCGCCCTTGTTTTGTCCCGTTGCCGGGCTACAACTTCGGGACATTGAGATGCGAGGTTCCATGAACGTTTATCAGTTTGATGAGGAGCGCAAGCGCCGCGACGAAGAGACCAAGCAGCGCGAGCGCGAGCATCGCCCATCCGAGCCGCCGGCGCTCAATCTGCCGGCCGCGATTATCTGGCTGAGCGTTGCCCTGATCGCTATTCATGTTGTACGGACATTTGTCATCCCGACTGGCTGGAACAACATGATGCTGTACTTCCTGGCATTCTGGCCGGTGAAATACACAGCGCTGAGCAGTCTGCAGGCGATAGACCTTGCGTCCAGCATCTGGGCTTTTGTCAGTTATAGTTTCCTGCATGGCGGCGCCATGCACCTGACGTTCAATCTGCTCTGGATGGCGATTTTTGGAAGCGCTGTTGTGCGCAGGTTTGGACTTGGGCGGTTCCTGGCATTTTCTGCTTTGTGCTCTGTTGGCGGCGCTTTTGCACATCTTGCGACCCACTGGGGCGAATCTGCGCCCATGATTGGCGCGTCGGCTGCCATATCAGGCCATATGGCGGCAGCTATCCGGTTTGTTTTTGAGATGGGCGGACCGCTCGGCGTTTTCCGCCGGTCCGATCGAAGTGCTTATTTTGTACCCGCGCAGCCGCTTAGCGAGTGTTTCCGGAACCAGCAGGTTCTGGTTTTTGTTGGCGTTTGGTTCGGATTGAACATGTTCTTCGGACTGACAAGCGGCGGGCAGGCGGGGTCCATTGCCTGGCAAGCTCATATTGGCGGGTTTGTCGCGGGTTTGGCTTTGTTCCCGCTCTTTGATCCAGTGCCCCAGCGACGGGGTTGGTAACGGGCTACGTCAAGGCTTTGCGTTGCCACATTTTTTTGCCATGATGCGGTGATCAGGGAGCCGGACGCGACCGGTCCTTGGGTGCAGAGGGAGGTTTGCTTACATGACCGTTGCCGCAATCATGAAGACAAAAGGCCACGACACCATCACGGCGGACAAGTCCGCCCCGGTGAGCGAGATCGCCGAGATTTTGGCGAAGAACAAGATCGGCGCCGTGGTGCTTTGTGATGGAGACCGGCATATCGAGGGCATTGTCTCGGAGCGGGACGTGGTGCGCCTGGTCGGTCTGCAGGGGGCGGCCGCATTATCTCAGCCCGTTTCATCAATCATGACCAAGGACGTGATGACCTGCACTGTAATGGATGCAGCAAACGAGGTCATGGGGCGGATGAACCGGGGCCGGTTCCGTCACATGCCGGTGGTTGAAGACGGCAAGCTGATTGGGGTTATCTCCATCGGCGACGTCGTGAAACACAAGATTGCCCAAGTCGAACACGAAGCTGAGCAAATGCGCAGCTACATTACGACGACCTGACGCAGACTTGGATCATTCTCGCCGCACGTTGCGAGGGTTGCCAACATCGGTCAGCCCTTCGCTTTGGCAGATACCTCCGGCTGCACGATCCGCTAGCTTGATTTCATGGCTAGACTGTCGCGCCCTTATGCCTGACAGCGCACCCGACACTACTTGCAAGAACGCCGATCAGAACGGCGATAAACAAATCAATCAAGTTGATCTCAGAAACCTGAAATCCGGCGAACAAAACGGTTTCCATCACTCCGATTGCGGCTCCAAGAAAAGCCGCCAATACCCAATTTCGGGTCATCATCCCCGCAGCAAGCCCAAGTATACCTGGCAGGCTCAGCACATTCCCGCCGATCGTCCCGAGCAAGTCCAGAATTCCAAGCATATCTTACCTTTCTCATTCTGCTTTGAAGCCAACATCCGGTGGAGATCCAGGTCATATTCAAGTCAACCGGCTGTCAGTTTGACACCTTCTCCAGGTAACTCCTTACCTCGGCGATCTCATTTGGCTGGTCTGGTGTCTTTTTCTTGGTTGCCTCGAGTTGTTCGATCACCTGGCGGTAGCGCTCCTGATAACCGGGCGGCAGATCATGCGCGATGCCTTGGTGGCAATCGATACAGGTCATGTTGTTGTCAATGGCCCGCTGATGCTCTGAAGCTGCACGGGTTTCTTGAACAGTAAAGTCCATGTACTTGAAATTGTGGCAATTGCGGCACTCGCGACTGTCGGAGACTTTCATTTTTCGCCAGACGACCGTTGCCATTGCAATTCGGTGTTCCTCATATTTTTCCGGTGTGCTGATGGTGCCGGCTATCTCGTGATAGACGTCCTTCACAGCCATGATTTTTGCTTTGATCTTGTGTTGCCATTCATGCGGCACATGGCAATCAGAGCAGATTGCCCGAACCCCGGAGTGATTGTTGTAGTGAATGGTGTTTCGGTATTCGGCAAGGTTGGTCTCCATAGTATGGCACCCCGTGCAGAACTCCTCGGTGTTGGTCAATTCCAGGGTCCAGTGAAAGCCGCCCCAAAACAGGATGCCACCCAAAAAACCGGCAAGCAGAACAAAGCCAGCGCTCAGGACCTTTGTGGGGGTCCAAAACCAATCCCACATGCGCAACAAAAAATTCCGGGACTGTTTCGTCTTTTTGGAGTCGTTCATCTATGAGCTCCTGACTGAAAAGTAGTTGCTTATCGAACGGAGACTGGAGCGGATGGCTGGAAGGTGTTTTCGACCAGTGGCGGAACGTCCGCTTGAGGTACGTGACACTGATTGCAAAAGTATCGCGTGCCGGCCAGCTGATCGAGTTCGTTTCCGTCCCTGTCGAGGTAGTGCGTCATGGACAAGGTGGGCGCGCCGCGTTCACCGGCTTTCGTCCAGTCATGACAGGACAGGCATTGATTGGTGCGTGTGTCGATCTGGTACTGCGCGATAGAATGCGGGATCAACGGCGGTTGCTGCCGATAATTCCGTTGCATCCGGCCTTCCTTGCCTTCCCATTTGAAGTCTGGTCCAAGCCGGTTCGGCGCGTCGATCGGCGTGGTGCGCATGGCTTGAACTTGTTGTTGCTGAGCGACGGCGAAGCCCACGACGCCTGTCGCAAAAAGCAGCGCTGCAAGACTTGCGAGAAATTGTGTCTTCATTGAAATCTCTCCTTACGGTCATTCGTACCGCGCAAATTCGAATACGCTTCACTGGTTCAGGCGCGTTCGACCTTGCAGGCGCATTTCTTGAAGTCTGTTTCCTTTGACAGGGGGCAGGTGGCGTCCAGCGTGAGCTTGTTGGTCAACTGGCCTTCGTCAAACCACGGCATGAAGACGAGGCCTTCAGGCACCTTGTTCCGGCCACGGGTTGCAAGTTTGCTGCGAACCTCGCCGCGGCGTGAGGAGATAACGATTTCCTGACCGTTGCGAAGCCCTCGTTTTTCCGCGTCATTCGGGTGCATAAAGACTACAGCCAGCGGGAAAGCGCGGTGCAGCTCCGGCACCCGCTGGGTCATGGAACCCGAATGCCAGTGTTCCAGGACGCGGCCGGTGCAAAGCCACAGATTGTACTCATCGTCCGGGACTTCAGGCGGGGCCTCATAGGGAGCAAAGATGATCTTGGCCTTGCCGTCCTTATGTCCATAAAACCGGACACCTTCGCCCTCTGGAACATAAGGATCATGGCCTTCACGGAACCTGTAAAGCGTTTCTTTCCCGTCGACCACGGGCCATCGAAGACCCCTTACCTCATGATATGTTTCGAACGGCGCAAGGTCATGGCCGTGATCGCGGCCGAAACCGGCATACTCTTCAAACAGACCCTTTTGGACATAGAAACCGAAATGAGCGGCGTCGTCGTTCGGGTGACCTTCTTGAGTTTCGCTTAGGGAGAATTTGTCGACTGTTCCGTTTGCATAAAGCACGTCATACATCGTCTTCCCGCGGTGTTCGGGCATTTTCGCAAGCAGTTCTTCGCCCCAGACCTCCTCGACCGTGAAGCGCTTGGAAAACTCCATCAATTGCCAGAGATCGGACTTGGCTTCGCCCGGTGCATGGACCTGTTGGCGCCAGAACTGCGTTCGCCGTTCTGCGTTGCCATAGGCCCCTTCCTTTTCAACCCACATGGCCGTCGGCAATATCAGGTCTGCCGCAATGGCGGTTACGGTCGGGTAGGGGTCCGATACGGTTACAAAGTTTTCCGGGTTTCTGTACCCGGGAAAGCTTTCTTCATTCAGGTTTGGTGCCGCCTGCATGTTGTTGTTGCATTGGACCCAATAGGCGTTGAGTTTCCCGTCCTTGAGCATTCTGTTCTGCAGAACTGCGTGGAAACCCGGTTTTGGCGGTATTGTGCCTTCAGGAATGTTCCAAGCGGTCTCGCAGATTTCCCGGTGCTTGTCGTTGTTGACCACCATGTCGGCTGGTAGGCGGTGCGAAAATGTTCCCACTTCCCGTGCCGTGCCACAGGCCGAAGGTTGACCGGTTAGTGAAAACGGCGAATTTCCTGGCTCGGAGATTTTGCCCGTTAGGAGGTGGACGTTGTAACACAGGGAGTTAACCCAAGATCCACGGGTGTGCTGGTTGAACCCCATGGTCCAGAGTGACATGATCTTGCGGTTCGGGTCGGCGTATTGATGCGCGAGCTTTTCGAGCTTCTCGGCAGGCACGCCGGACAACTCTGAAACCATGTCGACCGTGTACTCGGCGACGGCTGACGCGTATTCGTCCAAATCAATGGCGGTCAGTTTACCGGAGTCTGGATGAGCTGCTTCCTGTTGCAGCGGGTTTTCGGGACGGAGACCATAGCCAATATCCGTTTCGGTCCTGGTAATGTTCACGTGCTTGGCCATGAAGTCTTCGTTCACAGAACCAGACTGAATGATGTGATTGGCGATGTAATTCAGGATCGCCAAATCCGTTTGCGGCTTGAAAACCATGCCATTGTCTGCGAGCTCAAACGACCGGTGTTCGTAGGTTGACAAGACATGGACCTGAGCACCGGGTTTCGTCAGCCGTGTGTCTGTCAGTCTTGACCAGAGGATCGGGTGCATCTCGGCCATGTTCGAGCCCCAGAGCACAAACGTATCTGCCGCTTCGAAATCATCGTAGCAGCCCATAGGCTCATCGATCCCAAACGTGCGCATGAAACCGACGACCGCTGACGCCATGCAGTGGCGGGCGTTCGGATCAATGTTGTTGGACCGGAAGCCGGCTTTCATCAGCTTGGCAGCAGCATATCCTTCCCAGATCGTCCATTGTCCGGAACCGAACATGCCAACACTGGTCGGCCCTTTGGCCTTCAGGGCTTCCTTCCACTTTTGTGCCATGACATCGAAGGCTTCATCCCAGCTGACTGGTTCAAACTCGCCATTTTTGTCGTACACACCATTCGTTTTGCGAAGCAGAGGATGTTTCAACCGGTCTGCGCCGTACATGATTTTGGATAGGAAATACCCTTTTACGCAGTTTAAGCCGCGATTGACCGAAGCTTCGGGGTCGCCCTGTGTTGCAACAACCCGGCCTTCCTTGGTTCCAACCAGGACAGAACACCCGGTGCCGCAAAACCGGCAGGCGGCCTTGTCCCATTTGATGTCTGGCGCCTGGATTTGTGCTTGGGCGATATCTGTTCCAAGTGAAATTCCGGCAGCAGACGCGGTTGCAGCGGCTGCGGTGGCCTTCAAAAACGTCCGGCGGGATTCAGAAATGGTCATTTGTCTGGTCTCCGGCTTGGCTTGATGAGGTGGGCAGAGAAGCGGCGCCCAAAGCTTCGGATTCATCGAAATGGTGGTAGGTCAGAGACAGGGAGATAACACCCGGGATCTGATGCATATCCATGATCAGTTCCGATGCCATGCGGCTTGCCGTGTCTTCGACGACCACAACAAGGCGGCCTCCGTCGCCAACTACATGAACCTCGGCGCCGTCCATTGCATCTATGACAGCACCAATTCTTTCGGTTGCATCCGGTGTAGTATGTACGAGGCAGCCGCATATGTTCATGTGATGGCCTCACTCATCTCTGGTTGTGATTGCTTGAACGTCACGGCATTTGCCGGGCACACATGGGCGCATGCGCCGCACCCGCTGCAACTGTCGAAATCGATTTGGGGTTCGGACCTGCCGCCCAACCCCAACTTGAAACGGATGGCGCATTGATCGCACGCGTCTTCGCAACTTCTGCAGGTGATCCCGATTTGCGAAAAACAGGTCTGCGAAATGGCGGGCTTCCAGTTCCAATCAAGATCAAGAAGTGGATCCAAAGCCCCGGTGGGGCATGCGTTGGCGCACTCGCTACAAAACGTGCAAAGTCCATGGGTGAAATCGATGACCGGCTGACGATCTTTCCCCATCACAATGATGTTTTCAGGACAAGCAGTTTCGCATTTGGTGCAGCCATCACAGAGGGTTGGAAAAGCATCAACAGCTTGAGGAGGACGCATGAGCGTATGGTCGGGTGACCGAAGGGCGCCTTTGAGAAAGCTTCTGCGCGTTGGTTGGGCAGGGGTCATCATGCCCTCCAGCCCATGTAACAGGTTCGGGGCATGACAAAGCGCACAGGTTTCACCTGCAGCTGAATACTCAGATGCGCGTCACGCTGGCCCACCATGCGAGCCCTCCCAGGCGTCTCTCCGGTCGCATTTGGTCAACCGCGGTGCTTATTTGCAGCCGTCGGTTCGGACAAAGCTTATGGTAAGTCCGCGTGGTGGGGTATATGTGCGTTTACTTATGCGTCGTAACGGAGGGAGACCACTCCGGCGATTGATATCACCGGGGCTGCGCATAATCTGGTGATGCTAGAAACCAGCTGCACCTAAGACTTTCCGTAAACTTCCTTGGGGTCGTAGACTTTCTCTTTTTCTACGTTTTCCAAGCGAACGGTACCGTCTTGTGGGTTGGAAACCTTACGGAAAAAGCAGGACCGGTAACCGACGTGGCAGGTTGCGCCGTTGCCTTCCACGGTCACTTTCACAACCAGGGCGTCCTGGTCACAATCGGTGAGGATTTCTTGCACTTTCTGGATCTGGCCGGATGTTTCGCCTTTTTTCCAGAACCCTTTACGGGACCGGCTCCAATACCAGGCTTCCCCCGTATCGATGGTGCGTTTCAAGGCTTCTTCATTCATATAGCCGACCATCAGGACTTCAGATGTTTTGAATTCGGTCAAGGCCACGTGGCGCCAAAGCGTCATCGATGGTTGAGGCGATTTGTGACGTCAG